>JAWKQB010000002.1:848488-1196977 GCA_041390365.1 Syntrophotaleaceae bacterium | reverse complement strand
TCAAGACCCAGGAATACTTGGACCAGGTACAGATTGAGCCGGAGCTTGATTTCTATCCCTTCATCGAACTGCCCGTGGGCACCGAACCCCGCGATCTGCCGGACGGCAACCGGCTTTTCACCTTGCCCGACGGCATGATCCTGCGGACGACGGACGACCAGCGAATCAGTGTCATCGACGCCGGGCAGCACCAGGTCGTCACCCCCGGACCCGGAACGGCCGTCGAAGTCGCACCTGGACGGATTTACGCCTTGGATCAAACCTATTTGCGCACAACTCATGAAGACGCCGGGCTCAGTGGACTGCCTTTGGACGTGGAGCCCATTGCCATGGGTTCGTGGCGGTTCTCGGTTTGCTTTGCCGAAGGCATCCGCCTGGATATCGACCATAGAAGGAGGTTCATCACGCTTATCAATCCGACCGGCCCTATCGATATTCTCGGTATAGGCAGAATCGAGGGAATTGGAGAAAGCATCACTGTTCATCTGATCTCCGGAGGTGCCAAGGGCTTCCATTGTGAGGAATCAGGCCATGCTGGACTGATCGAGGCCGATGGGACCATTCATCTGACCCTGAGGAGCGGCCTGGAGTTGGTGGCGCGTTTCTTCAGCGAGGCATCGGAAGGGGATGAGGCCTTCCCCGACTGTTCCGGTCAATGCCAATTGAATTGTGAGGAGCGTGACTGATGAATTTTGATTTTCTCGGCGCGGGGTTGCGCCATCCTTTTCGATTTCAGTCCGTTTCCGGCGGCACCCAGATTTCCGCCTCGACCTCGCGGGAGCACGAGCATATCCGCGAAAGCATCCTGCAGATCCTCGGCACCCGGATCGGCGAACGGTTCATGAATCCGGAGTTCGGCTCCAGGCTGAAGGATCTGGTGTTCGAACAGAACGATGAAGTGCTCAAGGGGCTGCTGCGCCATTACGTCATCGACGCCATCAAGCGCTGGGAAAAGCGGGTGATCATTACGGATGTGCGATTCGATGACCTTCCGGTAAATACGGACAGAAACCTCCTGCCAGTACATATCGCCTATCGCGTGATCCAGAGCCAGGTGGAAGGGAATCTGGTTTATCCCTTCTACCGGGAAGGGGCAGCCAATCCCACCCGCTGAGGCGTCCCGCCTCCGACACATCCAGGCCCCTTCCGGTAAGTAACCGGCGTGGCGAGAGCATCAGGCGCTCTCGCATAACCGCCGAAAACCGGAGAGACCATGGGCCGCGCAAGCATCGGATACATCAACAAGGATTACGAATCGATCCGCCAGGAGCTGCTGGCGAAGATCCCGCAGCTCACCGACCGCTGGACCGATTTCAACCACTCCGATCTCGGCGTCGTCCTGCTCGATCTGTTCTGCGGCGTGGGCGACATGCTGGCCTACTACCTGGACGCCCAGGCGGCGGAGGCCTTTCTGCCCACGGCCCGCCAGCGCCAGAACGTCATCAACCTCTGCAAGCTCATCGGCTACCGGCTGGACTCGCCGGTGGCCTCCACCACCACGCTGCGCTTCCGGCTCTCCGCCCCGCTCGGCAAGGATCTGACCATTCCGGCGGGGACGGCCTGCCGCGCCTTGCTGAGTGACGGCGAGGCGGATTTCGAGACGGTCGAGGACGGCCTGATCCCGCGAGGCGTGCTCTCGGTGGACATCCCGGCCCGGCAAGGCGTGCGCCGCACCGAGACCTTCACGTCGACGGGGCTGCCATTCCAGCGCATCCGCCTGACCGGCGACGTCATCGCCCAGGGCACCATCACCGTTACGGTGGGGGACGACGCCTGGAGCGAGGTCGATCATTTCCAGGACAGCCTGGCCGACAGCCGTCATTTCATGGCCGACCTGGACGCCCTCGACATCTCCACCCTGATTTTCGGCGACGGGCAAAGCGGTGCTGTACCCGCCCAGGGAAGCGCCATCACCGTCAGCTATCTGCAAACCATCGGAGACCAGGGCAATCTCGGTCCGAACCGGATCACCCAACTGCTGAGCCCGGTCTACCTCGACGGCGGCCAGGTCTCCCTGACCGTCACCAACCCGGTGCCCGCCACCGGCGGCGCTTCGCGGGAAGCCCTCGAACACGCCCGCCGACAGGCACCGGCGGAGCTGCGCAGTCTCTGGAAGGCCGTCACCCTGGAGGATTACCAGGCGCTCGCCGAAGGTTACCCCGGCGTCGCCAAGGCCAAGGTGCTCGACACCAATGCCTGTCAGAACATCCGCTATTACAACGTCCAACTGGCCATCGCCCCCAACGGCGGCGGAATGCCCTCGGCGCTGCTCAAGCGGGACCTCGCGGAGTTTCTCGAACGCCGCAAGGTCATCACGGTCGAGATCAACCTGTTCGATCCGATCTACCGGCCCGTTTCCATCGACGCCGAGGTCTACATCTGGCCCGGTGAACCGCTGGAAAACGTGCGCAGCCGCATCGAAGCCGCGCTCTCCGATTTCTTTTCCTTCGACCAAGTCTCCTTCGGCCAGACCATTCACTTCTCCGACCTGGTGGCCCTGATCGACGGCGTGCGCGGCGTCAGCCACATGCACCTCTACGCGCCGCAGCAGGACATCGAGCTGCGCCACGGCGAAATCCCGGTTCTCGGCACCGTCAACCTCGATCTGCGGAGGGCCGGTTGATGTCGGATTGGTTCAAGGACAATCTGCTCGGCCTGCTGCCGCCGCTTTACGAGCACAACGACGAGGCCGGTGACCTGCGCACCTTTCTGAGCCTTCCCGCCGGAACGCTCGACGAGCTCAAGCAGGCCATCGACGACTTCCCGACCATCTTCGATGTCGATCATTGCGACGAACGCTTCCTGCCGCTGCTGGCGAGACTGGTCGGCCTCGAAGTGGACGGCACCTGTTCGCCGGACTGCCAGCGCCGCCGCGTGCGGGAGGCGGTCGAGATCTATCGCCGCAAGGGCACCATCCCGGCCATCGAACGCGACTTTGACGCGCTCGGTTGGCAGGGGGAACTGCAGGAGACCTTCCGCTCGGCTCTGCGTCTCAATGCCCGCTCCAGACTCAGCAACGCCAAGCTGCCCGGGCTGGTGTTCAGCCTCGGCGTGTTTCGCGTGCTGTGTCTCAACCAGACCGAGGGGCTGCGCGACGCCCTGGTGTTTCACCACCCGGCGGGCACGCGCTGTTTCTGGCTCCAGTTCCTCCTGGAATGGATCGAAGGCGGCGCGATGCTCGACTTCGGGCATGCCAACGCCGTGCGCCGGATCGTGCTGGCGTTTCTCGACGAGACCTTCGTCCTCGGACGTTCCTCGCTCGGTTCCTGCCGTCACCTGACCAACAAGCAGAGGGCCTGGGAGCTGCTGCAGCTCACCAGCACCACGGAGATGATCCCGGAAATCGACCGGGCCGCCGTGAAGGTCTCCCGTTTTCACGGCCGCCAGAACCGGATGCGCCTGAACCACAAGGCCCTCAACGACTGGCGGCTTCCGTACACCCGCGTCGGCGAGGACCGGGTTTCCTTCTGCACGCCCATCTACACCGGCCGCGATTTCGAAGGGGATGTGCTGGAAAGCGGCTTCGGGCTGGGCGAGAGCCATCTCAACCGCAAGCCGCTGACCCATGGCGAGACCGCGCTGCGCTACTGCTTCCGGCAGAAGGATTTCTTTTTCGACACGCAGGCGGAACCGGTCGAACGGGCGGAAGCCAAGTACGACCTGCGCCTGCCCCTGGAATCCCGGCACCGCCTCTGTTTCCAGCTTGGCCGCGCCAGGCTCAACGCAGGTCTCGATCTCACCGCCAACCAGGGCGGCATCAGCAATCTGCTGCTCGCCTCCACCGCTGGCTGCGACGCGGACGTCACCCTGGCCGTCGACCGGATCGACCGATGGCGGCGGAGAGGGCCTGTGTTCCGGCTCAACGCGAACACCCTGAACACCCGGTATCTGAGCAATGCGAATCTGACCGGCGAACGGGCCTCGCTTGAAGTCTACGTGGACACAGGTTCTCTCCAGCGCCATCGGGTCGAGACCATGAAGCTGGGCGCGAGCCCGCTCAACACCACCGGCCTGCGCCTCTCCGTGGATCGGACCCGCCCGATGCGCGTCAGCCGCATGCGCCTCAACCAGGCCGGATTCCGCTGGTCGCGGCCTTCCTACCGCTGGCTGTTCCGTCAGCAGGATCTGCACGCGCCGACGCAGGCCGGGTTCGAGGCCGCCACCAACAACTATCGCGCCACCCAGTGGCCCACCTGAAGGAGAACCCATGGCGATACATCTCTATCTTGACGAAGCGCTGACCCAGCAGATTTCCGAGGGGGATTTCAGCCGCCCCGAGGCCGAGAGCTACAACGGCACCGACGGCGACATCAAGGATCGGCAGCTCTACGTCGCCAACGAGCAGACGAGCCTCGCTTCGGCCATCGACGCGGCGCAGACCGCCATTCCCTGGCCGAACCGCGCTTTGCCGACGGCGAACTCATCATCATCGACGGCGAGCAGATGCTCATCGAAAGCGGCGGCGGCACCGCCAATCTCACCGTGCAGCGGGGCGTGGCCAACACCGCTCCGGCCGCGCACGACGCCGGAACGACCGTCTATTCCGGCTACGACTACACCGGGCTGGTGCTCGATCCCATCGACGAAACCGGCACCGACGAATCGGTCTGGTACCGCCTGGCCCTGACCCAGGCCGGACTCGACACCGCCACCCAGGGCGCACCGCTCAACCTCGGCGACAAGGCATTCCAGCAGACGCTGTCTTTCTGGCGGCGCTGCACCGTGCTCCCGGGCACGCCGGTGCAAAACAAACTCGACATCAAGCTGCGCCTGACCGGCACGGAAAACCCGATTCTTTAAGAGGCGCATAGATGGCTGACATCACGGTTGATATCGACATTTCCGCGAGGGTGACCCGGCCTTGGCAGACCGGGACGTTCGTCGGTGCAACCGGCCCTGGTCCTCGAAGCTAGGCGAACCTGGTGGATACGGATGCGGTAACGCAAACATCCGAGTTATTCGCGTCATCACGCTCCGGGCGGACACAGCCGAATCGATGGATTCGTCCGCTGCAATTTCGAAGCGCTACCTCGAGGCCGACCAGGCAAGGCCATATCATGCGGCGTGCCAAGCCATCAAATACAGACCGGTTCTCTCGGAAGTGCGATGCGTCGTCGGCGCGGGCTGTGACGGTCAGCTCAACGCAGGACCGACAAATCAGGAACTGCTCGCCAACCGGCGGACAGCCAGCATTCCGACAACCGCCTGAACCGGAGCGCCGACCTGTGGCTCGTCGTCCATGGCCGTCTGGGCGTCGATGCCGACGCGGCGGTGCGGGTGACGCGCCCCTGGCTGCGGAGCATCGACACCAGCGTCCGGACGTCCGGCGCACACATCAGCCGATCCGACACCGTTCAGCGCATCGCGATCCCGGCCGGGCTGCTGGCCGACACGCGCCAGATCCTGTTCGCGGTGCTCATCGATCAAGACCACGAAATTCAGACCTAAAGGAGAACAGCAATGGCACTGGGACTCATCGTCAAAACCGGCCGGATACTGACGGCCAAACTCCTCCTCGGCCAGGCCGTGGACGGCATCACCCACTGCGCCATCGGCGACGGGGATGCCAGCTTCACCGACCCGCAGAATCCGCCCGCGCCGGACATCGGCCAGACCGGGCTCAGAAACGAACGCGCCCGCAAGCGCTACTACAAGCGGACCTTCCTCAAGGAGGACGCCGAAGGGGCGCTGCTGGTCAACGGCGTGCGCTATCTCGAAACCGGCGAGGAGACCAACACCATCGGCATCTTCTTCCGCTTCGACGAGGCCGAGGCCAACGGCATCACCATCCGCGAATACGGCTTCTTCGGCGGCGACGTGCAGTACGTGCAAAGCGTCACCGGGGATCTCGCCATGGGCGGCGTGTTCCATCAGGACACCAACCCGACCGGCGAGGTGCTGCGCCCGGGCTACCTGTACGAGGTGAAGAACATTCCCGACTTCAACAAGATTTCCGACACCCGCGTGGAGCTGGTCGGGATCATCAAGATCTAACTGGAGGATTCAAACATGAGCATCTCACGCGAGACATTCGACCCGACCAAGAACTACAAGCGCATCCGCTACCATCAGGATCGCGACCTGCTGGATTCCGAACTCAACGAGCAGCAGGACATCATCAACCTGGAGCGGCGCAAGATCGCCGACATCCTGTTCAAGGAAGGCTCCATCATCATGGGCCTCGAGGTCAGCGCGGCCGCCAACGTCCTGACCCTGGCCCCGGGCGTGGTCTACATCGACGGCCATCTGGAACAGGTGAGCGGCGCGACCCTGACCTATGACCCGGCCACCACCAGCGGGGCCGATTACGTTTACGTGGAGCTGCTGAAGTACAACTACGGCTACACCCAGGACCCGGCCCTGATCAATCCGGCCACCGGCGAGCCCACCGCCGAGCGGGAAAAATGGGTTCTCTCTCTCAAGGCGACGGATACCAGCGGCCAGACGCTGCCCAACAACGTGGCCGAGCGCCGGGTGATCCCGATCTACAAGTTCGACCGCGAGAGCGGCGACGTCACGCCCACGGTGCAGGAGAAGTCCAACCTCTACCTGCGGGATCTGCTGGGCACGCTGCCGGGCAGCCGGATCACCGTCTCCTCGATCACCGAGGACCAGCTCTCCTTCGCCGCCGCCGAGGGGCTCAATTCCCTGATTCAGAACCTGGCCGAGCGCACCTTCGACCAGGCCGGAAGCTATCTGGTGCGGGGCTTCGACACCTTCATCGGCGGCGTCGACGACGACAGCGTGGAGGCGATCACCAACGCCGGACGCGCCTACATCCAGGGCTTCCGGCATCAGCGCGATCTGCCCACCTCGACCCTGGTGCCCAAATCCATCGCCACCAAGTCGGTGCGCGGCGAGCAGAAGACCTTCGACATCAACAAGCGCCGCTATCCGGTCAACTCCACGCCGCTCAAGGAGACGACCCAGGTGGAGGCCATCGTCGAGATTACCCGCAACGTCACTCGCGGCTCGGTGGGCGGCGGCGAAGACCTGCTCGACCCCAATCCCGTCGTGGACATCCTCGAGGTCAGCCAGGGGGCGACCATCTTCCAGGAGGGCGTGGACTGGCAGCAGTCGGGCAACCATGTCGACTGGCTCGGCTCCGGTAACGAACCGGCCATCGGCACCACCTACACGGTGCGCTGGACCTACACCAAGCAGATGGTCAAGGGCACCGACTACGTGGACAGCGGCTGGTTCGGACAGGCCAACCATCCGGCGGCCGGAAACTATTTCTATCTGGTGACCGCCTACAACGCCACCGGCGAGACGGCCTTCAACGCCGCTGCGGTCATTGCCCGGGCCACCGCCGCCGGGGAGATGAACAAGCTCTCCTGGCTGCCGGTCAGCGGCGCGACCGGCTATCGCGTCTACCGGGCCGCCACCAACGGCGCACGCACCGACTACAAGCGCCTGATGGAACTGGGCAGCGAGGCGCTCTCCTACGTCGACGACGGCGTCGAGGAGATCGGCACCGCTTCGCCTCCGGCCACCAACACGGCCGGACTCACCATGTCGCCGGTGCAGCTCGAGCTGGGCAACCTCAACGTGATCAACTTCGGGCGCGGCAGCCTCGGCGACCAGCCGGTGAACGGTTCCAACTGCAGCCTGGACTACGACTATTACCTCGGCCGCCGCGACATCGTTTACGCCACCACCACCGAGATCAAGCGGCTGGAAGGGGCTCCGGCCGATTTCCCGAAGCTGCCCATCGTGCCGGAAAACGCCCTGGGGCTGTGCAGCATCGACTGCCCGCCCAACTCCACCGACATGGAGATCCGCAACTTCGGCCTGACCCGCATCACCATGGACCAGATCCACGACATCATTCAGGACGTCGAGGACCTGAAGTACAACGATGCCCAGTACCAGATGAACAACGAGCTGCAGAACCGGGACGCCCAGACCAAGAAAGGCATCTACTCGGACGACTTCTCGAACACCGCCCAGTCGGACATCTACCACGCCGAATGGGACGCCCGGGTGAACGAGATCGCCCGCTTCGTCGCGCCGGACCGCATTCCGCACTCCACCGTGCTCTCGGTCGATCAGGCGGGCAGCAACGCCAGCTTCTTCGGCAGCCTGGCGCTGCTGCCGGGCAACGAGACCGTGCTGGTGGAGCAGAACGACTGGTCCGAGGAGCGCAACATCAACCCCTACGCGGTGTTCGACAAGCCCCCGGCCATGCTGCAGATCACGCCCAACCTCGGGCGGCGCGGCCAGACCGGCATCGCCGTCACCGGCATCAACTTCACCCCGAGCAAGTCCGGCATCGTGCTGCGCTGCGACGGCCAGGTGATGGCCAGCAACCTGATCAGCGACGAGGCCGGTCGGGTCAGCGCCTCCTTCACCATTCCGACCAACGCCCGCAACGGCAACCGCATCGTGGAGATGGCCGACGGCGTCTACTCGGCCCGGGCCAGCCTGCAGATCAACGATCCGCTGGTCATCACCCGCATCGAGCGCATCATCGAGAACCGCATCATCCGCGTGCCCGTGGTGCAGGTGGTCTGGCGCACCCAGACCATCTTCGTGCCCCGTGACCCGCTGGCCCAGACCTTCAGCTTCACCCAAAACCAGGTGATCTCCAGCATCGGTCTGCAGTTCACCGCCAGGGACCCGAGCATCCCGGTCACGGTGCAGATTCGCGGCGTCACCACCGGTCTGCCCAACGGCGTGGTGTTCGCCGAGAAGGTGCTGGCCCCGAACGAGATCAGCCTGAGCGGCGAGACCCGCATTCGCTTCGACGACCCGTTCTACGCCGAGGCCAACACCAGCTATTCCGTGGTGCTGCTGACCAACAGCACCAACTACAAGGTGCGCACCGCCACCCTCGGCAAGATGGGCCGCTGGGGCATCATCACCCGCCAGACCTACATGGAAGGTGTGCTGCTGGAGAGCTCCAACGCCGAGACCTGGACGCCGCTCAACGGCTCCGACCTGGCGATGAAGATCTACGGCTACAACTTCCAGTCCGAGGGGATGATCCGCTTCCAGCCGATCACCGGCGTGCAGTTCTCCGACATCAACCTCGACGAATACTCGGCCATCCCCCAGGGCACCGGCCTCGACTGGGAATACTCCACCGACGGCGGTGTGACCTGGGACGCCATGGTTCCCGCCGAGGAGGAACGGCTGCCCAACCTCGCCACCCGGGTCCAGATCCGCGTGCGCCTGAGCAGCTCGCTTGCCAACGACACCCCGGCCATCAACTTCCGCGACGTCAACCTGGTGGGCTACCTCAACAAGACCACCGGGGCCTACCTGACCCGCGAGAACGAGCTGACCCAGGGGGTGGAATCGACCAAGGCCTATGTGCAGATGCAAATCCCCAGCGGCACCACCCTGCAATGGTTCGCCAGCAACGACGGCGGCCTGACCTGGGAGGCGATGACCATCCAGGACACCCGGCCCATCGACGAGAACTGGACCGAGTACACCCTGGTGCGCACCTTCACCGACAACACCGGCAACAAGGTCCGCTACAAGGCCGAGATGACCGGCACGCCGCTGATCTACCCGCGCATCCATTCGCTGGGCGCGACCCTGAGCTAAGGAGGCACGGCCATGATCGTTCGACGCAAAGGCGGCCTGACCGAGTTCATCCCCACGCCGCAGGAGAAGCGCGACGGCCTGATCCGCGACCACGCCCTGGGCCTGCTGGAGAATCTGCACCAGCGCCTGGCGCGGCTGGAACGGGCGTCAAAGCTCCCGACCGACGAAGCGGAGGCCTTCACGGCGCTGCTGGCGCGGATGCGGGCCGACGAGTCGCGCAACCTCGAGCTGCACGCCAGCCTGATCACCTCTGATACCGCTTCCGGCTGACCGGCTCACTGCCACCGCCAACCCAGAAACCCCGGATACGGCCAGCCCGTTCCGGGGTTTCTGCCGCCTGTGCGCCGCCCAATCCGGCCAAACTCGCAAGTCATTGAAAATAAACGTGTTAAATGTCGGCTTCGGCTGTTCTTCTACTTGATTTGTGTCCGGAAAGAAGCATTCATTCATGGTGTAAGCGGAGGCTGAAAAGCCTTGCCAGACAACGACTTAGAAGCGCCACGAACGACGGAGGCACGCATGAACCTGAAAGAGATCCACTACGGGATCGAGATCGAGACCGTAAAACGCACCCGGGAGCAGATCGCCTGGGCCATCCACTCGGTGGTGGGCGGCACGGTCCGCCATGTCGGCATCCCCAGCAGCTATGACCCCTGGGAGGTCGAGGACCTGCGCGGCCGCGTCTGGAAGGTGGTGGGGGACGCCTCCCTGACCAGCGTCCCGGCCCATCTGCGGGCCGAGGTGGTCAGCCCGGTGCTCGGCTACGACGACATCCCGCAACTGCAGGAGGCGGTCCGGGCCATCCGCCGCGCCGGAGGCAAGATCAACAGCCAGTGCGGCATTCACATCCATATCGACGCCGCGCCCTTCGACGGCAGACACCTGGGTAACCTGGCCAAGATCATCTACAAGCAGGAGCCGCTGATCCTCCACGCCCTCGGCATCAGCCGCGACCGGCTCAACCGCTACACCCGGCCGGTCAGCGACGAGCTGATCCAGCGCATCGAACAGCATCGCCCCCGCACCAAGGACCAGCTCAACCGCATCTGGTACGGCTACCACAACCGCCAGCCCCAGCACTACGACAACAGCCGCTACCACGGGGTCAACCTGCACAACGTCTGGTACCGGGGCACGGTGGAGTTCCGCTGGTTCGAGGCGACCCTCCACGCGGGGCGGATCAAGGCCTACCTGCAGTTCTGCCTCGCGGTCGCCGCCAAGGCGCTCAACGGCCGGGCCGCCTCCAGCCGCAAGCGGGATTTCGATCCCCAGAGCGCCAAGTACGACTTCCGGGTCTTCCTGCTCCACCTCGGCCTGATCGGCGACGAGTTCAAGACCGCCCGCAAGCATCTGATGGCCAACATGCCCGGCGACGCCGCCTTCAAGAACGGACGGCCCAAACCGGAGGACGTCCTTCCGGACGAAACCGAAACCACCACTCTCACCAACGAGGCCGGGCAAGTTCCCGGCCTCACTGTTTAAGGAGGTGCCCCATGAAGATTCTGATCCGCTCCACCACGCTGGACGGCGAACCGATCCCCGGCAGCGGGGAAACCATCCAGGCCGCCGACTGCCTCGAAGTTGTCGAGCTGATGCGCGGCCAGACGCCGTTTACCGCCAGCCGAGCGCCCCGGGACTACATGACCGAGGTGCTCTCCGGCATCGAAGGCGGGCCGACCCAGCCGTTGCCGGAGGACGCCGCCGCTGCGGCCGCCGAGTTTCTCACCCGCCTGGCCCGGCACGGCCTGATCGAGTTTCTGCCCGACGACAAGGCCAGCGATCCCTGGCCGGAACGCTTCCTCGAAGCCCTGGAGACGGTGCGGCTCTCCGGGCGCACCAACATGCTCGACCACCCGGAGGTGACCCGCCTGACCGCCGAGATGGGTTACCCGGAGGTGGCCGAGTGGCTGGCGGACCACCGGCGCGAATACGCGGCCTTCGTCCTCGAAGGGACGAGACCGCTCGGCAAGAACTTCGGCGGCAAGGAGGACCCGGCTCCATGTGCGGACAAGTAGGCATCATCTTCGGCCGCAAGCGCAGACGGCCCGACGAGCGGGATTACCTGCGCGAGCTCTTCATCCGCATGCTGCTGCACAGCGAGGAGCGCGGCCCGCACGCCTCCGGTCTGGCCTGGCTCAAGACCGACGGCAGCCACCGCATCTTCAAGCGGCCGATGCGGGCGCACGAGCTGGTCTACGAGAAGCCGTTCCAGGAGCTGCTCGGGCAGGTCGACAACGAGACCACCATCCTCATGGGCCACACCCGCTGGCGCACCCGGGGCAACGAGTTCAACAACCGCAACAACCATCCCATCCGGGCCGGGATCGTCATCGGCACCCACAACGGCACCATCTACAACGCCGATTATCTGTTCCGCCGTCTCGGTCTGCCGCGCTACGCCGAGGTGGATAGCGAGCTGATCTTCCGCCTGGCCGACCGCTTCGCGCCCGAAGGCCCCATCGACCAGGAGGGCCTGAAGAAGGCGCTTGCCCTTTGTCGCGGCCAGATGAGCGCCGTGCTGGCCTCGCGGCTCGACCCCGGCACCATCACCGTGCTCAAGGGCAACAAGCCGCTCTGCCTGCGCATCCACCGCCAGCACCGGGTGGTGCTTTACGCCTCGGAGGCCGCCTTCATCGACTTTGCCGTGGACTTTGATCCGGGCTGGCGCGAGCTGGAGGTGCCGCCCATGACCATGCTCACCATCCGCCACGAGGATGTGCGGGCCATCGAAAACAGCGAATTCCGCTTCATACCCCAGGAGCGCAAAGGGACACTGCCCGAAGGAGTGAATGCATGAACATTGGAGACACCGCGAAGCTGAACACAAACCCGGAAGACAGTCCCGAGACCATCCTCCGGCTCTTCGTCTACGGCACCCTGAAACGGGGCTACTGGAACCATCAACGCTTCTGCGCCCAGGCCCGCAGCATCGAACCGGCCGTGGTCTGGGGCAGGCTCTACCACCTCCATGCCGGGTTCCCGGCCCTCGAGGTGCCGGAAGGTCTGATCCTGGCCCGAGGCACCGCCGATCCGCTGGCCGACGCCCGCAGACAACAGGAGATCGGCATACCACGATTCGGCCGCCCGACCGGTGACTGGGATCTGATCCATGGGGAACTGGTGACCTTCACCGACCCGCAGCGCGACCTGCCGCCCATCGACCGGCTGGAAGGATTCCGGCCCGGCGGGCACAGCATGTATCAGCGGGTGATGGTGGCCGCTGGATGCCGGAACGCTTCAATTGCGGTGTGGATTTACAGGATGGCTCGGGTTACAAATGGGGAGCGAATTGACCGGGAGTGGCGGGGCTAATGGGTGTTGGCCTTGATGCTTTCGGCTGCCTGGATGAGGCTCTTGATCTCATCCTCGGTAAAGCTGGCTTCCTTGATGTAGCGAAGCAAATTCATGACTTCGGGTTGGTCATGAAGGTAGTCGACAACTTCCGGGTCCGTGGACGAGGACAAACGGAACAGCACGTCGGGATCGGCGGCCAGCACCTTGGCCAGCTCTTTGATTACCTCTGGCCTTGGCGGACGCTCCTTGCCACGCTCTATGCGGCTCAGGTAGGCGGGGGAGATGCCTGCCTTGGTCGCTGTCTCGCGCAGCCCGAGGTCTTGGGCGACTCGAAGGTCGCGGATGGTTTCACCAAAGTTTTTCATAGCGTCTAATATACCTCGCTGTTTAGTGTTTTGCAACACAAAATTCCTCTGGCAATCTTTGGCGTAATTTGGTATATTCTGGTTGATTTTTACTCAGAGGCAGGTAACTTACCCCTGTTCTGGCACTGTGCCTTGACGGCCAACAGCCCTGCAGGAGAGGCGACATGAGCAATGAAGAGGTTTTGAAACTAGATGATGTCGCTATTTATATTGCTGTGTGAAAAGAGTTGGAAGAGGTATAGTTTTGGATTAGCGACGGGTCTAACACGATTATTTTGATAAAAAAGGAGGTCAGTTATGCAGTATCGTCAATTGGGTCAATCCGGACTGTTGGTATCTGAATTGTGCTTCGGCACGATGACGTTCGGCGCCAAGGGCTACTGGGAAGTGGTCGGCGGCCTGGATCAGGCGGCGGCGCAGCGCCTGGTCGATATCGCCATCGACGGCGGCATCAATTTCTTTGACACGGCGGATGTCTATTCCCACGGCCTCTCGGAGGAGATTCTCGGCAAGACCCTGAAGGGCAAGCGTGATCAGGTGGTGCTGGCCACCAAGGTGCGTGGTCGCATGAGCGCCAACATCAACGACGTGGGTCTGAGCCGACACCACATCATCCAGAGCTGCGAGAACAGTCTGAAGCGTCTGGGCACCGATCATATCGATCTCTACATTGTCCACAGCTTCGATTTCATGACGCCGCTGGAGGAAACCCTCTCGGCGCTCGATCACCTGGTGCGACAGGGCAAGGTGCGCTATCTGGGCTGCTCCAATTACTTCGCCTGGCAGCTCATGAAGGCGCTGTCGATTTCCGAGCGCAAGCACCTGGAGAAGTTCGTCTCGCTGCAGGCCTACTACTCACTCGTTGCCCGCGACGTAGAATACGAATTGGTGCCCCTGTGCGAAGACCAGGGCTTGGGGCTGACGCCTTGGTCGCCGCTGGCCGGGGGTTTCCTGACTGGCAAGTACCCTCGGGGGAACCCGAAAGCGCAGGAAGGTCGCCGTAGCCGGGAAGAACAGAACTTCATCCAGTTCGACGAGGACCGCGCTTATGCCATTCTGGACGAAGTGCAGCGAATCGCCAGGGAGCGCGGCGTAAGCCCTGCCCAAGTGTCTCTCAACTACCTGCTGCGTAAGCCAGCGGTGAGTTCGGTGCTGATTGGCGCCACCAGGCCGGCGCAGCTCGAGGACAACCTCAATACCGTGGCTTGGTCACTGACGCCGGACGAAGTGGCCCGGCTCGATGCGGTCAGCGAGCCTCCGCGCATGTATCCCAAGTGGATGCTGGATTTCACCCGTCTCGATCGGGACGATCCGCAAATGATGCTTTGATCGTGAGGTCCACGGGGGCTGGCTGTGTAAACCCATGAGGTTGTACACGTTGAATCCCAAGCGGCTAACCGGGGGGTGGTGGTTCAGACGGGCATTCTTGTGGTTCTTTGTCCGGGCCTCTTGGAGGGCTGGCTTGGTCCGCACCTCCAGTTTTCCGGCTAGGTTCCGGACGAACAAACTACTGAGAGATCACAGATAGAGGCCCTCGTGAGAGCTGGTTCTGGTGTCGTCTTCAGCCTGCCCTTGAAGGACAGGCTGAAGCTGCCCCTCTCCGTGACGACTAAGGACCAGGTTGAGATCCTGCTTCCCTGACTGCCAGTGCCGCTGCGTACGGGAGGCGGTCGAAATCTATCGCCGCAAGGGCACCATCCCGGCCATCGAACGCGACTTTGACGTGCTCGGTTGGCAGGGGGAGCTCGAGGAAACCTTCCGCTTGGCTCTGCGTCTCAATGCCCGCTCCAGATCCAGCAAGTCTCGGCATCGACCCCGAGCAGTTCCAGGATCGGCTTCTCGATCACCAGCGCCAGGCTGTTGCCGTGCTTGGTCAGGGTTTTGATCACGGCTGCCTCCGTCATTGTTGGTTGCAACATCATCAGTAAAGACGAAGTCGACGAGTGGGTCAAGGCTGG
This sequence comes from Syntrophotaleaceae bacterium, assembly GCA_041390365.1. Taxonomy (NCBI): domain Bacteria; kingdom Pseudomonadati; phylum Thermodesulfobacteriota; class Desulfuromonadia; order Desulfuromonadales; family Syntrophotaleaceae; species Syntrophotaleaceae bacterium. Next base: position 1,181,802 of record JAWKQB010000002.1, on the reverse strand, counting down.
CGGCGCGGCCGAGCCTGCGGACAAATCGCCGGGAGCGATTTTGGACGTCCGAAGGACGCCCGAAGGGTGAGCGCCACGGATGGCGCGAATCAAACCGACAAGAAGCGCAAGGAGTAACGACGGGCTATGAACCATGTGATCCACAACAGCATCGTGAATTTTATCTGGGGCATTGCCGACGACGTGTTGCGCGATGTCTACGTGCGCGGCAAGTACCGCGACGTGATCCTGCCAATGACGGTCATCCGCCGTCTCGACGCGCTTTTGGAGCCGAGCAAGGAAAAAGTCCTCGGCATGAAGAAGCAGCTCGACGGGGCCGGGATCGCCAACCAACACGCCGCGCTCTGCCAGGCCTCCGGCGAGGCCTTTTACAACGTCTCGCCCTTTACCCTGCGCGACCTGAAGAACCGCGCCAAACAGCAACAGCTCAAGGCCGATTTCGAAGCTTATCTGGACGGCTTTTCACCCAACGTCCAGGAGATCCTGGACAAGTTCAAGTTTCGCAACCAGATACCGACCTTGATCGAGGCCGACATCCTCGGTCACCTGATCGAGAAATTCCTCGACGGCCGCGTCAACCTGAGTCCCAAGCCGGTGCAGGACGTGGACGGCAACGAGCTGCTTCCCGCGCTCGACAACCACTCCATGGGCACCATCTTCGAGGAGCTGATCCGCCGCTTCAACGAAGAGAACAACGAAGAGGCCGGAGAGCACTTCACGCCCCGCGACGTGGTCAAGCTCATGGCCGACCTGATCTTCCTGCCGGTGGCCGACGACATCGAATCCGGAACTTATCTCGTCTATGACGGGGCCTGCGGCACCGGCGGCATGCTGACCGTGGCCGAGGAGCGTCTAGCCGAACTGGCCGAAAGCCACGGCAAGGATGTCTCCATTCACCTCTACGGCCAGGAGGTACAGCCGGAAACCTACGCCATCTCCAAGGCCGACCTGCTGCTCAAAGGCGAAGGGGCCGAGGCCGAGAACATGAAGTACGGCTCCACGCTCTCCAGCGATGCCTTCCCGTCGCAGGAATTCGACTTCATGCTCTCCAATCCGCCCTACGGCAAGAGTTGGAAAACCGACTTGGAGCGCCTGGGCGGTAAGGGGGACATCAAGGACCCGCGCTTTTTAACCCAGCACGCTGGCGACCCGGAATACAAGATGATCACCCGTTCCTCGGACGGGCAGCTCATGTTCCTGGTCAACAAGCTCTCCAAGATGAAGCACACCACCCGCCTCGGCAGCCGCATCGCCGAGGTTCACAACGGCTCGTCGCTCTTCACCGGCGACGCCGGTCAGGGCGAGAGCAATATCCGCCGCTGGATCATCGAGAACGACTGGCTGGAGGCCATCATCGCCCTGCCGGAGAACATGTTCTACAACACCGGCATCGCCACCTACATCTGGGTGCTCACCAACCGCAAGAGCGAAGAGCGTAAAGGCAAGGTTCAGCTCATCGACGCCACCGAATGGTACGTGCCGCTGCGCCGCAACCTCGGCAAGAAGAATTGCGAGTTCTCCGAAGAACATATCCGCACTATCTGCGACCTGGTGGTGAATCCGGTCGAAACCGAGAAATCCAAGATCTTCCCCAACGAGGCCTTCGGCTACTGGAAGGTGACGGTGGACCGTCCGCTGCGCCTCGCCGTCGACCTGAACCCGGCCCGGCTGGAACGGTTCGAGCGGGCCTGCGCCAAGGCCAAGGAAGAGCCGCTGGCGGGCCTTGCCCGCCGCGTGGCCGAGACCATCGGAGCCGGTACGCACCTGGACTTCAATGCCTTTATAGATGTCTGCGACGCCGATGCCGACAAACACGGCGTCAAGCTCACCGCCAAGCGCAAGAAGCTGCTGCAGAGCGACCTCTGCGACACCAGCGAGGACGCCGCGCCGGTGCTGAAGAAGGTTCACAAACCGGGCAAGGCCACGTCTGATCCCATCCACGGCCTGTTCGAAGCCGAGGTGGGCGGCAAGACCTGCGTGGTTGAATACGAGCCGGATACCGCCCTGCGCGACAGCGAACAGGTGCCGCTGCTGGAAGAAGGCGGTATCGAAGCGTTCTTCCGGCGCGAGGTGCTGCCCTACACCCCGGACGCATGGATCGACCCGGGCAAAACGCTGGTGGGCTACGAGATCTCCTTCACCCGCCATTTCTACCGGCCCGCGCCCATGCGCACCCTCGATGAGATCAAGGCCGATATCTACGCCCTGGAGCAGGAGACTGAAGGGTTACTCGATGATATTTTGATCGGAGGAAAACAATGACGGAACGACATCGCCTTCTCGATTCAATTACCTCGACAATTGCCGATTACCGTGAGGGAGACCTGCCCGCGCCAACTCCGGATCATGTTGAGCGATGGGTTCGTCAATTCGATGAGGAGGTCCGCGTTCCAATTCTTCGGGAGATGGATCACGTCCTCAAAATGACCTATTTTTCCAGGAAGGATACAAAGAAATTTCTTGCTGGCCTATTTCAAACTGAAAAGCTTGTTGGTGACGATCCTTGTGGTTTTTGGCAAGGCGTCAATTTCCTTGATATTCAAGGTGGGGGCGCGAGCCAGAAGGAAATGCTGGCGCTATTCAGCAAAATTCTGAAGAAGAAATGCGGTTTTGAAGTGGAGAACTGTGGCCGGTCACAAGATGTTTTCCTTTATATAGACGATGCCGTTTTTACCGGAAATCGGGTTCGCAGGGATTTGGAAGCCTGGATAGCCGAAGATGCGCCTTCGACGGCAAAATTGCATGTAGTTGTCATTGCAACCCACGAAGGATCTTACTACCACCGGAATAAAGTGAATGAAGCGGCAAAGGCCGCTGGAAAAACGATCAACATAACCTGGTGGCATGCTGTAAACCTTGAAGATCGAAAAAAATATACCGACACGTCGGATGTGCTTCGCCCCACGGTTATCCCGACTGAGCCAGGCGTAACCAGGTACGTCCAGGCCATGAACTACAAGCCGCAGCTTCGCAATGCCGGTCAGGTAGGTGAAAAAGGGGTTTTTTCCAGCGATGCCGGACGCCAACTTCTGGAACAAGAATTCTTGAAGGCGGGAGTTCGCATTCGCCAGATTTGTCCATACCTGAGTGAATCCCAGCGTCCGTTGGGGCACACTTCCCTTGAGTCATTGGGCTTCGGCTCCCTAATCGTGACATTTCGGAACTGTCCCAACAACGCTCCCCTTGCACTGTGGGTAGGTGATCCTTGGTATCCGTTGTTTCCACGGACGACCAATACAGATACATCGCTCAAGCGGTTTATGGCTATGTTGGCTAAGGATATTTTCTGATGAGTCAGGGTAATCAAATTCGAACCTATAGCCCATCAGCAGCCGCTGTCTTTCTGAAGACGAACGAAAAGTATGGTGGGCTATCCAACATGGCACCAGGCTTTCCGCTTTGTGTAAATGGGGTTCGAATCCGCACTTCTGAGGCTCTTTATCAAGCGTGCCGTTTCCCGCATCTGCCCGATATACAACGCCAGATCATTGATGAGCGAAGCCCAATGACGGCAAAGATGCGGATCAAGCCGCTAAAAAATAGGTCACGTCAGGACTGGGATTCTGTGCGCGTAAAAATCATGCGCTGGTGTCTCAGGGTCAAACTGGCGCAAAACTGGCGTACCTTTGGTGAATTGCTGCTATCGACAGGTGATCTGCCTATTGTTGAGCAGTCCCGTAAAGATGATTTTTGGGGTGCAAAAGTCTCCAAGGACGGTTCTTTGGTTGGCATGAACGTTTTGGGCCGCTTGTTAATGGAATTACGAGAGCAATTGAAATCGGGTGACATAGAAGGACTAAAACTCATAGAACCACCACCTATCACAAATTTTGTACTGTATCATCACCCAATTGAAGCGGTTCGTCCTGCTGAGACATCCTCCGACATGGACATTGGCGTCAAAAAGAGGGGCATCCCGCCAACGCAGATTAAACCTGTGCAGCCGTCTCTTTTTGCACCGTCAACAAGACCTCAAGTGCACAACAGCTCGACAAATGACTCCCCCAGAAATGGAGTGACGATAATAAAGGGTTATCCGGAATATAAGGATTCCGGGCAGCCGTTCCTGGGCGTAATTCCAGCTCACTGGAATCTGTTCAGGAACGGCCGCCTTTTCTCACAGCGCAACGAGACCGGGTTTGGAGAGTTACCCATTCTTGAGGTCTCCTTGAAAACCGGTGTCCGCGTGCGCGACATGGACAACCTGAAGCGCAAGCAGGTGATGTCCGACCGGGAAAAATACAAGCGAGCGGCTCAGGGGGATATTGCCTACAACATGATGCGCATGTGGCAGGGAGCCGTGGGCGTTGCCCCCGTGGACGGGCTGGTCAGTCCAGCTTATGTCGTTGTACGACCCTTTCCCGAGGTGGACTGCCGCTACTTCAGCTATCTGTTCCGCACCGCGTCCTATATGAACGAGGTGGACGCCTTTTCTCGGGGCATCGTGAAAGACCGTAACCGGCTTTACTGGCAGGATTTCAAGCGCATGACGTCGCCCGTTCCTTCGATTGAGGAGCAGCGGCACATCACCAGATTTCTTGATGCGGCCGGCAGTAAGGCTCAGCGGTTCATACGCAACAAGCGGCGGCTCATCGAACTGCTCAAGGAGCAGAAGCAGAACGTCATCAACCAGGCCGTGACCCGGGGGCTTGATCCCAAGGTCAAGTTCAAGCCCAGCGGCGTGGAATGGATCGGAGATATTCCGGAGCACTGGGATGCCACGAAGCTCAAACGCGTGGTTAGCTTCAATCCATCGAAATCTGAGACACGAGCGAATCCGGCGGATGAAGAAAAGGTTGTCTTTCTTCCCATGGAGAACATCTCCGTCAATGGGGATATCGATTGCTCCGAAAAACGCACGCTGTCCGAAGTCTGGAATGGCTTTACCTATTTCCGACGCGGGGATGTGGTTGTCGCGAAAATCACTCCCTGTTTTGAAAACGGCAAGGGAGCTTACCTCAAAGGGCTTGAGTCTGATTTCGGCTTTGGTACTACCGAGTTGATTGTTCTTCGCCCTTCAAAGGCCATCGACGGCGCTTTTCTCCGGTTCCTCACATCAACCAAACAGTTCCTGTTACTGGGCGAGCAATACATGACTGGCGCGGCTGGCCAGCAGCGGATTCCATCGGATTTTGTGAAAAATTATCCAATTGGTCTGCCACCAATTGAGGAGCAATTGGAAATTCTTGAACACATCCAGGAAAAGTCGGCCGAGATCGACCAGGCCATTTCTCGCGCCCAACGTGAGATCGAACTGATGCGCGAATACCGCACCCGGCTGATTTCCGATGTGGTCACAGGCCAGGTGGATGTGCGCGGCATCGAAGTGCCGGAGGTTGTCGAGGAAGAGCTGCTGTCTCTGGATGAGGACACCGGTGAAGCCGATGACGTGATCGATGACGAGGGGGACATGGATGAAACCGACTGACAAAACCCCAAAAAACAGCCTCGGCAAACCGCAGGACTACCCGCGCCTGCTGTCCGAGATCAAGGAGCGCATCCGCTCCGCCCAGTATGAAGCCCTCAAGGCGGTCAACAAGGAGTTGGTCGGTCTGTACTGGGACATCGGGCGGATGATCGTGGAGCGGCAGGATGTTGAAGGCTGGGGCAAGGCGGTGGTGGAACAGCTCGCCGCCGATCTGCGGACGGAGTTTCCCGGCGTGGGGGGCTTTTCGGCTTCCAACCTCTGGCGGATGAAGGCTTTTTTCGAGGCGTACACCGGCCTGGAAAAACTCGCACCACTGGTGCGAGAAATCGGCTGGAGCCACAACCTGGCCATCCTGGAGCGCTGCAAGGACCCGCTGGAGCGGGAGTTCTATCTGCGCATGACCCGCAAGTTCGGCTGGTCCAAGAACGTGCTCGTTCACCAGATCGATAACCAGAGCTATGAAAAATCCCTGCTGGGCCAGACCAATTTCGACCAGGCGCTCACACCGGAACTTCGCGCCCAGGCCAAGCTGGCGGTGAAGGACGAATACACCTTCGATTTTCTGGAACTGGGCGAGGAACACAGCGAGCGGGAGCTGGAGCGGGCGCTCATCGCCCGGATCGAGGATTTCCTCCGGGCCATGGGCGGCATGTTCGCCTTCATGGGCAGCCAATACCGGCTGGAGGTGGACGGCAAAGAGTTTTTCATCGACCTGCTGTTGTTTCACCGCCGTCTGCGCTGTCTTGTCGCCATTGAATTGAAAGTCGGCGAATTCCTGCCGGAGTTCGTCGGCAAGATGCAGTTTTATCTGGCGGCGCTGGACCGGCAGGTCCGCCAGGAGGACGAGAACCCCTCCATCGGCATCATCCTGTGCAAGGAGAAGAGCCGCACAATTGTGGAATACGCCCTGCACGACGCCCGCAAGCCCATCGGCGTGGCCACTTATGAAATCACCAAGACCCTGCCCAAGGCGCTGAAAGGCCAACTGCCGTCGCCGAAGGACATCGCCCATTTGCTGGAGGACCTATGAAACCGACCGACACCAGCGAAAAGGGCCTGGAATCAATCGTCGTCGCCTCCCTCGTGGAGGAGGCCGGATACGTTCAGAGCGACCCGCAGGACTATGACCGGGAACACGCCGTCGACCTGGCCAAGCTGTTGCAGTTCCTCGCCGCTACCCAGCCCGATAGCTATGAGGCTCTCGGCATCGACGAGGAAGGCCCCAAGCGTACCCAGTTCCTGCACCGCCTGCAGGGCGAGATCGCCAAGCGCGGCGTGGTAGACGTGCTGCGCGGCGGCATCAAGCACGGCCCGGCCCATGTGGACCTTTTCTACGGCACGCCGACGCCGGGCAACGTGAAGGCAGCGGAACGGTTCGCGGCCAACATCTTCAGCGTCACCCGCCAGCTCCGCTACAGCCGCAACGAGACCGCGCTCTCCCTCGACATGGCCGTGTTCATCAACGGCCTGCCCATCGCCACCTTCGAACTCAAGAACAAGCTCACCAAGCAGACGGTGCTCGATGCCGTGCAGCAGTACCAGCGTGACCGCGACCCGAAGGAGCTGCTGTTTCAGTTCGGCCGTTGCGTCGTTCATTTTGCCGTGGACGATCACGAGGTGCGTTTCTGCACCCACCTCAAGGGCAAGGGCTCGTGGTTTCTGCCCTTCAACAAGGGCTACAACGACGGCGCGGGCAATCCTCCGAACCCCGCCGGGCTCGCCACCGACTACCTGTGGAAGGAGTCCCTCTCCAAGGCAGGGTTGACCGACATCCTGGAAAACTACGCCCAAGTGGTGGAGGAAAAGGACGAGAAGACCGGTAAAAAGCGGTACAAACAAATCTTCCCCCGCTACCACCAGTTGAAGGTGGTGCGCATGCTGCTGGCCAATGCCGCCGAGAGCGGCGTCGGCAGGCGCTACCTGATCCAGCACTCGGCGGGCAGCGGCAAAAGTAACTCCATCGCCTGGCTGGCGCACCAGCTTATTGGAATTGTGAAGGGTGAAGCGGGAAGTGTGAAAAAAGAGAATTCACCCCTCACCCTTCAAACTTCAAACTTCGTCTTCGACTCGGTCATCGTGGTCACCGACCGACGGGTGCTCGACAAGCAGATCCGCGACACCATCAAGCAGTTCGCCCAGGTTTCCGCCACCGTCGGCCATGCCGAGCATTCCGGCGACCTGCGCCGCTTCCTCAAGGCCGGGAAGAAGATCATCATCACCACGGTGCAGAAGTTCCCGTTCATCCTCGATGAGATCGGCGATGAACACCGTAGAGCCAAGTTCGCCATCATCATCGACGAGGCCCATTCCAGCCAGGGCGGCAAGACCACTGCCGCGATGAATCGTGTGCTGGAAGAGACCGCGCCCTACGGCGGCTCTGATGACGAGGGGGAAGAGACGGTCGAGGACAAGATCAACAAGATCATGGAAGGCCGGAAGATGGTGAGCAACGCCAGCTACTTCGCCTTCACCGCGACCCCCAAGAACAAGACCCTGGAGATCTTCGGCGAGCCGGACCCTCAACCCGACGGCACCGTGAAGCACCACCCGTTCCACAGCTACACCATGAAACAGGCCATCCAGGAGGGCTTCATCCTCGATGTGCTGAAGAACTACACTCCGGTGGAGAGTTATTACCGTCTGGCCAAGACCGTGGAGGACGACCCGCTCTTCGACGCCAACAAGGCCCAGAAAAAGCTGCGCCGCTATGTGGAGTCCCATGAGCACGCCATCCGCGAGAAGACGGAGATTATGGTGGACCATTTCCACGCCCAGGTGATCGGCCACCGCAAGATCGGTGGCCAGGCCCGGGCGATGGTCATTACCAACGGCATCGTGCGGGCCATCCAGTATTTCCATGCCTTCAAGGATTACCTCAAGGAGCGCAAGAGCCCTTACGCGCCCATCGTGGCTTTTTCCGGGGAGCACGAGTACGGCGGAAAAAAGGTCACCGAAGCGACCCTGAACGGCTTCCCCAGCCGCCAGATCCCGGACAAGGTGCAACAGGACCCGTACCGCTTCCTGATCGTCGCCGACAAGTTCCAGACCGGCTACGACGAACCGCTGCTGCACACCATGTACGTGGACAAGGCGCTCTCCGGCATCAAGGCGGTGCAGACCCTCTCGCGGCTCAATCGCGCCCATCCGCAAAAGCACGACACCTTTGTGCTCGATTTCTACAACGACTCGGAGACCATCCAGAAGTCGTTCGAGCCCTATTACCGCACCACCATCCTCAGTGACGAGACCGACCCCAACAAGCTCCACGACCTCAAATCGGATCTGGACGGCTACCAGGTCTATTCGCAGGCGCAAATCGACGATCTGGTGGGGCTCTACCTGAACGGCGCGGACCGCGACAAGCTCGACCCGATCCTGGACGCCTGCGTGGCCACCTACAACGCCGATCTTGATGAGGACGGCCAGGTGAACTTCAAGGGCAAGGCCAAGGCCTTCGTCCGCACCTACGGCTTTCTGTCCTCGATCCTGGCGTACTCGAATGCCGACTGGGAAAAGCTGTCGATCTTTCTGAATTTCCTGATCCCGAAGCTCCCCGCGCCCAAGGAAGAGGACCTCTCCCGGGGCATCCTCGAGGCCATCGACATGGACAGCTACCGTGTCGAGGTGAAAACCAGCCTGAAGATAGGCCTTCCGGATCAGGATGCCGAAATCGGACCGGTGCCGACCAGCGGAGGTGGCCGCAAACCGGAACCGGAGCTGGACCAACTGAGCAACATCATCAAGGCGTTCAACGACCAGTTCGGCAACATCGATTGGAAGGACGGCGACAAGATCCGCAAGGTCATTGCCGAGGAGATCCCGGCCAAGGTCGCGGCGGACGCGGCCTACCAGAACGCCATGAAGAATAACGACAAGAAAACCGCCCGGATCGAGCACGACGCCGCGCTGCAACGCGTCATGATCGACCTCTTGTCCGACCACACCGAGCTGTTCAAGCAGTTCAGCGACAACCCGTCGTTCAAGAAATGGCTGGGCGACACCATCTTCGGCGTGACCTACCAGCAACAGGCCGGACAATCCGCAACGGGGGCGAGCCATGGACGTTAAAACGGCCGCCATTCAGGTTTTGCAGCAGGCCGGAACGGGCGCTACACGCCCAACACCTTTGAGGCAAGGTGGGCATCATGAGGCTTAGGTTCGTTTCTTCCCTATTGATTTTCCTGAGATGCTGGTCGGACGGAAACGCTGAACAAGTCAGTGCGAGAAGGCGCGAAGTCCGCAATAACTGTTGAGCGCATCGACGATTCCATCAAAACTGGATAGAAAGGCTGACAGCCCCGAACTCGCTGGTCTTGCCCTGGGTTTTGAACTCCCGGGTGCGCAGCACGTGGGTATAGCCGAGGCGCACGTCGCTCCAGGTCAGCGCGAAGCCGAACTGGAGGTCGCCGACCAGCGGCTCCTTGTCCACGCTGCGGCTGTCGCGGAAGGTGTTGCCATCGAGAAAGATGTTGCGGGCGACCGCTCTTCCCTCCACGCCGGCGAACAGATACCAGCCGAACCCGTTCTGCGGCACGAAGAAGCCCGAACCCGGCAGGCTGGGTTGGATGCGCGGCGGGCCGTAATCGTGCGGCAGGCGCCGGCCGAGGCGCAGCGTCAGGCCGGCATTGGCGTAAGTGAACACATTGCCAATGGCGCCGCCGGCGTGGGGCGTCATGTCGAAGGTGTTGCCAAGCGCCGTTTCCTCGATGAAGCGGCGCCAGTTGCGCTGGTAGGTGAGAGTAACACCTGGCTCATTCTTGAGCTGGGTGTCCCAGCCGCGCGGCTTCGCCGAGTCCGTGATCTCGTGGACGAACTTCTGGGTCTGCTCGGCAAGCGAGGCCGGTCCGACCATTCCGAGGGTCAGCTCCAGCTGGTCGAGGCGCCGGCCGGTCTCGGCGATCAGCCCGATTGAGCCGTAGAGCCAGCCGGCGTAGGGCTGGTCATCGCGTGGTGGATTCGGGATCTCGATGTCCTCGGGGGTGTACATGTTCTGTCCGATGGCGTAGCTGGTGCGCACGGTGCCGTCCTCGGGAAAAAAGGGGAACCGTCGGGCCGCCCGCAGCGCCCATTCAGGCGCTTTTTCCGGAGCCGACAACCAGGCGGCGCGCACGCCGTTGGTGTAGTTGCGGTCAGTGTTGTAGAAGAGGTCGTTTTCGAGTACGAGACTCAACGTACCGTTCCCGCTCTGCCCCGACGCCAGCGCCGGGAACAACCACAAACCCACCAGCGAGAGGATCAGAAGATTCATCCCGCGGAGAAACCCTCGCGCAGCCCTCCCGAGTGATCGTTTGCTTCTCGTCCGCATGTTCAGCCCATGGTGGCGATGGTACGGCGGAAGCGCAGGAGCGTGAGGCCGAACAGCGCCGACCCGATGACGGCGATGGCGAGGAACTGGGGCCAGACGACAGCCAGCCCGGCGCCCCGGTAGAGAATCGCCTGGGCCAGCATCACGAAGTGGGTGTTGGGCGCGGCCAGCATCACGAACTGGACAAACTCCGGCATGCTCTCGCGCGGCGTGGTGCCGCCGGAGAGCATCTGCAGCGGCAGCAGCACCAGCATGAGCAGCAGGGCGAACTGCGGCATGGAGCGGGCGACGGTGCCGAGGAAGATTCCCATGGAGGTGGTGGCGAACAGATGCAGCGCCGCCCCGACCAGAAACAGCGCCAGCGAGCCTTCGACCGGCACTGCGAGCCAACCCTGCACCACGACGATCAGGGCGACCGCCGTGGCGGCCAGCACCACCAGCCCCATCGACCACACCTTGCTGCTCATGATCTCGAAGGGGGTGACCGGCATGACCAGCAGGTGCTCCACTGTGCCGTGCTCGCGTTCGCGGATCAGCGCCGCGCCGGTGAGCACGATGGAGAGCATGGTCACGTTGTTGATGACCTCCATGATGGCGCCGAACCACGATTTGTTGAGTTGGGGATTGAAGCGCGCCCGCAGCGCCAGTTCGACCGGCAGCTCCGGCACGTCGCGATAGCGCTGCGCGAAGGCGCGCACCTCGTCGCCGACGATGGCCTGGATATAGCCGCTGCCGGTGAAGGCCTGGCTCATGCGCGTGGCATCGACGTTGAGCTGGATGGTCGGGCGCCGCCCGGCCAGCAGGTCGCGCTGGAAATTGGGCGGGATATCGAGGGCGAAGGTCGCGAGCCCGGCGTCCAGTCGCGCATCCATCTCGGCTTGATCGATCAGCTCGGGCGGCATGAAATAAGGCGGATAAAAAGCGCTGACGATACGCCATGACAGGGGTGACTGGTCTTCATTGACAATGGCGATCGGCGCCTTGTTGAGGGATTCCGGCATGGCCGTGGCCGCGGTGTAGACGCCGACTGTGAACGCATAAACGATCAGCACCAGCATGATCGGATCACGAACGAGACTGTAGAGTTCCTTGATGCCCAGATGGAAGACGTTGGTCACGCGCATGGTTTAGCGCTCCTGTTTCTTCAGCAGCACGGCAGCCAGCCCGAGCAGGATCGGTACGGCCAGCGCCAGCGGCATGAAGGCGGCCTTGAGGTCGGCAAAACCGAGCGCCTTCGAGAAGGTTCCGCGGGCGATGTTCAGGAAATGCGTGGTCGGATACAGCTCGCCGATCACGCGTCCCGCCCCTTCGAGCGATGACACCGGATCGATCATCCCGGAGAAGTTGACCGCCGGCAGGATGCTTAGCAGGGCGGTGCCGAAGAGCGCCGCGACCTGGCTGCGCGTGAAGGTCGATATCAACAGGCCGATGGCCGTGGCGGCGCCGACATAGAGCAGCGCGCCCGCGGCAAGCGTCGCGAAACTGCCCTTGAGCGGCACGCCGAAGACGGTGACCGCCAGCAGGGTCAGCAGGAGAAAGCTCAGGAAGGACAGGACCAGATAGGGAAACTGCTTGCCAAGCAGGAACTCCAGCCGCGTGGTGGGCGTGACGTAGAAGTTGGTGATCGAGCCAAGTTCCTTCTCGCGCACCACGCTGAGCGCGGCGAGCATGGCCGGGATCATCATCAGCAGCAGCGGGATCACCGCCGGCACCATGGCCACCAGGCTTTTCACGTCCGGGTTGTAGCGGAACCGGGTTTCGATGTTGGCGAGGCCCGCCAAAGCCTCGCCGTAGCCGGCCTCGCGCGCCTTGGTGGCCAGCCAGTGGGCGTGCATGCCCTGCACGTAGCCGCGCACGGTCTCGGCGCGGGTGGGCATGGCGCCGTCGATCCAGGCGCCGATCTCGACCGACCGGCCGCGGGCGAGGTCGCGGGCGAAGCCGGGTGGAATCTCGATGGCCAGGTTCAGTTCGCCCGAGCGCATGCGGCGGTCGAGTTCGGCGTAGTCGGCGATCGGCGGTCGCTCGATGAAGTACCGTGATCCGTCGAGATTGAGCGTGTAATCGCGGCTGACCGTGGTCTGGTCGCGGTCCAGCACCGCGAAGGTCAGGTCCTCGACATCGAGGCTGATGCCGTAGCCCATCACGAACATCAGGATGACGCTGCCGAGTAGCGCCAAGGTCAGGCGGATGGGATCGCGGCGCAGTTCCAGGGCTTCGCACAGAGCGTAGCTCGCCATGCGCCGCGGGTCGAAAAAGCGTCGCCAGCCCTGCGGCTCGGCATGGATTCGCGGCGCACCGTCGGTCACGGGCGCGGCGGGGAGGGCTCCCGTTTCGCCGTTTCCCCCGGGACCAGTCGCGGCCGCATCTTCGAGGGAGCGGATGAACGCGTCTTCCAGTGTGCGCACGCCCCGCTGCTCGGCAAGGGCGGCGGGGGCGCCGGTGACGAGCACGCGGCCGGCGTGCATCAGTGAAATGCGGTCGCAGCGCTCGGCCTCGTTCATAAAATGGGTGGAAATGAAGATGGTGACATTGTCGCGGCGCGAGAGTTCGACCAGGATGCGCCAGAAGGCGTCGCGCGCCACGGGATCCACGCCCGAGGTCGGCTCGTCCAGGATCAGCATCTCCGGTTTGTGGATCAAGGCCACCGCGAGCGACATGCGCTGGCGGTGGCCCAGCGGCAATCGGTCCGGCAGGCTGTCGATGACGGAAGCCAGATCGAAGCGCGCCACCATCTCCTCCACTCGCTGCGGAATCTCGGCGGCGGGCACATGGAACAGCCGCGCGTGCAGCGCCAGGTTCTGCCGCACCGTCAGCTCGGTGTAGAGCGAGAAGAACTGCGACATGTAGCCGACGCGCCGGCGGGTCGCCAGATCGTGCGGGTCCACTTCGTGTCCGAACAGCCAGGCCCGGCCTTCGCTCGGCGGCAGCAGGCCCGTGAGCATTTTCATGGTGGTGGTCTTGCCGCAGCCGTTGGAGCCGAGAAAACCGAAGATCTCGCCGCGGGTGATGCGCAGGCTCACATGGTCCACCGCGGTGAAATCGCCGAAGCGCATGGTCAGATCCCGCGCCTCGATGGCAACCTCGCCGTCGGCCCCGGCGGGGCGCGGCGGGATCTCCACTTCCCGATAGTCCCGGCGCTTGTCTTCCGGCAACAGGCGGATGAAAGCGGCTTCCAGAGAGGCGGCGCCGGTGCGTTCGAGCAGCGTCGGAGGGGCGCCGGTCCCCAGCACCCGCCCGCCATCCATCGCCGCCAGCCAGTCGAAGCGCGCCGCCTCCTCCATGTAAGCGGTGGCCACCAGCACGCTCATGCCGGGTTGGTTCGCGCGGATGGCGTCGATCAAATCCCAGAACTGCCGCCGCGAAAGCGGGTCGACGCCGGTGGTGGGCTCGTCCAGGATCAGCAGGTCGGGGTCGTGGATCAGCGCGCAGCACAGGCCGAGCTTCTGCTTCATGCCGCCGGAGAGCTTGCCGGCCAGGCGATCCAGAAACGGGAACAGGCCGGTGGCACGGGTCAGCGCCTCGATGCGCCGCCGGCGTTCGCCGCCGGCGTGGCCGAACAGCCGGGCGAAAAAATCGAGGTTTTCCCGCACCGACAGGGTGGGGTAGAGGTTGCGACCCAGTCCCTGCGGCATGTAGGCGATGCGCGGGCAGGTTGCGCGACGATGGCCGGCATCGGCCATGTCGCCGCCGAGCACCTCGACCCGGCCGGCCTGGATGGCGCGCGCGCCGGCGATGAGCGCCAGCAGGCTGGACTTGCCCACCCCGTCCGGGCCGATCAGCCCGGCCATGCAGCCGGCCGGGACGTCGAGGCTGACCTCGTCGAGCGCGCAGGTCTTGCCATAGCGCACGCCTACCTCGTGCAATCGCGCCACCGGCTGGGCTACCGGCCCGCTCTCCATTCCGCGCCGATTCGCGTTCATTGCGGCAGCCGGACCTGCAGTTCAGGGGGCCAGTCGGCCTGCGGGTCGAGCCGCACGTAGGCCATGCCCGGCAGGCCGGTCTTGACCTGGTGGAGATGCCGCTTGAGCAGGTCGGGGTCGATCCGCGCCTTGATGCGGAACATCAGCTTCTGGCGTTCTTCCGCCGTTTCCACCGTCTTGGGCGTGAACTGGGCGACGTCGGCGACGAAGGAGATTTTGGCCGGGATCACGTATTGCGGGGCGGCATCGAGCACGAGCCGTGCCTCGGCCCCGAGCGCTACCCTGCCGGCCTGTTGCGTCGGCAGGAAGAAAGTCATGTAGACCTCGGTGAGGTCGACCATATTCAATACCGTCCCCCCGGAGGCCATCACTTCGCCGGGCTGGGCCACACGGTATTGCACCCGCCCTTCCCGCGGCGATTTCAACACGCTGTCGTCAAGGTCCGCCTGGATCCGCTCAAGAATGGCCCTGGCTGCCTCGACA
Source organism: Syntrophotaleaceae bacterium (assembly GCA_041390365.1). Taxonomy (NCBI): domain Bacteria; kingdom Pseudomonadati; phylum Thermodesulfobacteriota; class Desulfuromonadia; order Desulfuromonadales; family Syntrophotaleaceae; species Syntrophotaleaceae bacterium. Next base: position 1,166,666 of record JAWKQB010000002.1, on the reverse strand, counting down.
TCGGCCCGTGCGCCATGCACCTGCGATCTGGCCGTGGCAATGGCTGCATCCGCCCTTGCGACATCGGCCTCACCGGCACGGAGCATGGCCTCGGCGCTGAGAAAAACGGCACGATCATCTTCGAATTTCTGCTGTGAGACCGCTTTGTCGGCGACCAGCGATTGCGAACGCTCCAACCGCTTCTTGGCAACCTCGACCTCGGCTTGGCGTTGCGCGACCACCGCCTGCGCGGCCTTTTTCTCGCTTTGGCGCTGCACGACCAGACTGTTGGCGATATGTACCGCGTTCTCCGCCTGCCGCAAGCGGGCCAACGTCTCTTTTTGCTGCGCTTCCAGAACGGCGGTGTCCATCTTGGCCAGAACTTTTCCGACCGGGACATAATCGCCTTCGTCCACAAAAATCTCCTTGATCTTTCCGGCCCTCGGCGTGGCGATATCGATTTCCACTGCCTCGATGCGGCCGTTGCCGCTGGCAATACGCTCATCCAGTCCGTCACCCTGGAAATGACGCCAAAGCAACAGGCCCGCTACCGCTGCCATGCCAACGAGCAACGCGCTCGTACCCCACTTTTTAAATTTTACGTTCAATGACATCTTCATCCATTCCTCATTCCTAAACGATCATGGATCATCAAGCGCCTTTTTTGAGTTTCCGTGCGATTCGCGCCACATGGGCGCCCTGAAAACGGGCGCCGTTCAGTTCATTGTCGCTGGGCATCCTCTCTCCCTGGCCTCCGGCGATGGTTGAAGCGCCATAGGGCGATCCGCCGCTGATTTCGGCGATACCCATTTGACCGGCGAAAGCATAAGGGAGACCGACCACCACCATGCCATGATGTAACAGCGTAACATGAAAGCTGAGGATGGTCGTCTCCTGACCGCCATGCTGCGTGGCGGAACTGGTAAAGACACTGCCAGGCTTGCCGATCAGGGATCCTTTCCGCCAGAGGCCGCCGCTGGCATCCAGGAATTGGCGCATTTGGCCGCACATATTGCCGAAGCGGGTCGGGGTGCCGAAGATAATCGCATCCGCCTCCTCAAGGTCATCCATCGTGGCCACCTGGATATGGGCCTGCCTCTTTTGGAACTCCACGGCGTCCATCATCTCCAGTACTTCTCTTGGGAGGGTTTCCGGAACCCGCCTGACCAATACTTCGCATCCTGCGACCTTTAAAACACCTTCCGAGACCGCTTCCGCCATTCTGAAAACGTGGCCGTGCAAACTGTAGTAAACGATCAATACCTTGCACATGGTTTGTTCCTCCCTTTTTCTCGCCTGGCATCAAAACCAGCTGGATTTCATTGTTTTTCCTCGCCGGGACAAGGGGCGCGCATACCGCTTGTTATGAAATCCAGTAACATATCCTTTACTGTCCCGAGATCGTTTCCCGGCTGGGAAATTTCGGAAGACGGCAAACCGGCGCTGCACAGGCGCATGCAATGCGTCATGGCGCCGATGGCAAAATGGAGCCGCCAGAACAGTGCATCCTCCGCCAGGTCGGGAAGGGCATCATGCAAGACCTCGAACAAAAGTTTGAAGGGCGCTTTAAACTGATTGATGAAAATGGTTCTGATGGCAGCATCCGGTTCGGAAAAGGCATGCGCCGCCAAGGCAAGAAAACATCTTTTCTCCCGCGTGAGCATGTCCGACGTAAAAGCCGGTTCGATAAAAGCGCGCAAGCATTCCCTGACCAAGAGCCCGGTGTCCTTCAGGACGGCGTTTGCCCTGATAGCCTCCAGTCTCTCGATGCGCTGTTGATTAATCGGCCGCCACCGGCGTTCAACGACCTTTTCGATCAAAGTCATCTTGGAGCCAAAATGATAATTGACCGCCGCCAGATTAACCTTTGCCTCGGAAGCAAGTCGCTTTATGGAAGTGCGGTGGAAGCCGTCGCGCGCGAAAAGGCGTTCCGCCGCGTCCAGAATGCGCAGCTTGGTGTCCGATTGAAGGCTTTCGCGTGACCTGTTCGTCATTACCTGTTCGTTCGTGAGGAGAGGGTCTTTTTGTTCATCGGCTCCATGGACATGTGCTTAATATCGCGACAAATAGCGATATCTCCCTGCTTCTTTTCTTCATACGGTCATTCAAATCGGATTTTCCCTTCCTTGACCCCTCCCAGCAGCAGGCGCACCACATGCGCAGCCACCTCTTCCGGGGAGTCATGATCCGGGGAGCTGCCCAACAGATGCCGCCGCAGGGGAGTTATCTGGTAGTGATAGGCCATCAGGCCAACTATGGAGATGGCCAGCATATGTGAGTCATAGCCGGGGGCGAGCTCACCGCAAAGGGAGAGGAGCGACGTGAAAAATTCATGAAAAACCTGGTCCGCCAGCAGTTGCAGGCGCTTGTTATCTTCCGCCAATATTTCCCGCTGGATCAACTTGTTGAAATCAGGCTCGTCATGGATGAGCCGGCAAAGAGCCTCGGCAAACTTTTTCAGCCGCTGCTCGGGGGGGGCATCCGCGCCCAGGGCCGCCGATAATGTCTCGGCCCTTCGGGCAAACGCATAAGACATGGCGGCCATGTAGAGAGTATGCTTGTCCTGAAAGTGATGATAGAGGGTTGCCGGATTCAGGCCGACTTCAGTGGCGAGGCTGCGCATGGAAACGCCATTGAAACCGGCTTCGGCAAAAAGGGGGATAGCGGCTTCCAGGATTTTGACTTTATTTTCCGGAAAGTTCGATTGCATTTATTGTCGCCTTCTCTCTTTTTCCTTTACTTGGTTGACAAGGGCACGAACAAAAACGGGCGGTACAGGCTGCCCCTTTCATTCGTGTTGCCGTCACCTTTTCGATAAAGAGACAGGTAATGATATGGCCCAATCTCGATTTCTTGTTTTATCGCTGGGATAAAGCCCGCGCAACGGAGTGTCTCATCAAGCTCACCCGGAGCGATACGGATTTTGACGGGGGGCCCGGGAGTGCCGACTATTTTTTTATACTCTATCACCGCCAAGGTTCCGCGAGGCTTCAAAACCCTCTTGATTTCGCGTAGCGCCTCCTGGTCGCTGCCTTGTGAAAACAAGTCATGGAAAACCTTGGTCAAGAGACACAAATCCATGGTTTCGCTGCCAAGAGGTAGCGAACCTGAAGTGACGACATTGGGGATGATGTTGGTGATGGCGCTATCCGAAATCTCCTCAATGAAACGTTCGAACCCTTCCTCCCGCAGATAAAAGACAAAGATCTTGCCGTGCGGGCAGAGCGATGCCATGGCAAAGGTATAGGCGCCAAAGCCGCCCGCCATGTCCAAGATGGCGCTGTCACTGCGAATCGGCAGGAAAGCAAGGAGTTTTTCAGGGTCTATCCTGTCAGAACCGCTTTTGCCATCAGTGACTGACTTATTGTTGTCCATCCTTTCTTCCTGTCTCCGAGGAATTCTCCGATACATCAGGTTCGTTATTTTTTTCCGATACTCCGCCTCCCAATACAGCGTAAAGCCGTACCCGGTTTGCGAGTTTGGCCAGGCGCAACGTCACCAGCCCCTGCTGGGCGGCAAAGTGAGATCGTTGCGCGTCAAGGACCCCGAGGTAACTGTCGATTCCATCCGTATAGCGTATGTCGGCGAGGCGATAGGTTGCCGCGGTCGCGGTGACCAGGGAGAGCTGGGCCGCGATCTGCTGATCGATTGTTCCCTGTAAGGCAAGAGAATCCGCTACTTCCCTGAAGGCGTTCTGAATGGCAAGCTCATACTGGGTCAAAACAATTTCCCGATCGGACTTGCTGACCCTGAGCGCTGCCCAGACTCGGGCGTCGAAAATCGGCGCCACGACCCGCGGCGTGAAACTCCAGGTGCCCGTTCCGGAACCGAAGAGACCGGAGAGGTCGTCACTGGCCGTCCCCACTGCGGTAGTCAGCGCAATCCGGGGGAAAAAGGCCGCCCGTGCCGCGCCGATAAAGGCGTATGCTCCCTTGAGCCGATGCTCCGCCGCCATGATGTCAGGCCTCTGCAAGAGGATTTCAGAGGACAGGCCCGCGGAAATTTCCGCGGGCGGGGTAACGCCTTCGAGGTCAATCGGCAGCAACTCATCGGGAACCGGTATGCCGGCGAGGAGATTCAAGGCGTTTTGATCCTGGGCCACCAGCTGTGTAAAAAGGGCGACGTCTCCCCGGGCCGTCTCCACCGGTATCTGTGCCCGCCGCAGATCCAGTTCGTTGGCGAGACCTGCGTCATACTGTTTTCGCACCAGACTGTAAGACGCCTGCTGCGTTTCCAGGGTGGACCGGGCCAGTTGCAGATTTTCCCGGTCCGCGGCAAGGGTCAGATACACGCGGGCGACCTCGCCAACCAACGCAATCTCGGCGCTCCGCCTGGCCTCCTCGGTTGCCAGATACTCCTCCAAGGCCTGATCCTTCAGGCTGCGGATCCGCCCGAAAAAATCGATCTCCCAGGATGCAACCCCCAGATCGAGGCTGTACTGTTCCCTCGTGCGGGTATCCCCCGGTTTCACAAGATCGGATGACAGGCCTTGCTTGCCTCCCTCGCCGCTTGCCTGAACCGCCGGAAACAGCTCGGCCCGTTGCACGCCATAGAGAGCCCGGGCCCGTAACACGTTCTGGGCGGCTAGCCGCAGTTCCCGATTATTTTCCAGGGCGATGCCGATGACTTTTTGCAGCTTCCCGTCGGTGAAAAACTCTTGCCGGTTCAGGTCCGGGGCAATCGGCGATTCGGGTATGGCCTGGTATGCCTCGCCCTTCGGCCACTCCGCCGGGATCGGCGCTTCCGGCCGCAGGTATTTGGGAGCAAGAGAACAACCTCCGGCAATAAGACCGATGCCGGTCAGCAAAATTGCTAATCGTCTGTTCATTTATTTCCCTCCGCCATGGCGCTTTCCTCAACATAGTCCATGGTTACTTCTTTTCGATGTTTGCCAAGCGCCTTGTAGATCATGACGTAAAAGAGCGGCGCGAACAGGATAACCAGTAAGGTTGAAGTAACCACGCCCCCGAGAACGCCGATGCCGATTGCCCGTTGCGCTCCCGATCCTGCTCCGGTGGCCAACGCCAGGGGCAGTACCCCGAAACCGAAGGCCAGCGATGTCATAATGATCGGCCTGAGCCGCAGTTTGGCGCCTTGGAGTGTCGCTTCGATCAAGCCCATGCCTTCATCGACCTTTGCCCTGGCGAATTGGACGATCAGGATGGCGTTCTTGGTGGTGAGCCCCAGGGTGATCAGCAGGCCGATCTGAAAATAGACGTCGTTGGGCATCCCGCCAGTGCTGGTGGCGATCACGCCGCCGATGGCGCCAAGGGGCATGGTCAGCAGGATGGCGATGGGGATGGGCCAGCTTTCGTAAAGGGCCGCCAGGCAGAGGAAGATGGCGAAAACCGAAAAAGCATAGAGCAGAGGGGCCATGGAACCGCCCTGCCGTTCCTGGTAGGAAAGTCCGGTCCAGTCGGCGGCGATTCCGGTCGGCAGTTTGGCGACAATCTCCTCGATGGCGGCCATGGCCTCGCCGGTGCTGTGGCCTGGAGCCGGCTCGCCCCAGATATTGATCGACGGAAAGGCGTTGAAACGCTCGAGCTGTGGCGAGCCGGTCGCCCAGCGCCCCTCGGCAAAGGATGAGACGGGGACCATTTTGCCGGAGGTGTTGCGCACATAGAGTTTTTCCAGGTCGTGCGGCAGCATGCGATAGGGCGCGTCCACCTGGGCATATACCTTTTTGACCCGGCCGGCCTGGATAAAATCGTTGACATAGGCGCTGCCGAAGGCGGCCGAGATGGTGTTATGAATGGAGTCGATGGGAATCCCCAGAGCGCCGGCCTTGTCCCAGTCAACATCGAGGTGGTATTCGGCCACATCATTCATTCCGTTGGGCCGGACCCTGATCAGGCGGGGGTCTTGGGCCGCCATGCCGAGGAGTTGGTTGCGCGCCTCCATGAGTTTATCGTGGCCCAAGCCTCCACGGTCCACGAGCTGCAGGTCGAAGCCGGTGCCCATCCCCAGTTCGATGACCGGGGGGGGCGGGAAAGCGAAGACCATGGCTTCATTTATCTGAGAAAATGCCCCCATGGCGCGGCCGGCAATGGCCTTGACTTTCAGGTCGGGCCGCTGGCGAAGCTCCCAGTCCCTGAGCTTGACAAAGCTCATGGCTATATTCTGGCCCTCGCCGCTGAAGCTCCTGCCCGCGATGGTAATGAGTGAATCCACCCCCTCCTTCTCGTTGGTCAGAAAATGATCCGTGACTTTGGCCATGACCGCTTCCGTCTGCTCGAGCGTCGAGCCGGAGGGGAGCATGGCCTGAACCAGGAGGATGCCTTGATCCTCATCCGGAATATAGGATGTGGGCATGCGCTGGAACAGATAGCCCATGGCCACGACAATCAGCACGAAGACAAACAGGTAGCGGAGTTTTTTCGCCAACACGTGGCCAACCAGCCGCACATAAAAATCCCTGGACCGGAAGAAGAACCGGTCGAACCAGCGGAAGAAAGGCCGAAGGAACCAAACGGCGCCCTCCGAGGGTTCATGCCCCTTGGGAATCGGCTTGAGCATGGTGGCGCAGAGCACCGGGGTCAGGACCAAGGCCACGACCACCGACAGGAGCATGGACGAAATGACGGTGATGGAGAATTGGCGATAGATGACCCCGGTGGAGCCGGGGAAAAAGGCCATGGGGCCGAATACCGCCGAAAGCACGAGACCGATGCCGATCAGGGCGCTGGTGATCTCGTCCATCGATTTGGCGGTGGCTTCGCGGGGGGAGAGCCCTTCCTCGGCCATGATCCGCTCGACGTTCTCCACCACCACGATGGCATCGTCGACCAGAAGACCAATGGCCAGCACCATGGCAAACATGGTCAGCATGTTGATGGAAAACCCGAAGAGCCCCAGGATGCCGAACGTGCCGAGCAGAACCACGGGCACCGCGATGGTGGGAATAAGAGTGGCTCGGAAAGTCCCCATGAAGATGTACATGATCACAAAGACCAGAAAGACCGCTTCAAAAAGGGTCTTGACCACCTCGTCGATCGCCACCTGGGTAAAAGGTGTCGTGTCGTAGGGGTAAACAACTTTCATTCCAGGGGGGAAATATCTGCTCATTTCCTCCAGTTTCAGTTTGACGGCATCGGCCGTTTCCAAGGCATTGGCGCCAGCGGCCTGGCGAATAGCCATGGCGGCGGACGGTTTGCCATTGTATTTTGAAACGCTGTCGTAACGTTCGCTTCCCAATTCAGTGTAACCAATGTCACTGACGCGCACCACGGAGCCGTCCGGATTGGTGCGGACAGGAATGGCCGCGAATTCCTCCGGCGTCTGGAGCAGGTGCTGCACAACGATGGATGCGTTCAGGCGCTGCCCATCGACGGCCGGCGCCCCGCCCAGCTGGCCGGCGGACACCTCGACATTGTAGGCCCTGAGCGCCCCGATGACATCCTCCATGGTCAGACTGTAACTGATCAGCTTGTCCGGATTGACCCAGACCCGCATGGCGTACTGGGAGCCGAAACTCATCACTTCGCCAACGCCGGGCACCCGGGAGAGCACTTTTTCCAGGTTGGATTGGGCATAATCCTCCAAATCACTGCTGTCCATGCTCCCGTCTTCGGAAGTAAGACCAACAATGATCAGGAAGTTTCTGGTGGATTTGCTGACCTTGACGCCCTGGCGCTGAACCACGTCGGGGAGGCTGGCCATGGCAAGCTGCAGCTTGTTCTGTACCTTGGACCAGGCTACATCCGGATCGGTTCCCGGCGCAAAGGTCAGCTCGACCCTGGCGGCTCCTGATGATGAGCTGGTGCCTGCGAGGTAGAGCATGTCGTCCAGACCGGTCATCTTCTGCTCGATGATCTGGGTGACGGTGTTTTCCACGGTTTCGGCCGAGGCGCCGGGAAAGAAGGCGTCTATGGCGATGGAGGGAGGCGCTATCGGCGGATACTGCGCCACCGGCAGGTTATAGATGGCCAGCCCGCCCGCCGTCATCATGATGATGGCGATAACCCAGGCGAAAACCGGACGGTCAAGGAAGAATTTTGACAGCATCACTTTCCTCCTTCACCGCGATTTTGCGATGGATTATCGGAACGGTTCGAGGGACCAGACCCGTCTGCGTTTTTTTGTTCGGCAGGGGAAGGTTCGAAAGGGACGGCATTTACCGGCGTACCCGGGCGCAGCATGGTCAATCCTTCCACGATCAACTTGTCGCCCGGAGAGAGGCCGGCCGAAACCAGCCATTTATCGCCGATGGCCCGGTCGAGAGTCAGCGGCCGAAATGCGGCTGTGCTTTCCGCGTCGACAACCAGGGCGTAGGGATTGCCCTTGGGATCGCGGGACACGCCCTGCTGGGGAACGAGGATCGCCCGTTCGTTGACGCCTTCCCTGACCACGGCCCTGACGAACATGCCGGGGAGCAGTATGCTCCTCGGATTGGGAACAACCGTTCGCAGGATGACCGAGCCCGTGGTCGGATCAACAGTGACATCACTGAATTCAAGGGTTCCTGCTTCCGGGTATGGAGTGCCGTTCTCCAGGATAATATCGACTGCATTGTGATCCGTTCCGTTTCGCGTAAGGCGGCCGTCTTCGAGGCGCTGCTTCAAACGCAGCAATTCGGTGGTCGATTGAGGCACATCCACAAATATCGGGTCGAGCTGCTGAATGGTCGCCAGGGCCAGAGGCTGGTATGCCGTGACAATGGCGCCGTCGGTCACGTTGGACTTGCCGATGCGTCCCGAGATGGGCGCGCTTATTTGGGTGTAATTCAGGTTGATGCGCGCTGTTTCCAACGCCGCCCGGTAAAATTCGATATCTGCCTCGACCTGGGCCAGGGCGGCGGCCGCGTCATCGTAAGCCTGCTGGCTGACGGCCTTGTCGGCCAGTGATTTTCTGTAACGCTCCGCCTTCGACCTGGTCGCGGGCAGATTCGCTTCGGATCGGCCAAGGGCGGCCTGTGCGTTATCGAGCGCGGCTTGAAACGGCGCGGGATCAATCTGGTAAAGTACCTGTCCGACTGTGACCAGGGAGCCTTCTTCAAACAATCGCTTCAGGATCAGGCCACTGACCTGGGGCCGGATTTCCGCGACCCGGAAGGGTGAGGTGCGGCCCGGTAATTCGGTTGACAATGTGATTTTCTCCGGCTGCATCGCCACAAATGAAACTTGTGGAGTCGGGTGAGGCGGCGGGCCCTGCTGCGCACGGTCGCAACCGCCGAGCACCAACCCGGAAAGCAGCAGCAAGAGCGGCAGGCCTGACAAAAAATGACGAAGACCAGGGTATGTGGTTTCCGGCCAGACCTCTCTCAGCGATGATCCTTTTCTTCGCGAATTTTGCCTCGTTGACATAAATCCTCCGTAACTACTCCTCGGTAATGTTATTTTCTTGGCAATCCGACTCATCAGCCCCGTTGAAGACAAAGTCCGCATGGTCACCTCAATTAATTTAAATCGTTAACCAATAGTCCAAGTGGACATACGGTTTCTTTCCCGATTATCCACGGGGAAAATCCTGCAAACCATCCCAAACAAACGTTTGATTAAACGTATCAGCGCAAAAAAAAATTGTCAACTGGTATCTGCTTGCCCAAAGCGGGGGGCGGTCAAATCTGGAGGCGATCTGATCAGGGGCGTTCGCTGTCGTGCAACCGGGTTGTTTGGGGGTGCAGAATGTCAGGAATAAAACGTTGCACAAGTCAGTGCGGGAAGCGGGCGCGAAGTCCACACGAACCGTTGTGCGCTACCTCGCGGAACAGGGCGTGGGGAAGAAATCAGGCGAACTGCCGAAGGAAACAGTCAGGTCGGCGGACAAGCTGTCGCTGGCCGCTAAGGGAACGAAGCAGGGGGGGCGGCCCAGTCCGGTTCGCGGCCGATTTCATCGACGCCGAAACGGATCAATGGCCGCTGCTTCTCCCGTAATAACGGCGTCCTTGATGCAATTCGATTCCGTTTTGGGAACCGAACCGGCGTCCGAAAACCGGATTTGAAGTTGTTGCGGCTCGACGCCAGGTATTCGATTTTACTGCAAACCCGTCACCCTCGTCCAGTGCCGGGAAATCAGGGGAGAAATTCGTTTCTCTGGTCGGGTTGTCGGGAAGTGGTTGTGCAAGATGACTTCGGCGTTTATTATCAAGGAGTTACGAGGAGCGCGGGCTTTGAGGCTGTTTTGCGGTAGGTCGTCGTTCCCTCCACCAATTCAAAATCCATAGTAAGCCAATATGGTCAGGAAGCCCGCTAAATCAGCGGGCTTTTTGTTTATCTAGTGTCCAGTAGTGCCCATTAAAATATATTGACATCCGGGGGTAACAGGGGTAACTTTTGGCAATAGTTACCCCGAGAGCGAAACTGTTACCCCCAAAAGGAGGACTTGCCATGCCCCTGACCGATGCAAAAATCCGCAACGCCAAACCCGGCGCAAAGCAGGTGAAGCTTTTTGATGGTGACGGGTTGTTTTTGCTGGTTGCTCCCAATGGGGGTAAGTGGTGGCGCTTCAAGTACCGCTTTGGGGGTAAGGAAAAATTGCTGTCCTTTGGCACTTACCCCGAAGTTAGCCTAGCCGACGCCAGAGAAAAGCGTTTTCAGGCCCGCAAGCAGGTAGCGGCGGGGATTGACCCTGGCGAAGTCAGAAAAGCGCAACAGGCGGCAAATGCCGAGCAAGAGGACACCTTTGAAGTCGTGGCCCGTGAATGGCACGGCAAGTATGCCCCTACCTGGTCCCCCAGTCACGGCAAAACCACTTTAAGGCGGTTAGAGGCTGACGTTTTCCCGGTCATGGGAACGCGGCCCATTGGCGAAATCAAGGCCCCTGAAGTTCTGAAAATGCTGCGGCGGATTGAATCAAGGGGGGCGCTTGAAACTGCCCACCGGATAAGAACCATATGCGGGCAGGTTTTCCGCTATGCGGTTGCCACCGGACGGGCCGAAAGGGATTGCACAGCCGACCTTAAAGGAGCACTGCCACCCTATAAAAAAGGCCACCTTGCGGCAATTACCGATCCGGCCAAGGTTGCCGAACTGCTGAAGGCCATTGACGGCTTTCAAGGCTCTTTCGTAGTCAAGAGCGCCATGCAATTAGCCCCGCTGGTTTTTGTCCGTCCTGGCGAATTGCGGCAAGCGGAATGGTCAGAAATCGACCTTGACGCGGCAGAATGGAACATTCCCGCCGAACGGATGAAGATGAAAGAGCCGCACCTTGTGCCCCTGTCGGCGCAAGCCGTGGAAATCCTGCGGGAACTGCAAGCCCTGACAGGCCGGAGCCGCTACCTTTTCCCCTCTGCCCGCTCAAATGCCCGGCCAATGAGCAACAACGCCATAAATGCGGCCTTACGGCGCATGGGCTTTGAAAAGGACGAAATGACCGGGCACGGTTTCCGGGCAATGGCCCGAACTATTCTTGATGAAGTGCTGCAATTCCGTCCTGATTTCATCGAGCATCAGTTAGCCCATGCCGTGAGAGACCCTAACGGGCGGGCATACAATCGGACAGCCCACCTTGCCGAGCGTAAGAAGATGATGCAGCTTTGGGCTGATTACCTGGACGGCTTGAAGGCAGGGGCGAAGGTGATTCCGATCAGTCGGGCAAGGGGGTAACTTCCCCTACCGGAAAAGGTGCAGTGTGTAGAAATTCTACACAAGGTAGCGGCAAGGGTACGGGGGGGACCTCGCCCCCCTTCGCCCCGTGGTCGTCGTTGTTGCTGTCAGTCCCCCCGCTCACCGTCATAATCACAAAAGGGGTTCTGGATCGGCCTGAACCTCTGATTTTCCACAAAATGCAGTAAAGGGCAGTCTAATTGAAGCTATCCACAAAAGGAGGGTAAGACCATGAAAGACGTTCTTTATGTAGTTGTCTGCAATTCCCCGGAGTGTGTTTACTCGGTCAATGGCAGTTGTCAAAAAGATTCTAGTTTTGAGGTTGGCGACATAAAAGTTGTTGACGGCAAGTGCCAGTCCTTCAAGAGGAAAAGCTAGTCTCTTCTTTACTACAACAGGAATCCCCTCCGGCAAAGCCGGGGGGGACGTGCTAAGGAGGGGAATCCAGTGAATATTATATTTGTTATTGGCATTGTGTTTATTCTGATTTTATTGATTGGTATTTATTCGGGTATATGTACCTTGATAACATTGATTGAAAAACACAACGAAAATAGAGGTATAGACGCAAGGAACATATTAGAGTTACTTGGAAAAATAGGGAGGACCTTGACTTAGTTTAGCAAATTGTTTGTTCCCCGCCTATCGGGACGCCGAGAAAAGCCGAATACCTTCAACGGCATGGCGGGGTTCTTTTTTAAAGGTTTGTTATGGAAAATATAGATTGCGAAAGGCAGGAAGAAAATTGTTTGAACAATGAGATTCGAAGCCTGAGACTCCGGGTCAAAAAGCTCGAATCGGAAAACCAACAGCTCAAAAAGCGCATTGAAGAGCTGTATGATGAGGCTGACGACGCCCAGGGAGTTATAACCATGTATTCGGGTATGGTCGCCGATTTGTTTTCCCAGATAGAGGGGTTTGTAAACGTGGCTCATAGGAGCAAAAAGCGCAATCGACAGCCCGGGCCGCTAGGGGTAGAGATTATCAACTTTCTCCAGAAAACATATGGTAAGCGCGAAAGCATGCCGGCTCTCTCAACTCTATTTGAGTTGTTTATGCAGCATGTTCAAGGGCTTTGTGAGCAAGGGCACGCGCATTTTCTTGACCTGGAAGAGAAAGACAGCGAAGAGAAAGACAACAAATTCGATCTGTACCTGCATGGGAGCGACACCCCAATTAAGGCTGATACCATTTATAAAAAATTAAGTCGCTACGTAAAACAACTCCAAAAGGAAGGCTTATTGCCGCCGTCAAGACGTTAAGAAGAAACAATATTCACGCTTATTCCTTTAAGTGTGAATCCCGCCTCGAAGATGGCCTCCGGTAGATCACTTTAGATTACAGGAGGCCATTAATGAAAAAGCAAATCCCTACCAACGAAAAACTGCTTCGATTGCCACAAGTTTTAGCGATCATCCCAGTTGGCCGGTCCACTTGGTGGAAATGGGTCGCAGAAGGTAAAGCGCCTCAGCCAGTGCGACTAGGTAGCCGCTGCACTTGCTGGCGTGAAAGCGATGTGCTCGCCCTTTGTGATTGATACCGAAAGGAGGTGAGCTATGACCGGAAGCGACATAGCCCAGCGCCAAGAAGCGCCCCAAAATCCCCAGACCGAAAAAGAACTAATCCCGCCCGGCATCTATCAAGCTGAACTGACGCGAGTGCTGAGGTATCAAACCCTCACAAGCAAACGGGTCGGCTTTGAGTTTACTATTCGGGGTGGACCGGCTGACGGCGCGGTGATTATTCAGAGTGCCGTTATCAACTACAACCCTAAAAGCAGGCTCACGGCGACAATCAAGGCACTATGCGGCAATGAGCAAGTTCGCCCGTCCAAGCTGCGCTACCTGGTCGGCACAAAACGGCCCGTCCTGGTCATTCAGGGCAAAAGTCGGCATGGAACGATCTTCAACTATATCGACAGGATTCTTCCCGCCGAAACGGTCTGAGGGCAACAGCATAGCGCTGAACGGGAGGCAATAAAGTGCCAAAGGGTACATTCATTGAATATGATTTGTTGGAATCTGCCGCCTATCGCCAACTGACAGCTACGGCAAGGGACGTATTTCACCGTTTCCTGAAAAAGCGGCAACTCAAAAAGCGGAAAGGGTCCAAAAAGAACGAATGGATTGTCGCAAATAACGGCGAAATTATTTTCCCCTATTCTGAGGCCGAAAAGATGGAAATTTCGCGGGCAACTTTTGCGCGTTGCTTGGACTCTCTTATTGAGTGCGGTTTTATCGACATTGAACACAGTGGCGGGGGCGGTCCGGGAAAAGATGTTTCACTATATGGCCTCAGCGAGCGATGGAGAAAACACGGCACTCCTGAATTTGAAAAGAGGGTTCGACCTAAGGATACCAGACAGGGGGAAGCGTTGGAAAGATACCACCGTGAAAAAAAACGTTAGTTTCAAAACTGAAACTTAGATCAGTTTCAATCCTGAAACATCATCCGGCACAATCAAGGGTGGTGGAGTTTCAAGAATGGTCTTGACCTTTTGCGCGGCAATCAAGCCAACCTATTAAATAATAAGCATTTATCATTCATCGTCAGAACGGACAATACTGAAGGAGTGATGTTTCAAGATTGAAACTATTCTATAGATTACCAGTATCCGGAGAAAGAAGAGGCTTGATCAAGGACAAAAAACAGAGTGAATGGCTATGGCTGGAAGGCTTTATTCTCTGGCGGGCGGCTTGCCGAATTACGGACATGAAAAGGGATCATTTTGTAGCCGCAAGCCATGACCTTTCCAAAAAGAGTTCTTCAAAAAATCGTGAGCAAGGCCCCTTATTTTTGACAAGGAGAAGGAAAAAATGAAGACAGGGTTAACCCCAATCAAAGCTATCAGGGCAAAGTGCTTATCCTGCTGTTGTGACTCGGTAAAAGAGGTCAGGGAATGCACCGTTAAGGATTGCCCGCTTTATCCTTACCGGATGGGCAAAAGACCAAAGCCCGAAGCTGAAAAAGGTGGTGATTATGGCCGCGAAGAGGAAAGAGAGACGAGGTAAGCCAAACCCTGCCAGCAAAAGCCAGTCAACCGGCAAATCGCTTAACCGAATTGCAAACCCAAATCAAAACAAAAAAATTGATCTGGCGGTTGCTGTGAAAATGTATTTGCAGGGGATAAGTCAAGCCGACATCGCCCGGTTCTTCAACGTTACTAAGGGCGCTGTTTCCCTGGCTCTGAAGCCGTTCAAGGTGCAAAACCCTGGAGCGGTCAAGGCATACGCTGAAAATAAAGCGGCGATGCTGGATAGTTTGGAAAATTCGGTCCTTGCTGCCCTAACTCCGGGGAAGCTAAAAAAGGCATCGGGCCGCGACCTGGCAATAATTTTCGGGACACTCTACGATAAAAACCGCTTGGAGCAAGGCAAGTCCACAGCCAATATAAACACGTTTTCACGGCTGATTGTCGAGGATGAGGACGACCTTTGAGGCAGAATTTAGAAGTCTCAGGGGTAATTTTGGGGGTATGGAGAAAATAAACAGTTTAAAAAAGTGCTAAAAAACAATTGGTTGTGAGGTTAGTTTGATAGACGCCACCCTTAAAAAGGGTCTGTCGCACTAGCTGTCACTGGTAAAGCAATAATGTACCAATCGCGGTAACGAAAAGTGTACCACCCTGGACCCCATGGTATCCCTTCTCTTAAGGGGAAAGGAGGGATGCCGATGATCTCCACGGAGGTGTACATGGACATTATTGCTCTCAAACGTCAAGGTCACAGTGTTCGCTGGATCGCCAAAAAACTCGGCATCCACCGCAAGACTGTAAAGAAGCATCTGGAAAACAATGCCTTCCCAGGTTACCACCGCCAGACCAGCAAGCCCACCATCCTCGAGCCGTATCACCAGGTTGTCCGGGATTTCCTCGATGAGGATGACTACCAGGCGACCTGGATCTTCGAGCGACTCAAGCGCATGGGCTACACCGGCAGTTACGACACCCTCAAGGTCTTTGTCCGCTCAATCAAGGAGCAAAAGTGCCGCATCGCCTATACCCGCTTCGAGACAGAGCCGGGTCTCCAGGCCCAGGTCGATTGGGGCGATTTCAAGATTGATGACGGGTCGGGAAAGACCACCACGATCTATGCCTTCGTCATGGTTCTGGGTTTCTCCCGCGCCATGTACGTCGAGTTCGTCGAACGCTGCACAATGGAGACCTTTATGGATTGCCACCTGCGCGCTTTCCGTTCTCTTCGTGGTGTGTCCGCCGAAATCCTTTACGACAACATGAAGCAGGTCGTTATCGGCAGGGACAACGGCAAACCGAGCTTCAATGTCGAGTTTCTCCATTTTGCCAAGCACTACGGGTTCACTCCCCGGCTCTGCCCGCCCTATAGCCCTTGGGTCAAGGGAAAGGTGGAACGCCCGATGGACTATCTACGCGAGAGCTTCTGGCGCGGCTACGGCTACCGCTCACTTGCCCAGACCAATCAGGATGTCGCTACCTGGCTGGCCGAAACGGCTCACCAGCGGATTCATGGCACTTACCGGCAACAGGTCATCCTGCGCTGGGAGCAGGAGGTTCCTCATCTGGGTTCCCTGCCGGAGGCCGATTACGACACGTCGCTCAAATTCTTCCGCAAGGTGTACAAGGATTGCCTGCTCTCTTTTGCCGGCAACCGTTACTTTGTCGCGCCGCAAGCGGTCGGCAAGCACGTCCTGCTCAAGGTCAAGAACCATGTCCTTCGCATCTATCATGATGCCGAGCTGCTGGCCGTCTATCAGATCCCGGACACCAAAGGGCAAACCATCGGCCTTCCGCCACGGCCCTCCCGGACACCTCAACAAACCCCGCGTTACGGCCGGGACAAAGGCAAGGCCACGCGAGGTCTGGTCACCGGTACCCTTTACCCTGAGGTCTATCAGCGGCCCCTGGCCGAATACGACCGCTATGCCGCCGGAGGTGTCTCATGGACCAACTGACCTTTGATCGCCTGCAGGACAACCTGAAACGGCTGAAACTCTTCAAGGCGGTGGAAATCCTCGATGATGTCGCAACCCTCTCCCAAGCTAACGGCGCCTCCTATCTCAGCTTCCTCGACCAGCTTTTGGAGGAAGAGGTGGCGGCCAAAGACAAGCGGCGCGTCGATACCGCCATGAAGATAGCCGGCCTGCCCATGGCCAAAACCATCGAGGAGTACGACTTCACCTTCCATCCTCATCTGGACAAAAAGGCCGTCATGGAACTCTTTGATCTGACCCTGCTTGCCAAACACGAAAACGTCATCTTCCTGGGACCGCCGGGCGTTGGCAAAACCCATCTGGCGATCGCTTTGGCCATCAAGGCCTGCTACCACGGCTTTCGCGTCTACTTCACCACCATGCACACGCTGATCGCCAAGCTCAAGGAGAGCCAGGCCAAGGGAAAGGCCTACCTCAATTCCAGTCTCGTCATCGTCGATGAGGTCGGCTATCTTCCCGTCACCAGCCAGGAGGCGTATCTCTTCTTTCAGTTCGTCACCTACCGCTACGAGAAGAGCTCGACGATCATCACGTCCAACAAAAGCTTCTCCGACTGGCAGGAACTCTTCGGCGATCCGGTCATCGCCTCGGCCATTCTGGACCGGCTGCTGCACCATTGCCGGGTGATCAACATCAAGGGCCACAGCTACAGACTTCAAGGCCATGCATTCGCCAACCAACTCTCCCAGAAAGGAGGTGATTCTTCCATCTCATCGTCCCCGGATTGAAAAGGTCTCTCCCTGCAGGTGGTACACTTTTCAATTCCCGTAACTGGTACACTTTTCAGTTCCCATTGACACTAGCGGCAGGCCCTTTTTATATGTTTGATGCGGAATCGAAGCGGAGCGAGCGCTGACTAAATGTCAGAAAAGCGGCCAGGGATGGCCGCGTCAGCGAGCGGAGGGGAGCCTACGCAGGAGGGAACAGGATGTGCCCGACGTAGTAGGCGATTCCCGCCAAGGGTCTGTCGCCTGATCTTCGAGCACCAGGCCAAAGCACCCAAAAGACCGATTCCGCGCCCTTCATCGCCTTCATGTTGCGGATGATTTTGGATACGGTGACCAGCTTCACCCCCCCAAGTCAGCCCTCAAGTCACCCCCCAAGTCGGCGAGCTGCTGGCGGCGATCCAGGGCGAAATGGACCGAGAGACGCTGCAATCCGCCCTGGGGCTTTCAGACCGCAAATCCTTCCGCGAGCGCTACCTTAAACCGGCCCTGGCCGACGGCCTGATTGAGATGACCATCCCCGACAAACCCAACAGCCGCTTGCAGAAATATCGCCTGACCGACAAGGGCCACCAGGTGTTGGCCCAACACGGCGGCAGATAATTTCCGACAAATTTGCCTGGAGCAAATTTGGACAGCCGAAAGGCCTGTCTCAAAGGGACGGCCCTGTTCGTTTTGGCAGCCGGTGTCATTCACCCCTGGCGTGTCGGAAAAAGCAAATGGTTTTTCGAAACGTCGGGCGATTTTGTTCAATTCCATTTTCGAAAACCGAACCGGCGTCCGAAGGCTTGATCAAAGGGAATCTACAGCGCTTTGCTCCAGCGGCGGTTGAACACCGCCACCTCGGCCTTGTCGATCTCGCCCCGGGCGACAGACAGCACTGTCTCGGCAAGGTCATCCTCCGGCGCATCGAAGTCGTGGTCGTTCAGAAGCAGGAACACCAACGCCGTCACCGCGCCGACCCGCTTGTTGCCGTCGAGGAAGGGATGGTTCTTGACCAGATGAAACAGATAGGCGGCGGCCATCTCGTAAATGTCGGTGTGCAGGAATTCACCGCTGTAGGTCGCCATGGGCATACCAAGCGCCGATTTGAGCAGCTCAATATCCCTGATGCCGGTTGTGCCGCCGTAGCGGGAGATCTGGTCCCGGTGGATTGCCAGAACCTCGGTCAGGCTGAGGAATTTCACCCCTTACTCCGCCAGCTTCTTGAGTGCTTTAGGGTAGCGGGCATTGACCCTGTCGAGAGCGGTCGAGAACGCCTCGCTACGATCAGCATCCTTGATGGGGGAAAGAATCAGCACCTGGCCGTCGGTGGTGACGTCGAAGGGGGTCTCGGCATCGGCCCCGAGCAGTTCCAGTATCGGTTTTTCGATCACCAGCGCCAGGCTGTTGCCGTGCTTGGTCAAGGTTTTGATCATGGCGGCCTCCGTCATTATTTGGTTACAACATCGTACATACAAAGATAAAACCATTTTGAGGTTTAGTCAAGATGGATATCCGCAACCCAGCAGGTAACGTTCCCAGATCATGATGAGTTTATTGATGTATTTACATGGCGGATAAAAGAAAGGAGCGTTTACGCCGCTTCCTGCTCGTACCAGGCGACGATGCGGCCGAGGCGCTCCTATTCCGCCGGGTCGCAGCACTTCCACCATAAAAAAGGGTCTGTCGCACTGGGGGCAGACCCTTTTTATATGGATGATGCGGAATCGAAGCGGAGCGAGCAAAGACTTAATGTCAGTGATCGATATTCTTTTCAGTCCGACTCTGGAAAAAAAAGAGAAACCTGCTAGCTTTGCTGGAAGGCATCACTCTTGCCCGGTTCTTCAATGGCCCGTTCAATAAACTAATGAATTCACTGATTTTTTTCACGGATTACCTTTGTACCAGCATGCAGGAGACGAAACTTTCAGAGCTACCCCCTTCCTCGGATTCTGGAGGTCGATTTCATCGAGCCGGGCAGCAGTGAAAAGGATCTAAAAACCTGAAGCTGGGAGGTAAACATGAAAAAAACAGTTCTCGCAACCTTTTTGATCCCACTGTTGCTGGGCGGAATGGCTTTTGCCGCCCCCATCGCCCAAATCGTCGGCGGAGTCACCAGGGTCGACATCTCATCCGAGGCCCTTCAGGCCCTCGAGTCGATGGATATCGACCCGTCGGGCCTTGTGCCGGCGAAATTCGATAACCGGAATGCCACCTCAATTTTCCCGATTCCCGCCGGGGCCATCGATCAGGGCAATGCCAAGGGGGATATTTTTCATGGCGGCGGACTGACCCTCAAGACCTCCGACAGGAAAGTGTCCCTGCTCAACTTTATCATCAGCACCACGGGGGACAGCCCGGTTCTGACCGCTCTGGTCGCCGTCGATGACGACATCCTCGATCGTATCCCCCTATTCGATTTGGAGTTGCCCCGGTCCATTGAACCGGATGAGCAAGGATTGATCGTCATTCCCGATGTCAATCTCCGCCTGACCCAGAGGGCTGCCGAGGCCTTGAACGAAGCGTTCGGCACCGCTGCATTTCAGGAAAATTTCTCCTTCGGCAATGCCGATATAACGGCCCTGAGCCTGACGAAGGAAAAGATGGATGAAGAGGCGGTGAATGGGAAACCGGAGGAGCCGATGACTCCGGAACCCTTTGATAAGGAACCGGCTGCTATGGAGCCGGCCGGAATGATACCGGCTGCCGAGGAACCGGCCGATGAGCAACCGGCTGATGAGCAACCGGCTGATGAGCAACCGGCTGATGAGCAACCGGCTGATGAGCAACCGGCTGATGAACAACCCGCTGATGAGCAACCGGCTGATGAGCAACCGGCTGATGAGCAACCGGCTGATGAACAACCCGCTGATGAGCAACCGGCTGATGAACAACCCGCTGATGAGCAACCGGCTGATGAGCAACCGGCTGATGAGCAACCGGCTGATGAACAACCGGCTGATGAACAACCGGCTGATGAACAACCGGCTGATGAACAACCGGCTGATGAACAACCGGCTGATGAACAACCGGCTGATGAACAACCCGCTGATGAACAACCGGCTGTCGAGCAACCGTTGGTCGAATAGCGAAAAAGTGGTTCCCAACCGGAAGAACGGAAAACGCCCGACCCATCTGGGTCGGGCGTTTTTCATCGGAAGGGTGTTTACTGCCGATCCCGCACGGCCCGGGCCATTTCCCGGTCGGCTTCCTTCTGCTTCAGGGTGTGACGCTTGTCGTGGAGTTTTTTCCCCCGGGCCAGACCTATCTCGAGCTTGACCCGCCCTGCCTTGAAGTAGATCTTGGTCGGCACCAGGGAGAACCCCCTTTCGTCAACCTTGCGGATCAGTTTTTCGATCTCCTCGCGGTGCAGCAGCAGCTTGCGCACCCGGGTCGGATCGTGGTTCTCCCGGTTGCCGAATTCGTAGGGGGGGATGTTCATGTTGTTGATGAACACCTCGCCGTCCATGATCCGGCAGAAGGACTCCTTGAGGTTGACCTTGCCGAGGCGCAGCGACTTGACCTCGGTGCCGGTGAGCACAAGGCCCGCCTCGTAGACATCTTCGATGAAGTAGTCGTGGAAGGCCTTCTTGTTGTTGGCGATAATTTTAATCCCCATGGCGGTATTCTTCCTCCAGCAATTCCTCGGCGGGCAGGATTTCAATCAATTCGGGCATGAACAGGTCCGCCGGAACCGCCCTGCAGCCGATCCGGACCAGAACGAAGCATCCGGCCATGAGTCCCAACCCCAGCAGGGCCGCCAGCAGGTTCGGCGGGGCGTGGATCGGCAGATAGCTCCCGAGCAGCATGCCGATGAGGGCGCCGGCGAGAAGCCCAATCAGGGGCAGAACCCAGAGCAGAAACAACGCCAGCAGCGCTCTTCCGGGCCTGAGGGCGAGTCTGACCCGATCCCCGGTTTTGGCGCCGACGATGTTGAGTGCCCGGATCCGCAGATGGCGGCGGTCTTCTATTTTGCGGATACCGAGAGGGCCGCCGTGTGAACAGAAGAAGCTTTTCGGGCTGAGTACCTCGACGACACCGGGGTCCGGAATCTCGACCACAAGTCCCTTGACCTGCTTCATGGCAATTCTCCCGGCTCGAGGGCGTCCTCTCCAACCGGCCGTCGCCTCCGCCGGGGCCGCTCCGGGGGCGTCACCATGCCGCCGGAGATGATCAGTTTGAAGGCTTCCTCGACGGTCATGTCCAGTTCCTGGGCTTCTTCCTCCGGCACCAGTATGTACCACCCTGAGGTTGGATTGGGGGTGGTGGGTATGAAGACGTTGATCATATGCTGATCGGTCAATTTCTGCACCTCGCCCTGGCTGATGCCGGTGACGAAGCCGACGGACCAGATACCCCTGCGGGGGTATTCGAGCAGCACCACTTTGCGAAAGCCCTGGCGCTCGGCGCTCAGCACCGTGTCCGCCACCTGCTTGAAGAGACCATAGATTCCGTTGACCAAGGGGATGCGCGCCATCATCCGCTCGGAAAAATTGACCACCGACCGCCCGAAATAGCTACTGACGAGCAGGCCGACTATCAGGATTAAAAACAGGGTTGCGACCAGTCCGAGCCCGGGGACGGGAAAGCCGACCAGGGCCTCGGGCCAGAAGCGCTGAGGCAGAAACCGTATGAGCAGCCCATCCATGAGGGCAATGATCCATCGCACCACGAGCAGGGTCATCCCCAAGGGGATCACCACCAGCAGCCCGGCCAGAAAGGACCGTCTTATCTTTTTTCGAATCAGTCGCCGAAATGCCGACGATTTTCCCATTCGCTACTCCACTGCCAAAGGCGAAATTATATTATCGGGCCGGTTGGATTTCAAGACCCGGCGGCGCCCGTCCAGGTAGAGACAGCCCCCGCCCAAATCTCCGCCGCGGTGACAGAGAAAGGATTCCAGATCCTCGGGACCAACTGTTGAATTCAGCGGAAGAACCTGGAAATGAACACCCCAACCCGGTTCGAGCGCCCCCATCTCCCCCTGCAGACCGAGAGCCCGGGCTCCGTTGACCGTGGCCATGGCGAGCAGTTGCGCTGGAGACAGGAGGTCGCCGTAGATCCGGGCGGCACAGGCCAGTTCATCCCAAACCGAAAGGGACGGGCTGCTGGCGCAACTGTCGGTGCCGAGGGCGAGGGGGACCCCGGCCGCCAGGTAGAGCTCAACCGGCGCCCGGCCCACCCGCAGCCGGGCGTTGGATCGGGGGCAGAGGACCAGAGTCGCACCTTTGCGACCCAGCAGTTCGGCATCCTCCCGCGTCACCTGGACGCCATGGACCAGCAGCGGCTCGAGATCCAGGATCCCCTGGTCTTCAAGCCAACCGGTCGGCCGTCTGTGAGGGGCCGGCGGCACTGCTCCGTTCCAGCCGACTGCGGGGTAGAGTTTTTCGGCCAGGGCGCCGGAAGATGACTGGAGAAATTCACTCTCCTCGGCCGATTCGGCAAAGTGGATGCTCAAAGGCCTGTACCGGGCAGCCGAACGGATCGGCTCCATGACGGCGGCGGACATGGTGTAGGGAGCATGGGGAGCCAGTCCGGGGACGAGACGCGTCCCCGCCGGGCGCTGGTCAAGAATGGGTTGCAGCGTTTCGAGGCGGCTTTGAACCTGACCGGGATCGAGCCCCAGGATTTCGAGAAAGACCCGTCCATGCAGGGGGCAGTTCTGGTAGGCGGGGAAGATGTCCGGGCAGGAAAGAATGTCGCCGAGAGCCCCGGTGCCGGCCTGCAGAGACTGCTGCAGGCCGTCTTCCAGGGATCGACGGAGTTCGGCAGACGGTTGCCGGCGCTTGACCTCGATGAGATGGAGAATCCAGTCGACAAAACCGTCGGCGGGTGCCGAAGTCCGGTCGGCCTCTGCCGCCCACCGGGGGAAGCGGGTCAGATCGAGGTGGGTATGGGCATTGGCCAGGGGCGGCAGGATCACGGCATCGCCGAAATCGACGACTTCACCGCTCCATCCCGCCTGCAGTTGACGGCGGGTGCCGACGGCGGCGATACGCCCTTTTTCCACCTGCAGAGCGCCGTCCTCCAGGGGCGGCGCGGTCACGGATACCAGATAGCGGGCCAGATAGAGGGTCATCGATCTTCACAGCCGCAGGACACCGGCGGCATCGGGAAAACCGGCCTGCTGAGCCCGGCAATGGTCTGTTTCAAAAATCGTCAAATCGCCTTTCGCAGGCTGCCCTGTCCCGGGGTTTCTTTTTTCTGATCCGTGGGCACGTTGCTGTCGTCGACGAAAACCAGCTTCGGCTCGTGGCTGGCAGCTTTCTCGTCGTCGATCTCCAGCCAGCTGGCGATGATCACCTTGTCCCCCCTGGAGACCAGGCGGGCGGCGGCGCCGTTGATGCAGATGGTGCCGCTTCCGGGGAGGCCCTCGATGGCGTATGTCTGAAACCGGGTACCGTAGGTCACGTTCCAGATGTCCACCGCCTCATAGGGCAGGATGTCGGCGGCGGCCAGAAGGTCGGCGTCGATGGTGACGCTCCCCTCGTATTCGAGATCGGCGCCGGTGACCGTCGCGCGATGGATCTTGGATTTGAGCATTTTGCGCTTCATATTCAGCAGTCCTCCTCTTGAAGATAACTGTTGTCTATCAGGCGGGTGCGGCCGATGCGCACGGCGAGCAGCAGCACCGATTGGCGATCGATCTCCTCGACCTCGGCCAGGGTTTCGCCGTGGCATATCTGCACGTAGTCGATGACCGCATCCGGTTCCTGACAAATCCGTTCGGCGACCAGTTCACACAGGGTTGCAGCACTTTTCTCCCCCAGGCGGACAGCCTCTTTGGCCAGTCCGATGGAGGCGCTCAGGGCCAGCGCCTGCCGTCTCTCATCGGGTGCCAGGTAGCTGTTGCGCGAACTCATGGCCAATCCGTCCTCTTCCCGAATGATGGGCATGCCGATGATCTCCACCGGCAGATTGAGATCCTTTGTCATGCGGCCTAGAACCGCAAGCTGCTGGAAATCCTTCCGGCCGAACAGGGCGACATGGGGCTGCACGATGGCGAACATTTTGCAGACCACAGTGGTTACGCCGCGAAAATGTCCTGGCCGGCTGCGGCCGCAGAGGGTGTCGGTCAGCCCCTCGACCTCGACAGTGGTCGCATAGCCGCGGGGGTACATATCGCGGGCTTGGGGGGCGAAGAGCCAGTCGACGCCCACCGATCGGGCCATATCGGCATCCCCGGCGAGATCCCGGGGGTAGGACTCGAAATCCTCCCCCTGGCCGAACTGAGTCGGATTGACGAACAGGGACAGCACCAGCAGATCACCCCGCCGGCGCCCTTCACGGAGCAGGGAGAGATGCCCTTCGTGGAGAAACCCCATGGTCGGCACCAGGGCGATCCGTCGTCCCTGTTCCCTGGCTGCCAGGCAGCGGGCCTGCATCGCATTGACGTCGGTAATGATCTCCATGTCAGAAACTGTGTTCGGGCCCGGGAAACTGCCCGCCTTTGACTTCGCGGATGTAGGTCTCGATCCCTTCCTGAATAGTACCCGAAACGTCCGCATACCGTTTGACGAACCGGGGCGAATACTTTTCGCACAGGCCGAGTATGTCGTGAATCACCAGCACCTGGCCGTCGCAGTGGACCCCGGCGCCGATGCCGATGGTCGGGATGTCCAGAGCGGCCGTAATCTCCTTGCCGAGAGTAGCAGGAATGCCTTCCAGAACCACGGCAAAGGCACCGGCCGCCTGCACCGCCCGGGCATCCTCCAGCAGTTGCCGGGCCTGCTCCTGCTCCTTGCCCTGCACGCGAAAACCGCCCATGCGATGGATCGACTGGGGGGTAAGACCGATATGGCCCATCACCGGGATATCCATGTCGACGATAGCGCGGATGGTGGAGGCTACATTGATGCCGCCTTCCAGCTTGACCGCCTGGGCGCCCCCCTCCTTGACCAGGCGACCGGCGTTGATTCGCGCATCCCGCAGATCGGTCTGATAGGAAAGAAAAGGCATATCGCTGACCAGCAGGGCATTCTTCAGACCGCGGGCCACCGCCCGGGTGTGGTAGATCATCTCTTCCATGGTCACCGGCAGCGTATTGTCGTATCCGGAAACCACGGTGCCCGCCGAATCGCCCACCAGCACCATATCGATGCCCGCCCGGTCCATCAGCCGCGCGAAAGGAAAATCGTAAGCGGTGAGAACGGTTATCTTCTCTCCGCGGGTTTTCATCTGCTGAATGTCGATGATGGTTCTAGGTTTTTCGGCCACCCTCACCTCCTGGCCCGGGCTTTCCTGAATTCTTCGCCTTGAGCACTCATGAGGACTCCCGCGTTTTCCGCCGGCAAAAAAAAATCTTCCGGACCCCGTCCGAAAGACATGTTTGTGCCGCCGATGGACGCACCACCGGCTCTGACCGTCATTGTCTTCCGTCCCGGTCCCAGGGATCCAGGCGGTGTTTTTTTAAAATTTCAGACAGTTCCCGTCGCCTTGCTCGCTCCGGCACGAGTTCCGGGCGGGCTCGGGCTTGCCAAACCGGCGCAACGTATAGCACAGCTAGAAAAGGTTGTCCAGTTTATTCAGCAGCCAGCATCGCCTCCAGGGCGCCTGCCAAAACCGTGAAGGGGTGACAGTTGCCGGGCACCCCCTCACGCAGCCGGGACAGCAGGGAACGATAGTTCTGCAGGCTGCCGGGACGTCGCTCGAGAAAGGCTTTCAGATCACCGCCGCCGGTGTCCCAGACCGCCAGGCTGAGTTCAAAAGCCAGGGCATCCAACTTGACTTCGAGTTTCTGCCGGGCCATGCGGTCCCAGCGGTGGCGGATGGGCACACCGGCGAGCATCCGCAGTATTTCCGGCAGAGCGAACGTGGTTCGGATCCGGTTGAAGAGTCGGGTCAGGCTGGAAAAATCTCCGCCGGTTCTCCTTTTCATGCTGGCGACCGGCAGGAAGCCGTCCAGCCAGGACAGCCTGGCGGCCCGCCGGGCCAGGCCAGCGGGAAACCCCAGCTGCTCCAGGCGCTTTTCCTCGACCGATCTTTCCCGGCGCTGGTCTTCGGACAGCAGGGTTTCCATGACCTGGTCGTACTCGGCGATCTCCCGCTGCAGCGACTCGATCAGCTCCTTTTCCGGAACCGCCTCCAGCCTCTGAACCAGGGACCAGCGGGAGAGATATTCGAGCACGGATTCCAAACCTTCCAGCAAAGCCAGTTCTTCCTCTGCACTTATCAGTCCGCCCAGGGAGCGAACCTGGCGCCTCAGCTCCGGCCCCCGCAGGGCGAGGTCATAGGTCAGATAGGTTTTTACCGCCTTGACCGCCGGGGCCCCTGTCTGCTCCCAGATCCGGCTGATGAAGGAACTGCCGGCCTGATTCACGATGGTGTTGCCAATGGCCGTTGCCGCGATCTCCCTGCGCAGAGGGTGCTGCCCGAGATGGCCACGGAAGCGGCGGCGCAAAGGCGCGGGAAAATAACCGGCCAGAAAATCCGCGCCGATCCGGATGTCGGGGAGGTCGCTTTCGAGCAGGTCGTCGATCAGATCGATTTTGGCAAAAGCCATCAGCACCGCCAGCTCCGGCCGGGTGAAGGCCTTCCCGGGGCGAGCCAGAACGGCTTTTGGAGCGGGCAGATGTTCGATCTGGGGGTCGAGCCGACCGGCGTTTTCCAAACGCTCGGTCAATACGAAAAAGGATTCGAGCCGTTTTTCGCAGCGCCTCACATCGAGACTCAGACAAAGGTTCTGCTGGTAACAGTTCTCCAGCACCGAGGCGCAGACCTCATCGGTCAGATCCTCCAGCAACCGGTCCCTCTCCCCGGCCAGGGCGGATTCCTGTTCCTGAAGCTGCTGCAGCAGGATCTTGATGTTGACTTCGTGGTCGGAGCAGTCGACCCCGCCGGAATTGTCGACCGCATCTATGTTGATCCTCCCCCCCGTCAGAGCGTACTCGATGCGGCCACGCTGGGTGAACCCGAGGTTGCCCCCCTCGGCCACCACCCGCACCCGGAGCCGGCCGCCGTCCACCCGCACTGCGTCGTTGCCCCGGTCGCCGACATCCTGATGGGATTCCGTGGAAGACTTGACATAGGTGCCGATGCCGCCGTTCCAGAGCAGATCGGCTTTGGCGGTGAGAATCAGCCGGATGAGGCCGGGTCCGTCGATGGAGGTGTAGCGGCATCCGAGGAACCGGCGCACCTCGTCTGACAAGGGGATTTCCTTGGCATCCCGGCTGAAGACACCGCCGCCGGAGGAGAGCAGGGCCGGATCGTAATCGGTCCAGGAGGATTGGGGCAGCTTGAACAGCCTCAACCGCTCGGCATAGGACAGGGCCGGATCGGGATCGGGGTCAAGGAAGATATGCCGGTGATTGAATGCCGCCTGCAGTCGAATCTTATCCGACTGCAGCAGGCCGTTGCCGAAAACGTCGCCGCTCATGTCGCCGATACCGATGACGGTAAAGGGCTCCTTCTGGATATCGACGCCCAATTCCCGAAAATGCCGCCGGACCGCGATCCAGGCTCCACGGGCGGTGATGCCGAGTTTCTTGTGGTCGTAGCCGTGGGAACCACCGCTGGCAAAAGCGTCCCCCAGCCAGAAAGCGTACCCGGCCGCCACCCTGTTCGCTTCATCGGAGAGATGGGCGGTCCCTTTGTCCGCCGCCACCACCAGATAGGGATCATCGCCGTCATGGACCACAAGTCCGGGAGGATGAACAACCCGCCCTGCAATGCGGTTGTCGGTCAGATCGAGCAGGCCGCGGATGAACTCCCGATAGGCGGCGACGGCGGCACCGGACAGGCCTCCTCCCTCCCTTTTGAGAACAAAGCCGCCCTTCGATCCCGTGGGTACGATCAAGGCGTTCTTGATCACCTGGGTTTTCATCAGGTCGAGAATTTCAGTGCGGAAATCGAGCCGGTCGGAGAGCCGGATGCCGCCCCGGGACACGACTCCGCCCCGCAGATGAATCCCTTCCATGGCCGCACTGTGAACGAAGATTTCGTAAAGGGGTCTGGGGGCGGGCATGTCGATGATGCCGAGAGAGCCGATCTTGAAGGAGAGCGGGTGATCCCGCTGCCCCCGGAGAAAGAAGTTGGTCCTCACCGTGGCGTCGATGAAATTGAAGAAAGCACGAAGGATGCGGTCCTCGTTGATGTCCGCAACCTGTTCCAGAGAAGCGGACAGTTCCTCGCGCAGCGGCGACAGAGCCCCTTCACGGCCGGAGTCGGAATCATCATCGACAGGCCCGAACCGGGCCTCGAAGTAGCGAAACAGAAGATAGGCCGCATGGGGATTGCGGATCAGGGCCAGGGCTATCCGATCCCTGCTGAAGGGGGCTCCTAGCTGCAGATAGTAGTTGCGATACCCCCGAAACACGTCGATCTGGCGCCAGGAGAGCCCGCAGGCCAGCAGCATGCGGTTGAGAAGATCGTTTTCCACCTTCCCTTTCCGCACAGCGGCCAGGGCTTCGGTCAGCATCTCCCGATGCCGCTGCAGCCCGCCTGGCACATCTATCTCCGGACGGATGGAAAAGCTCTTGATGAAGGTGCGGCGAGACCCTTCGATCACTTCGAAATCGACATCCTCCAGCGCCGCCAGCCCGAAATTCTCCAGTATCGGCAGAATCTCATTGAGGGAACTTTCCCTGTCGCTGTAAAACTGGAGCCGCCAGAACTCCCCCTGCCCTCCCAGGGGTCCCCAGAGAGCGAAGATCTCCCCTTTCTCCTGCTGGACGTTTTCGACTTCGCGGACGTCCCGCAGGGCGAACCGTGGATGGACCAGGGCCTGATACTCCCGGGAAAAGGCGGACCGGTAGCGCTGCCAGAGGTAATAGCCCGTCTTGAAACCGAACTTTTTTTCCAGCAGATGCCGCAGCTTCATGGTCCATGGTCTGAAAATACGGGTCAGGCCGCTTTCCAGCCGTCCCAGGTCGACACAGACTCTCCCCTCGGGATTGCCGAGGCGCACGTGCAGGCTGACGAAATCGCCGGAAATTTGGATGACGCGAGCCTCCACGAAGGAGGTTCCGCAGCGGCGGCCGAGATAAGCTTCGAGACGCTGAACCGTCTCGGCCGAGTAAAAATCCCGCGGCATCATCACCACCAGGGTCAGCCCCTCCACCGCCAAACTCGGCACCGCCACGATCCTCACCGCTTCATAACGGTACAGAAGAGTGAAATTACGGGCCACCTGCTGCAGTTCGGATGGTTCCATGAAAAACAGTTCGACCTTGGGAAAGGTGTTCAGCAGATCGACCGTCTTGCGGAAATCGTGGCTGTCGGGAAGAATTCCGAGGGCGTCCAGGGCATGGCGAATGCGCTGCTGCAAAGGGGGGATATCCCAGTTGGATTGATGGGCGCTGCGGGGGGGGAAGACCCCGAGGAAGGCATGCTCTCGCCATCCTTCGACAGTTCTTTCGCGAAAACCCAGGTAGGACAGGTTTTCCCGCCAGTGAATGGGGCTGGGTCGTTCGGTGCGGAACACCACAACCGGAGCGGGACGAATCAGCTGATCCCGAAAAAGGGGGTTCAGTTCGGCGAGGGGGTGGGATTCGCAGCATTTCAGCTCCCGCGGATGGGAGGGCATGCCGAGGGCGCTGCCCGGCTCCTCACGAACCCAGCATTCGCCGCCCGGCAGTTCCCGCAAGAGCAGACAGCGGTAGGAAAAAGGGCGAAAGTTGCCGGCCCGCAGCCAGGACCAGAACTCGCTGAAACCTTCCTGGGCGGCGGCCGCCTGCAGGGAAGCCAGACGGCTGTCGAGCTGCTCCCGCTCGGACTCTAGATGCACCAGATCGACGATGCCGTCCCGCAAGCCTTCGACAAAGGTCTCCTCCCCGGCGTCGAGAAAACCACTCAGGGTAAAAACCATGAAGGAATTCCGCTCGGCGCCCTCGGCTCTTTCAGCGGTCAGCATTCGTCCATCCTCGGCGGGTCGGGTGAACACCAGGGGATGAGCCAGGACCTCGAAACGCAGCTCGGTTTTTTTCAGGAAGGTCTGGACGGCATCGAACAGAAAGGGAATATCACTGGAGCAGGTCAGCAGCAGGGACCGGCCGGGGCGATCGGCGGGCAACAGGCGAACCTCCGCGGAAGAGGTCCGGCTTTCGATGAAATCGAGAAACAGATTCAGCAGTTCGGCAATCCGGTGCAGGGATCGGCCCGACGTGAAGGAGGGGGAGGCGTTGAACCGGAATGCTACCGTCAACTGCTGCAAGCGGCGAATTCGATCCGGACAGGCAACCCCTCGCAACAGATCCAAAGCGCTTTCCAGGGTCTTTTCAAATTCTCCGCGGGGATCTTCTCCTCTGTCGACCCGAATTTTCATCGCCCCATCACAGCCCGAACCATTTCTTCTTACCGGAATAGACCACCACCTGGTTGCGCCCTTTTTTCTTGGCCTGGAAAAGCGCCTTGTCGGCGGCGCTGATCAACTGGTTTTTGTCCAGAGAATCGTCATCGAGACACATGCCGGCCACGCCGAAACTGGCCGTCACATGATGGCAGACAAAATCGTATTCGAAATCGTGTCCCGCCACTTCGCCGCGAATCTTTTCCGCCACCACCTGGGCGGCATCCACCGGGGTTTCCGGCAGGATGATTGCAAACTCCTCGCCGCCATAGCGGGCAAACAGATCATACTCCCGCAGTTTAAAACGGCAGACGTTGCAGAACTGCCGCAGCACTTCGTCCCCGGCCTGATGACCGAAGCGGTCGTTGAAGGACTTGAAATGATCGATATCGACCAGGATCAGGCTCAGGCAATGGCTGCGCCGCTTCGAGCGATTGATTTCCCGATCGAGAAAATCCTGAAAATAACGATGGTTGAAGGCCTCGGTCAAGCCATCGACATTGGCCAGTCGCTCCAGAAGTTTATTCTTTTTTTCCAGCTCGGCGGTCAAAAGCTCCAGTTTGACGGTTTTCTCCACCAGAGCCCGATTCATCTGTTCGTAACTGAGGTTGAGCACGCTTAGTTCGGCGTTGGCGATCTGCAGCACCTCGGCGACCGATTTCTGCTCTTCGATTTTCATATCGAAGGAACTGGCCGCCCGCGCCACTTCCTCATGAACATTGTCGAGAAAGGATTCCAACTGGCTTTCCTGCACCCCGAGCAGGTCGACCGCCCGTTTCTTGAAGAATTCTATCGTATTTTCCGGAGTTTTCGTCTCAAAAACCTGGGATACCAGGCCGGACAGAAAAACCACCTCGCACAACTGTTTCAGAAAGGGATCCGTCTCCTGACAGGACTGGGGGGAGTGGTGGTAGAGCAGCGGTTCGGAAAGCCTTTTGGGAAAACCCCAGCGGCGAACCACTTCATAGCCGATCGTGGGGTGATCGACACCGATGATGTCCCGTTCAAGTTCGCAGCGATCCGCCGCTTCGATTTCCAGGCTGCGTTCGATTCGCTTATAAAGAGATGGATAGGCGCGGGCCAGAATCAGAATGCCGAGATTCTGCAGCAGACCGGCCACAAAGGCTTCCTCGGCGGCTTTTTTGTCGACCAAACCGAACAGACTTCGGGCCGCAACCCCCTCGAACAGCGATTTTTCCCAGAAACGGGCATAATCGAAACCGTTTTTCTGCTGCTTGGCCGGAACCAGAAAGGAAAAGGACAATACCAGGCTGCGCAGGGCGTTGGTGCCGAGAATGCTGGCCGCCTGGTGAATGGTGCTGACCTGTTGCGGGAAACCGTAGAAAGCGGAATTCACCACCCGCAGGATTTTGGCCGAGAGGGAAATATCCCGGGAAATCAGATCGGCGATTTCGCCAATAGTGGTATCCTCATGGGCCGTCATCGAGATCAGCCGTGACGCGACAGGCGACAAAGTGGGCAAAACGTCCGACTCGAGGACCTGTTCGAGAACCGTTTCTTTTTTCATGGTCTTTACCTGTAGCCCAAGAAAAAGGTGATGTCGGGGCAATCCCTGGAAGCCTGAAACAAAACCTGAGGAGTTTCAACGAGATTCTGGATCAACCCCGCGACGAATCGAATTTGCCTTGCCTTTGCCTTGCGAATGGCATAAAAGCGTGTTGCACGATCGAACCGGGTTCCAGGCAATTTGAATCGGGGTCGGTCCAGGGATTTTAACACCACGACTCGACTCCGATACCGATAGCGATCCCGATCCCGATAAATTGAGGACAACAGGCATGTTTCGCAAACAGGACATGATTCTTCTTCTGGTCAGTTTCTCCTCCATGGCGATGGGCGTTTTTCTCCCCGCTCTCGCCAGACCTCTGACCTATGCGCCCATGTCCCTGGTCATGTTCCTGCTGTTTCTCTCGTTCCTTTCGGTGGATCTCCGGAGGATTCTGCGTCCGGTCCTGTCGGCCCCGGTGGGTACGGGACTGCTGTTGATCGGCAAATGTGTCCTGCTGCCTGTCGGGGCTTACGCTCTTTTTCATCTCTTCTGGCCGAAATTCGCGCTGGCAGCCCTGCTGTTGGCCGGAGCTTCGACGGCCGTACTGGCCCCATTTTTTTCCAATCTGCTGAAAGCGGACGTTCTGTTGACGGCCTCCATCGTCATCATGTCGTCCCTGCTGCTCCCTTTCACCCTCCCCCCGCTGGTCGCGGTCCTTTCGGGGGAAACCATGACCGTCAGCCTGATCCCGATGATGTCGATGCTGGCAATGATGATATTCGTTCCGGCTTTGGCCGGGCAGGCCTGCACGCGATGGCTGCCGGATTTGACCCGCTGGTTTCTCGGCCATCATTTTCCCCTGGCCCTGATCGCTATCGGAGTCACCAATATCGGGGTCTTTTCCCGCTACTCCCGATACTTTCTGGAAACGCCCCTGCTCGCCCTCGAAGCTCTTGCCGCCGCATCCCTGCTGGTGGTCCTGGTGCTGCTGATCAGTCCCTGGCCTTTGCTCCTGGCCGGATCGGCCTTCCGGGATACTGCCCTGATCTGCACCGTCTTTCCCAACTACATCCTGATTTTGGCTTTCAGCAGTCAGTTCTTCGGGCCCGTCGAAGCCACCTTCGCGGCCACCTACAGCATCCCCTTCTTTCTGCAGCTCCTGCCTCTGAGGCGGTTTCTTCGGAATCAGTGATTCTGCAGCAGCCGGGCCAGGGCCGCGAACTCTTCCAGACTCAAGGTTTCCGCCCGTCTGCCCGGATCGATGCCGATGCCCTCCAAAGAATCATGCAAGATATGAGCCATGTCCCCAAAACCTCCCCCCTTGAGGGAATTGGCCAGGGTTTTTCGCCTCTGCGAAAAGGCGCTTTTGACCACTCGGCGGAAAAAGGCTTCATCCCCTATCTGAACCCGGGGCTGAGGCAAAGGATCAAAACGGAGGACCACGCTATTGACCTTGGGCGGCGGATAAAAGGCACCGGGAGCAACCTTCACGACCCGCCGGATATCGAACCGTACCTGGCAGAGCACCGAGAGGATGCCGTAATCCCTCCCTCCGGGCGCGGCACAGATCCTCTCCCCCACCTCCTGCTGAAACATGAGAACCAGACGGCTGAAAAGGGCACTATGGTCCAGAATCTTGAACAGGACCTGGCTGGAGATGTTGTAGGGGAGATTGGCTACCAGCTTGTAGGGCGGTTCCGTCAGCAGCTTGTCCCATTCCAGGCGCAGGGCATCCCCGGCATGGATTATGAGATTGGCGGCACCCCGGGCCAGAAGGGCATCGATCAGATCCCGGTCGATCTCCATGACGTGCAGGACGTCCGCCCGGGGCAGCAGGTGATCGGTGAGGGCGCCCAGGCCGGGGCCGATTTCCAGCACCCGATCGCCCCTGTCAAGCTCGGCGGCCTGCAAAATGCGTTCGATCACCTGGGCATCGCGCAGAAAATTCTGTCCGAAGCGTTTTTTGAATTGATGCTGCATGCGGAGTCAGCGTCTTTGGGGTTTGCGGGGCCACCGGGGAATCCGCCAGGATTTGACCAGGGGAACCACCTGCAGCATGAAGGAATAGGCGAACACAGCGCACAGCGAACCATAAAACAGGCTTCCCACGGTCATCGGCAGAAGCACCTCCCAGCCGAGGCTGGTAATGGCGGCGAAGCTTAATTCCCGGGGAAACCTGGCATGGTCCAGCCCCAGCAGCAACCTGCCCGATTCATATTCGAGAGCATAGATGAAAGGCGCTGTAAGGGGATTGGTGATCCAGACGCCGACGGCCGCGGCGATCTTGTTCTCCTTCAGCAGCATGGCCAGGAACACGGCCAGTATCATTTGAAAACCGAAGGTGGGCGTCATGCCGATGAAAATGCCCAGGGCAAATCCTTTGGCGATGTCCTCGGGTTCCGCACGCAGCCGGATCAACCGCAAAATATTGAGCTTGAGTTGCCTCGCCAGAGACCAGCGTCGATACATTCAAATCAACCTGTTATGAGGAGCAGGGGTTTGGCCCTTCCCCGACCTTGTCCAGGGACCAGTTGGCTAGGGCATTGAGAGACAGGTCTGAAAGAATTCCCCGTTCCAGATAGAAGTTGGCTGGAACAGCCAGCATGGCGGCGTTGTCGGCACACAGCAACGGGGCGGGAAAAAACACCTGGAGCCCTTCCCTTTCGGCAAGACTCCTCATCCCTTGGCGGAGGCCCTTGTTGCAGGCCACCCCACCGGCTACGACCACCCGTTTCAAACCCGTTTCCCGGGAGGCGGCAAGGGTCTTGCCGCACAGGACATCGACCACCGCCTGCTGAAAACTGGCCGCCACATCCTTGAGATGCTGCCCTTCGATTGGTTCGCTGTGTTTGCGGACATAGTAGAGCAATGCCGTCTTGATGCCGCTGAAGCTGAAGTCGAGGTTGTCCTTCTTCAGCAGGGGTCGGGGAAAATCGATCGCCTGCGCATCGCCTTCAGCGGCCAGGCGGTCGATGAGGGCGCCTCCCGGATAGGAAAGACCCAGCAGTTTGGCCACCTTGTCGAAGGCCTCGCCGGCGGCGTCGTCGAGTGTCCGCCCAAGGGTCCGGTAACGGCCGATTCCGTCCACCCGGTACAGATGGGTATGCCCCCCGGAAACGGCCAGGGCCAGATAGGGGAAGTCGATCGGCTGTTCCAGCAGGGGGGCCAGGATATGGCCCTCCATATGGTGCACCCCGGCCAGCGGCAACTTGCGGGCGAAGGCGATGGCCTTGGCCACGGACAGCCCGACCAGGAGGGCGCCGATCAATCCCGGACCGCGGGTGACGGCAATCCCCTCGATGTCGTTCAGCCCGACGCCGGCCTTCTGCAGGGCCTCGTCGATGACAATGCCGATCGCCTCGATATGCTGGCGGGAGGCCAGTTCGGGAACCACTCCGCCATAACGGGCATGCACCTCGACCTGGGACGCGATGATGTTGGACAGAACCTGCCGCCCGTCCCGCACCACCGCCGCCGAAGTCTCGTCACAGGATGTTTCTATTGCGAGTAAAAGCATTCAGAATCTCAAAAAATCGGGGACCAGGGGCTGGTAACACCAACAACCGAGTAGACGTTCTCGAATATCTGGTCTTTCCAAATCGAAATCGCTATCGAAATCGAAATCGGGTGTTAGCCTTTTGGTGTTAAATTCAAAGCCAAAGGCCGATTTCGATCCCGATCCCGATTTGGATAGCCGCCAAACCAGCCACCTTCACAACAGATTCGCCGCCAGTTCGGCCAACGGAGAGCGTTCGCCCTTGGTCAGGGTAACATGTCCGGCAATTTCCTGCCCCTTGAATTTTTCCACCGCATAGGTCAGGCCGTTGCTGGAAGAATCGACGTAGGGGTTGTCGATCTGGTAGGGGTCGCCGGTCAGGACGATCTTCGTGCCCTCCCCGGCCCGGGTGATGATGGTCTTGATTTCATGCGGAGTGAGGTTCTGGGCTTCGTCGATGATCATGAACTGCTTGGGTATGGACCGCCCGCGAATATAGGTCAGGGGCTCGATTTCGAGCAGCCCCATCTCTTCCAGCTCCTTGTAGCCCCGCTTGCGCTTGCCCCGCTCGTCCACCATGCCGAGCAGCAGTTCGACGTTGTCGAAGATCGGTTGCATCCAGGGTGCCAGCTTTTCCTCGACATCCCCCGGAAGAAACCCGAGATCCCGACCGAGGGGAAAGATCGGCCTGGATACGAGCAGCCGACTGTAGTCCCCCTCGTCCGCTGCCTTGTGCAGTCCGGCGGCGATGGCCAGCAAGGTCTTGCCGGTGCCGGCCTTGCCGACCAGGGTCACCAGCTGAATGTCGTCGTTGAGCAGCAGATCGAGGGCGAACTGCTGCTCACGGTTACGGGGGTGAATGCCCCAAAGTCCCTCCTTGGGAGGGCGGATCAGAGGCACGACCCGGCCGAGCGATGCCTGGTAGCGTCCGATCCCGGTATGAGAGGGGTTGGTGTCCTCCACCAGGGTGATCCCTTCGTTGGGCAGATAATCGCCTTCCAGGTCGAGATACCCCTGGCCGTAGAAACGGTCGACTTCATCCTTTTTCACCATTACTTCGGCGGTGCCGGAATAAAGTTCCTCGATGGACACCTTGTCCGATTCGTAATCGGCGGCCACCAGTCCGATGGCATCGGCCTTGATCCGCAGATTGGTGTCCTTGGTAACGAAGACAACCGGGCACCGGCACTCCTTCTTCATCTGCAGGGCGACGGCCAGAATCCGGTTGTCCCCCCGTTCGGTCTGAAGTTCGGGCGGGAGGCTCCGCAGGGTCTCTTCGGTGTACAGCATGACCTTGAGAATCCCTCCCCCTTCAAGAGGCACCCCTTCGGTCAGGTGAGCCTTCTGGCGAAAGGAATCGAGCAAACGGGAAATCTGGCGGGCGTTGCGTCCTATTTCACTGAGATCCTTCTTGAAGGTATCGATCTCCTCGATAACCGTGATCGGCACCACGACGTCGTTGTCCTCAAATTTGAGAAACGCCAGGGGATCGTGGAGAAAAACGTTCGTATCGAGAATGAAGACTTTTTTCATGGGGGACCTTTCGAAGTCAGTAAGTGCTTTCTGTCATCGGGAAGCGGGGGCGCCTGGCAAATCCGAGCCTGTCCGGGGCACAAAACTATCATCGGCAAACCGGTTTTGGCAACAGCTAAATCCCTTTTGCCAACCCGGTGTGGACCGGTACAATGAGCCCAGGGAGTCCCCGCCCTGCCGACCCCGTCCGCCGGGGCCCGATGTCCCGGCCATTTGCATCTTGACAAAACTATATATTGTGGTTTAATGCGAGCCTTACCACAGCATATTGACAAGAATATCAACCCCATTCATCGACGCCAAACCGGAAAAAGGCAGGAAACAGCATGGAAAAAATCCTCGCACCAGAACCCCGCTTATCGAAGAACGCCCAAACGGTCCTGCAGCGCCGCTACCTGAAAAAGGATGACGAAGGGCGCGTGCAGGAAAACCCGGTGGATATGTTCCGCCGCGTGGCCCGAGCTGTCGCCGGAGCGGAGAACCTGTTCGACCATGTCGATGCCGAGAGCATGGAACAGGAGTTCTACCGACTGATGACCACCCTGGAGTTCCTGCCCAACTCGCCGACCCTGATGAATGCCGGCCGGGAACTGGGACAGCTGTCCGCCTGCTTCGTGCTGCCGGTCGAAGATTCCATGGAAAGCATCTTCGAGGCGATCAAGCAGACCGCCCTGATCCACAAGAGCGGGGGCGGCACCGGTTTTTCCTTTTCCAGGATCCGGCCGGCGCAGGATGTGGTTCTGTCCACCAAGGGGATCTCTTCCGGCCCCATCTCCTTCATGAAGGTGTTCGACGCCGCCACCGAAACCATCAAGCAGGGCGGCACGCGGCGGGGCGCCAACATGGGGATTCTGCGGGTCGATCACCCCGACATCATGGACTTCATCATGTCGAAACGGGATCAAAAGGTTTTGACCAACTTCAACATCTCCGTCGGCATGACCGAAGCCTTCATGGAGGCGGTGGAAAAGGGCGTTGAATATGACATCATCAACCCGCGGACCGGCGAGG
Organism: Syntrophotaleaceae bacterium; assembly: GCA_041390365.1. Taxonomy (NCBI): domain Bacteria; kingdom Pseudomonadati; phylum Thermodesulfobacteriota; class Desulfuromonadia; order Desulfuromonadales; family Syntrophotaleaceae; species Syntrophotaleaceae bacterium. Next base: position 1,128,634 of record JAWKQB010000002.1, on the reverse strand, counting down.
TGGTGAAAAAGATGGACGCCGCCAAGGTTTTCGACCGGATCGTGGAGATGGCCTGGACCAACGGTGAGCCGGGGATCATCTTCCTTGACCGGCTCAACCGCGACAATCCCACTCCCCAGATCGGGGAATTCGAAGCCACCAATCCCTGCGGCGAGCAGCCGCTGTTGCCCTATGAATCCTGCAATCTCGGCTCCATCAACCTGACCCGGATGGTCGATGAGAAAGGGGCGGTCGATTGGGAAAAACTCAGGAAGACGGTGCATCTGGCGGTCAGGTTTCTGGACAACGTGATCCAGATCAACAAATACCCCCTGCCCCAGATCGCCGATATGACCTATGCCAACCGCAAGATCGGTCTGGGCGTCATGGGCTGGGCCGACATGCTGGTGCTGCTCGGACTGGGATACGACGAGCCCGAGGCTGTCCACCTGGGGGAAAAGGTGATGGCCTTCATCAACCGGGAAGCCAGGACCGCCTCCCGGGCTTTGGCCGAGGAAAGGGGAGGTTTTCCCAACTTCACCGGCAGCCGCTATGATCAGCAGGGGCAGGCTCCGGTGCGTAATGCCACCTGCACCACGATTGCGCCGACGGGAACGATTTCCATCATCGCCAACACATCAAGCGGCATCGAACCGATTTTTGCGGTTTCCTACCTGCGCCAGGTCCTTGACCAGGACGTGCTCGTGGAAGTGCACCCCCTGTTCGAAGAGATCGCCAGGGACAGAGGGTTCTACTCGCCCGAGCTGATGAAGGCGATTGCCGAAAAGGGTACCATCCAGACCTTCGAGGAGATCCCTGCGGAGGTGCGCCGTCTGTTCGTCACGGCCCATGACATCACTCCTGAGGATCACATCCGGATGCAGGCGGCCTTTCAGAAGAATACCGACAATGCCGTTTCGAAAACGGTCAATTTCCCCCACACCGCCACTCAGGAACAGGTGCGGGACGTCTACCTGCTGGCCTACCGCTCGGGTTGCAAGGGGGTGACCATCTACCGGGACCGGTCCCGGGACATGCAGGTGCTGGCCGTCGCCGGAAGCACCGCGGCGGAAACCGAGGCCAAACAACAGGCACTGCCGGTGGAAAGCCAGAAAACCGGCCGCAAGCGGGAGCGTCCCCGGGCGCTGACCGGCGCCACCTATCAGATGGAAACCGGCTGCGGCCCCCTGTATGTCACCATCAACCAGGACCACAGCGGATTGTTCGAGCTCTTCACCACCATGGGCAAGGCCGGCGGCTGCGCGGCCAGCCAGTGCGAAGCCATCGGCCGGCTGGTCTCCCTGGCCTGGCGCAGCGGAGTCCAGGCCCGCCAGACGGTCAAGCAGCTGATCGGCATCACCTGCCACAAGCCGGCCGGATTCGGCCCCAACCGCATCACCTCCTGTGCCGATGCGGTGGCCAAGGCGATCCAGCTGCACATGCTCAGCGAAAGCGACGAACAGGACAAGATCCGGTTCAGCGCCAACGGCGGGGCCTGCCCGGATTGCGGAGGCCCGGTGGAACATGAAGGGGGTTGCTGTGTCTGCCACGCCTGCGGCTATTCGGAGTGCGCCTGAACAGCCTGGGGTTTTCGGGGGATAAAAGCCATGGACGACTGGGAAGCCATCTGCAACCGCTGCGGCCAGTGCTGCTTCGAGAAATGGGTTGAGGGGGACGGAGTGGTCCATGTCACCCCCATCGCCTGCCGGTATCTCGACATCGTTTCCCGCGAGTGCAAGGTCTATCACAAGCGGTTCGAAGTTGGGGAACGCTGTATGAAACTGACCCCTGAGCTGGTCAGATCCGTCAACTGGCTGCCGCCGGACTGCGCCTACGTCCTTTTTGTTACAGGAAAAGACCGTGCCGGCGGAGCTCCCCGGGAGGAATGAAATGGATCACACAGCCGACAGCCGGGAGAACAGGCCCTCCCTTCGCCAGGCCCGGTTCGGCTGGTGCATGTACGACTGGGCCAATTCGGCCTTCGCCACGGTCATTTTGGCCGCGGTGCTGCCGGTCTATTTCGCAGGACTGGTTCCCGAACAGGGGGCCCGCCTGGAACTGTTCGGCCTGTCTCGCACTGTTTCCGCTACCGCCCTCTGGGGTTACGCGGTGTCCTGTTCCATGTTCCTGGTGGCCGTGTCGGCGCCCTGGCTCGGCGCCCTGGCCGATCGACGCGGCCGCCGCCGCCATTGGCTGATCTACTTCTGCCTGAGCGGCGCCATCGCCACATCCCTGCTGTTTTTTGCCAGTGAAGGGCGCTATCTTCTGGCCGCCGGTCTTTTCATCATGGCCAATGTCAGCTTCGCCGCCAGCAACATCTTCTACAACGCCTTCCTGCCCGTGCTCGCGGACGGGCCTGAAATGGACCGTCTTTCCGCGCAGGGCTTCGCCTACGGCTATCTCGGGGGCGGCCTGGCCCTGCTGCTGGTCTTCGCCCTGATCAGCTTTCCCTCCCTTTTCGGCCTGCCCGGCAAGGGATTGGCCGCCCGCATCGGCTTTTTGCTGACGGGCCTGTGGTGGGCTCTGTTTTCCCTGCCCACCTTTCGTTATCTGCGGGACGATCTGCCCCGTCAACGCCCTCCCGCCCTCCCCTCCGGCTGGCGGGGATATCTGAGGGCCTTCGCCCGGATTCGCCAATATCCCGACCTGCTACGGTTTCTGGTGGCCTTTCTCTGCTATAACGACGGCATCCAGACCATTATCGTGGTCGCCGCGATTTTCGCCCGTGAAGAGCTCGGGCTGAGTCAGGTCAGCATACTGGGATGTTTTCTGATGATCCAGTTCGTCGCCATGCCGGGCGCCCTGCTGTTCGGTCATCTTGCCGGCCGGTTCGGCGCCCGCAAGGCGGTCTATATCAGCCTCGTGCTGTTCATTCTGGTCACCCTCTATGCCTCCCGCATGTCCCAGAACTGGCAATTCTGGGTCCTCGGGCTGGTTGTGGCGATCATCCTCGGCGGCAGTCAGTCGGTCAGCCGATCCCTTTATGGAGCTCTCATCCCTCCCGAAAAATCGGCCGAGTTTTTCGGGTTTTATGCCATTACCGGCAAATTTTCCTCGATCATCGGGCCCTTCACCTTCGCCCTCATCGCCGATCTGACCGGTTCCACCCGCCTTGCCATCCTCCTGCTGACCGCCTTTTTCGTGGTCGGCATGATCTTGCTGGCAACGGTCGACGTGGAGCGGGGGCGCCGGGACGGTCGCGCGGAGCAGGTGGACTAACATATAGCAGGGGACTTCATCCGCCACTGGCCAGCACCCCTCACCACTCACCACTCACCCCTCACCCCTCACGCCTTCTCAATCAAGAAAAATTCTTACTAGACATCTCTGACTTTCTAGGTTATATTTTACTCGATTATGAGGCTCGGGCCGGAGGGTCTGGCTCGTATTGAATCGATAACCAGGACGTGACAAGGAGAGAGACGATGCCCAAAGCAACCAGATGGCAGTGTACGATTTGCGGTTTGATCAGCGAAACCCCGGCCCCACCGAAAGTCTGCAACAAGTGCGGCAAGGATTCCTCCAAATTCATTCAAATCAAATAGACGAGGCGAAAGAACCGTAAACAGAAAAACCCCGGGCAGCAGCCTGGGGTTTTTTTGTTCCGGGACAGCAGGTGCAATCAGCTTAAACTTCTTCAGGCAGAAAAGGATCGAACTCCATCGGGATTGGGGCTTTCAGGGTCATCTCCCGTCCCTGATCCGGATGGTGAAAAGTGATCTTTTCGGCATGCAGCAGGCAGCGACCGGGATGAATCATTCCGCCCTTCACCGCCAGAGCGGTTGGTCCGTGATAGAGGCGGTCTCCCAGCAGGGGAAACCCGGCTTCGGCGAGATGCACCCGGATCTGGTGAGTACGGCCGGTGCGTGGCCGGGCTTCGACCAGAGACCATCCCTCTCCCCGGTTCAACAGGCGAAAATCGGTCCTGGCCTGCTGTCCGCCGGTTCCCGTCACCGAAACCATGCGGCCGCGTCTCCCTCTGCCCAGGCGATTGTCGATGCGGAAATTCACCGGGGCATGGCCGGCCGTGACTGCCAGATAAACCTTTTCCACGCGGTGTTCGGTAAACTGGTGTTGAAGAGAGCGGTTCCCTTCCCTGTTCAGGGCGAACAGAAGCACGCCACTGGTTTCCAGATCGAGTCGGTGCAGCAGCACCGGTGCCTCGCAGTGCCCTTCCCGCTGCAAACGGGCGGCAAGACGGCTGAGGATGTCTTCGCCCCCGGTTCCGGTGGGATGGCAGGGGATGCCGGCCGGCTTGTCGACCGCCAGCAGCCAGGAATCGCGATACAATTCCCGGAGATCATCGCCGCCCGGTTCCGAGCGGGGACAGGCAGCCAGGGTCACATGGACCACCTCCCCGCCCTGCAACCGGTAATTGGCCCGCCTTTGCACCCGACCGTCGATGAAGACCATGCCGCCATCGAGAGCGGCCTTGACCGCTTTGCGGGAGCTTCCGGGCAGAGCGCCGACCAGAAACAGATCGAGCCGCTCCCCGGTCAGTTCCTTCCCCACCAAAAGGGTTTGTTTCTGCCTGTGACTGTCGTCTCTCACGGCAGCCTCCCCTCCAGGGCTTCACCATTCCAGTTTTCGATCAGCACCGGCAAAAGCTGCCCTTCGAGATCAGCCGGGCAGGAAAAGTTGACACTCAGATAGTTCCCGGTCAAGCCCCGGCCGCGACCCCCTCTTTTCCTCCCCTCGATGACCACCTCCAACCTCTGGCCGACAAAACCCTTGGCAAAATCAGCCAGTTTTCTGTGGCCGAGATCCCGCAGGAGGGCTGCCCGCTCCCTGGCGACCGGGCCGGGCACCTGTCCGGCCATGGACGCGGCCGGGGTGCCGGGACGGCGGCTGAAGGGGAAGACATGAAGGTGGGTGACAGGCAGTTCCTCGATCAGCTGCAGGGTGTTGGTGAACTCCCGGTCCGTTTCGCCGGGGAAGCCTGTAATGACATCACAGCCGATGGCGGCCTCGGGCAGTCGCAGACGGATATCCTCCACCAGACGGCGAAATCCTTCCCTGCCGTAATTCCGGTTCATCCGCTTCAGGACGGCATCGTCTCCAGATTGCAGCGGGATGTGGACATGGGAACAGATGCGGGCCGAATCGGCCATGGCCCTGATCAGCTCCAGTGACATCTCGAGGGGCTCGATGGAGCCGAGGCGCAGGCGGGAAACCGGTGTCTTCAGGAGGATCTGGTCCACCAGTTCGAGCAGAGAAACGGGAGGCTCCAAATCCCGACCGTAGGCCCCGACATGGATGCCGGTCAAAACCACTTCGGCATATCCCCCCGCAGCCAGTCGATCGACCTGCCGAATCACGTCCTGCACGCTTACCGAGCGGGAGGGGCCTCGCGCATAGGGAATGATGCAGTAGGAGCAGAAGGCGTCACAACCGTTCTGAATCTGCAGAAAAGCCCGGCTGCGGCCGGCAAAGGAGGTCAGGGTCATGGCCGGTCCCGGGTTGGAACGGATATCCGATACCTGAATACCGGTTCGGCCTTCGGCGAGGATTTCCGGGAGACGCCGCTTTTCCTCATTGCCGATGACCACGGCAACGCCGGGCAGGGCCGCCAGAGGCCCGGGATCCACTTGTGCGTAACAGCCGGTCACGACGATTCTGCAGGCAGGATTGAGGCGCCGCGCCCGGCGAATCAGGTTGCGGGACTGGGAATCGGTGGCCGCGGTGACGGTGCAGGTATTGACGATGACCAGATCCGCCCCCTGATCAAAGGCAACCATGGTGAACCCGGCCTCGGCCAGCAGTTCCTCCATGGCCGCCGATTCGAACTGATTGGTCTTGCAGCCGAGGGTGGCTATGGCACAGGTCCTGTTCACTCGATCCACCCTCCCCCCAGAACCTCGTCACCGTCGTAAAACACCCCTGCCTGGCCGGGCGTGACACCATGCTGGGCCTGATCGAATATCACCCGCCAGCGGCCCTCGTGCAGTGGTTCAATGGTCGCCGGTGCCTCCTTGTGACGATAGCGGATGCGGCAGCGGGCACGAAAGGCCTCCTGTGGGGGGGGAGCGATCCAGTTGGTGTCGGCAACGATCATCTCGGTCACGTCAAGGTGCGGTTTTTCGCCGACCACGACCTGCCCGCAAGAGGCATCGATACTGACGACGTAGAGGGGTTCCGTCCAGGCCAGTCCCAGACCCCGCCGCTGCCCGATGGTAAAGCGGTGGGTACCGGCGTGCTCGCCGAGCACCTTGCCGGACACATGGATGATGGGCCCGGGCCCGGGTGCTCCGCCCTCTTCTTCCAGAAAGCGGATATAGTCCCCGTGGGGGATGAAGCAGATATCCTGGCTGTCGCCCTTGTCAGCGACCTGCAGCCCCAGTCGGGCGGCATAGGCCCGGACCTCCTCCTTGCTCCTGTCGCCGACGGGAAAACAGACCCGCCGGAGCTGATCCGGCGTCAGGGTAAACAGGAAATAGCTCTGGTCCTTGTGCCGGTTGGTTCCCTTGACCAGAGCGGGCCTGCCCTCCTTCTCCATCACCCGGACATAGTGTCCCGTAGCCAGCAGCTCGCCGCCGAGGCCGGAGGCTATTTCCAGCAGTCTGCGGAATTTGAAAACCTTGTTGCACAGCACGCAGGGATTGGGCGTACGCCCGCTGAAATATTCCTTCCGGAAGGGTTCCACCACCTCTGAGCGAAACTCTTGCCGAAGATCGATCAAATGATGGGGAATCTTCAGGAATTCGGCCATCTGCCGGGCATCCCGGGCCTCGTCGAACACCGGATCGCCCCGATCCCAGATCCGCATGGTCAAGCCGATCACCCGATGGCCCCGTTCCTTCAGAAGCGCCGCTGTAACGGTGGAATCGACGCCACCACTCATGGCGACGACGACGGTTTTTTTATCCATGATACTCCTGGAAATCGTCCTATAAGACCTATAGGTCTCATAGGACCTATAAAGTTTCCCTTAAACAAAAAGCCACCCGAAATCCAGGTGGCCTTCTGCCATTCTTTAAAGCATATCGGCCCGAATTCAGCCCTGGTTGTCCCGGTAGTTCCTGATGGCCTCGTGCAATGCATCGGCCGCCAGGTTGGAACAGTGCAGCTTGGGCGCGGGCAGGCCGTCCAGAGCCTCTGCCACCTGGTCGTTGGTCAGGGCCAGGGCCTCCTCGAGGGTCTTGCCGATGACCAGTTCGGTCATCATGGAAGAGGAAGCGATGGCGGCACCGCAGCCGTAGGTCTGGAACTTGATGTCGCGGATGATCCCTTCCTCGACCTTGAGAAAAACTTTCATGCGGTCACCACAGGAACTGCTGACCTTTTCGCCCACCCCGTCTGCATTCTCGATTTCCCCGACGTTGCGGGGATTGGTAAAGTGATCGATCACCTTGTCGGTATACATTGCACTGCTCCTTTACATGTTTTTTATGGAAACAACCGCGTCCTGGGAAGCGGATTGCATGGCCTGTTCCTTGCCCTTTTTCCGTTCATGGTAGAAGGGGCTCATATCCCGCAGTTTCTGCACGATTTCGGGAAGAATTTCAAGGACGTAATCGACGTCCTCGGCGGTCGTGTCGGGGCCGAGGCCGAAACGGACATTGGAATTGGCCATCATCGGGTCGATGCCCATCGCCGCGATGACATGGGACTGGCCGAAGGTGTCGGAGGTGCAGGCCGATCCGGTGGAGGCGGCGATCCCCTTCATGTCGAGAAAGAGCAGCACGGCTTCACCCTCGATATAGGCGAAACTGACATTCAGCGTATTGGGCAGGCGCAGCTCGGGGTGACCGTTGACCTGAGTGTCGGGGATTCGCTGCAGGATACCCTGCTCCAGGCGATCCCGCAAGCCGCGAACGCGGGAGGAATATTCCATCAGTTCCGCACCCACAAGTTCGCAGGCTGCGCCGAGTCCCACGATCCCCGGGACATTCAGGGTCCCCGCCCGCCGGTTCCGTTCCTGGTGACCGCCATGAATCAAGGGCAACAGGCGGACTCCCTTGCGAACGTAAAGAGTCCCCGTTCCTTTCGGCCCCCCGAACTTGTGCCCCGAAATCACCAGCAGATCGACACAGGCCGCCTGCACGTCCACCGGAATCCGTCCCACCGCCTGGACGGCGTCGGTGTGGAAGAGAACATTGTGCCGGCGGGCGATAGCCCCGATGTCCTCGATGGGAAACAGGGTTCCGGTCTCATTGTTGGCCCACATGACCGAAATCAGCACGGTCCGTTCGGTTATGGCCGCTTCCACCTGGGCCGGGTCGAGCATGCCCTGACCGTCGACGGGCAGGATGGTGATTTCAAACCCTTTTTTTTCAAGGAACTTGCAGGTCGCCAGAACCGAAGGGTGTTCGACGGCGGTGGTGATGATGTGATTTCCCTTGTCCATCAGCAGTTCGCAGACCCCTGCCAGAGCCAGGGAGTTGCCTTCGCTGCCGCAGGAGGTGAAGACGATGTCCTCAGGCTGGCCGTTAATCAACCGGGCCACCTGCTCCCGGGCCTTCTGCACCGCGGCCTCGACTGCCCGCCCGGCCCAGTGAATGCTGGCCGGGTTGCCGAACTGTTCCCGGTAGAACGGCAGCATGGCTTCGAGCACCGGCTCTCTTACCGCCGTCGTGGCGTTATTGTCCATGTAGATCTGTTTCACGAATTCCCCTCCAGATTTCCCTGTACAGACAGGGAGATATTCTTCCCGGCATCCTTGGCAAGGTCCGCCAGGGTAATCGATGACAAAAAGTTTCGGACCCGCTGGGCAAGGCCCTCCCAGATCGCATGGGTCACGCACTGCTCCCCGCAGTTGCAGCGCCCCTGCTCGTCCATGCACCCGACAGGCACCAGGGTCTGCTCGACACTCTCGATAATTTCATGGATGCGGATCTCCTGCGCCGGACGGCCGAGGACATAGCCGCCGCCGGGCCCGCGAATGCTTTCAACCAGTTGCGCGCGCCGCAGCTTGACGAAAATCTGCTCCAGAAACGCCGGGGAGATATCCTCCTTCTCGGCGATCGATTTGCTGGTTACAGGAGAGCCTGAAGAAGCGATATGCAGTCTGGCCATGGCCCGCACCGCATACTGGGCTTTGGTTGAAATTCTCATGATTCGGCCCTGTCTTTTTGCCCGGATTTGGGCATGCCCGCCTCGGCGGATTCGGACTGCGCTCCTTCCAGCTCCTGCACCCGCTTTTCCAGGGCCCGCAACTGATCGAACAGGCAGTGGATGGCCTGCTCTTCCGGGTCGGGCAGCTGGCCGTGCTCGAGGTCGGGCCGCAGATCGACCTTCCTGCCGTTGGAATAGACGACCCGGCCGGGTACGCCCACCACGGTGGAGTTTGCAGGCACTTCCTTGACCACGACCGAATTGGAACCGATTTTACTGTTGTCGCCAACCTTGAAAGGACCCAATATTTTTGCTCCGGAGCCGACCACGATATTGTTGCCCAGGGTGGGGTGGCGTTTTTCCTTGGCCCAGGAGGTCCCGCCGAGCGTAACGCCATGATAAAGGGTGCAGTCGTCGCCGATTTCAGTGGTTTCGCCGATGACCACCCCCATGCCGTGATCGATGAAGAAGCGGCGCCCGATGACCGCCCCCGGATGGATCTCGATGCCGGTGAAAAAGCGGCCCAGGTGGGAGACCGTACGGGCCAGTAAAAACATTTTGCGCTCCCATAAAAAGTGGCCCACCCGATAAAACTGCAGGGCATGAAACCCGGGATAGCAAAAAATGATTTCGAGGACACTGCGGGCGGCCGGATCCCGCTGAAAAACGGTCTGCAGATCTTCGCGCAAGGTATCAAACACGACGAATTACCTCTCGAAAATAAAAGTCTGCCCAGAAGTGCGCAAAGGGATACCATACCTGATCAAAACTGTCAACTATTTATATGGGTAAGGCGAAAGGCGTGAGGCGTGAGGGGTGAGGACTCAGGACTCAGGACTCAGGACTCGGGACGATTTGATCAGATTTCAATGCGGAATTCGGCTCCGTCCTTGACGTTGCGGGCGGACAGGGTACCGTTGAAGCGTTTTTCAACGATGATCTTGGAAATGTAGAGACCGATGCCGGTCCCGTTCTTTTTCGTGGTGAAATAGGGCTCGAAAAGTTTTTCCCGAACCGTTTCGGGAATACCACCGGCGTTGTCCCGGATGGTGATCGCCTTGCGGACCCCTTCCCGTCTCAGGCCCACCCTAATGCGGCGGTTTTCGGACCGGTTGGCGACAAGGGCGTCTCTGGCATTGTACAGGATGTTGAGCATCACGTGAGAAAATTCGTTGCCGTAACCCAGAGCAGCCATCCCTTCCGGGGCATCAAAAACAACCTCGATCTGATGAAGGCTCATATCGGCGGCACTGAACCTGAGGATTTTGCCGATGGCTTCCTTCAAATCGAAAGGCTCCCTCCTCTTGTCCGTTCGGAAGAAATCCCGAAAGTCATCAAGGGTTACGGCCATGTGCTCGACCAGATCCAGGATCTGCTGCACGGCACGGGACAGGGACTGCTCGTCCACCTTCCCCAGCTGCTGCTCAGTCTCAAGATGCTGCATGAGAAGACTGATGAGCTGCAGGGGCTGGCGCCACTGGTGAGTGATGTAGCTGATCATTTCCCCCATGGCTGCCATGCGGCTCTGCTGGAGGAGCAGCAAGTCCTTTTCCCGCAGGGCCTCGGCCATGCGCACCTGTTCGGTGATATCCTGGATGGTGCCGAAGAATTCGCTCGGCCCTCCCTGCTCATCGCAGGCCATTTCTCTCTGCTCGCGGATAACGATTTCCTGACCCTTTGGGCAGAGCAGACGATATTCGATGGCAATCGCTTTCTTTTCGACACCCAAGCGCCGGAAAGCGGCTTTTACCCGAGGGCGGTCTTCCGGGCAGATGCGGTCGATCAGTTCCGCTTCGGTCTCCGGAAAGGTTTTGGGGCTGGTACCCAGAATTCGCAGGCATTCCTGGGATGCGGAAAGAAGACGTCCGCACAGATCCCAGCTCCAGTTGCCCACTTTTGCGATACGCTGGGCTTCGATCATCCGGTGCTGGCTCTCCTGCAGAGCGGCCTCCATGGCCTTTCGCTCCCTGATGTCGTAAAAGTGGCCGATCGCCAATTCCCTGCCTTCGTACTCGAGGTAGGTGGAGGTCACTTCAACCGGCACCAGTTCTCCGGAGGCGACCCGATGCAGGGTTTCAAAACGAACCATCTCGTTTTCCTTGAGATTTTCCCGCATTTCGGGAATGCGCGCCATATCGAAGACAGGATCCCAGTCGGGAATGCGCATCTTCCGCAGGGTCTCGAGATCCCATCCGTAGTGAGCGCAGGCCGCCGGATTGGCGTAATACATGCGGAAACCTTCGGCAGGATCCAGGACGTAGACAGGGTCCTGAGCGTTCTCGACGATGAAACGGAAAAAGGCGGCTTCCTTTTCCGTTTTTTCCCGCTTCTCCACTTCCTCCATCAGCCGCAGGTTTTTCAGGCCCGTCTCCCCGATCAACCGCACCAAGCCCCGGCAGTAGGTCATGAAATTGCGAATGTATTCTCGGCTGTGCACGGGAACCTGTCGGACCGCCTTCACATACTCGGTTTGATCGAACCCGAACTGTTCTGCCTGGGCTTTGAAAAAATCGATGTCCGGGGGGTCTTCCTCATAGAAGAACTGACCGGTAAAAAAGGTGGCCAGGTGTTTGCCCTCAATGAAGATCGGCATGGCGACATCCCACAGGCCATTCCGGCACCGGTAATCGACATACCCCTCGGGACATTTCCCGAGATGAGTCTTGATATAGGCATCGCTTTTCCGACAGCGTTCGAGGGTCTCGGGATGGTGGCGGTGAAAGCGGGTACAGACCTCCTGCCACCCGATCGCGGTCAGAACATTTTCATCCACATCCAGCACAGCGGAAGCAACACCTGTGAGGTGATACAGATCTTCCAGCAGCTCCTGCAGCCGGTCGACGTCGACCAGTTTTCGAAAATGCACCTTATTCATCCATTCCGATCCTCGATGCGTTTGCCTGGACCAACACCTGAGAAGGATTATCCTATCCAATAGCAATTATTACCGATAATCGGGGAAAAGGCATCGATACCGTACACAATTTTTTCTCATTCAAATTTGATCGCTTGATTTCTAAAGCTCCTCGAAATTCCTGACCGCATGGCAGAAGACTTCGGGCAGTCGCTGTACTTTTCTCTGCCCGTAATCGAAGGCGACCAGTCCGGTCGTACCTTCGGCCGTCACTTCGCCGTTCCGCTCAATCCGGTAGGACATCACAAAGGACGAGCGCCGCAGTTCATCGATACGGACGCCTATGTCCAACTGGTCGCCGAGAAACATCTCCGCCTTGTAACGGACACCCGCTTCGGGAAGAATGATGCCGCATCCGCCGATATCCATCTCGCTGAAAGAGCCGAGTTGTTTCAGGTAGGCGATGCGGGCATCCTGGAAATAACTCAAAACCGCCGCGTTGGAGACATGCCCGCCGTAATTGATGTCGCTGATACGAACGCTATAGGGCAGGGTGAAACGGAAACCATCCATGAAAACCTCCGGTTGAAAGACCGATCGGACGGATCGGTCCGATCCTATTTTTGACAATGGGGACAGAAAAAGGTCGATCGCTGCCCAAGGGTGATCCTTTGGACAGCCCTGCCGCAGGCCGGGCAAGGCTCCCCTTCCCTGCCATAGACCATGAGCTGCAGGGCAAAATATCCGGGCCGGCCGTTCTGATCACTGAAATCCCGCAGGGTGGTGCCGCCCGCGGCAATAGCTTTCTGCAGGACCTGGCGGACGGATTCGGCCAGACGCCGGTAGCGGGCCAGAGAGATGTTCCCGGCCGCCTTTCTTGGATCGATACGGGCCCGGTACAGGGACTCGCTGGCATAGATGTTTCCCACACCCACCACAATCCGGGAATCCATCAGCAAGGCTTTGACCGCCGTGATCCGGTAACGGGAGCGGGCGTGCAGATAATCTCCGGTAAAGGCGTCGGACAGAGGTTCGGGACCCAATCCGGCCAGGAGGGGGTGCTGCAGCGGATCACCTTCGATCCACAAAAGGGCGCCGAAGCGGCGGGTATCGTTGAGACGCAGACAAAGCCCATCAAAGAATTCGATGTCGGCATGATCGTGCTTGCCGGGTTGCCGCCCGCTCTCCAGCACGCGCAGGTAGCCGCTCATGCCGAGGTGGATCAGGAGCGTCCCCGCAGCGGTGCGGAACAAAAGGTATTTCCCCCGCCTGTCCACCTCCTCGATGGTTTCCCCCTCAAGTTTTCCAGGGAGATCGGTGGGGATCGGCCAACGCAGCATCGGGGTGCGGAGGATTACCTTGCGCACAGTGTGCCCCACGACAAACGGGGCGATGCCCCGGCGGATGGTTTCGACTTCCGGAAGCTCTGGCATCAGCGAAAAACCCCCGCCTGATTCAGCAGCACGACAATCACTGCCGCGGGCGAGACGTAGCGCAGCAGAAAATGCCAGGTCTGATAGAGCCAGGACCCATGATGATCGCCGAGCAGGGCCTGTTTTTCGCTCTCGCGGGACCAGAACCAGCCGGCGTACAGGGCGACGAAAAGGCCGCCGAGGGGGAGCAGGTAGGAGGACACCAGGGTATCGAAGATGGTGAAGACATCCTGGCCGAACAGAGGCCGGACCTCAGCCCAGAGGTTGAAAGAGAGAAGTGCTGGAAGACCCATCAGGAAAGCGGAAAGTCCTGTAAAAAGGGTCGCCCTGATGCGGGACCAGGCCCGTTCGTCGATCAGATACGCGACCACCACCTCGAGCATGGAAATGGAGGACGACAGGGCGGCAAAGGCGAGGAGAACGAAAAACAGCAGTGCCAGCAGATTGCCGAAGGGCCACTGCAGCAACAGAATCGGCAGGGTCTGAAACACCAGTCCCGGCCCGGAGTCGACATTGATGCCGGCCGAGAAGGCGACGGAAAAGATAGTCAGGGCGGCCAGCAGCGCCACCAGGGTGTCGAGCAGCACGATGCGCAGGGACAGGGAATAGAGATCCGCGCCGGGATCGAGATAGGAGGCATAGGTGATCATCACCCCCGCTCCCAGGGAAAGAGTGAAGAAGGCATGCCCCAGGGCGTCGAGCAGGGCTTCAGGTGTCAACCGGTTCAGATCTGCATGGAACATGAACTTCAACGCCGGCCACCCGCCGGGAGACGACAATCCCTGCAGAAACAAGAGTATCAGCAGGGCGAACAGCGCCGGCAGCAGAATTCTGCTCCAGCGCTCGATGCCACTGCGGACGCCGCCCAGAACGATGCCGACGGTGGCCAGGACAAAAACCCCCTGCCAGAGGATCATCCGACCGGGGGAGGCCGTCAGGGCCTGGAACAATCCTTTTATGTCGTCGGGACTTCGATCACGCAGAACGCCGGTGGCCGATTTGAAGACGTAGTCAAAGCTCCACCCGGCCACCACGGCATAGTAGCTGAGCAGGATGAAGGAGGCCGCCACAGCAGCCCAGCCGACCAGGCGCCAGGGACTCCTCTTCCCTGACAGGGCGGCAAAGGAGCCGACAACATCGCGCTGCCCCTGCCGACCTATGAGCATTTCGGCCAGCATGATCGGCAGCCCCACCAGAACGATACAGCCCAGATAGACCAGGACGAAGGCTCCGCCGCCGTGAATACCGGCAATGAAGGGAAACTTCCAGATATTGCCCAGACCGATGGCGCTGCCGGCGGCCGCCAGAACGAAACCGAATCGGGTTCCCCAGAAGGAGCGGGCTGTCGGTCTCCGATTCATGACGATCCTCCCCCTAAAAAACCAAATAAATGCAAACCTTAACCACGAAGGCCACGAAGTAGAATTTTTATAGCAAACCGGTTTTCCCCTTCGTGCACCTTCGTGATCTACGAGGTCCAGGCTCTTTCATTTTAAGCATTTGTTAAAAACTGATTCCCTCCGCCAGCCGTTCCACCTCGCCGGGCTCGATCTCCTCCAGGGGTTTGTCAAAGGCGCTGCGGGGGACCTTGTGGCCGGAGTGGTAGAGCCAGACCCCGCCGACTTGCAGGAACCGGGACAATTCGATGGTTTCCAGCCTTTCCGCGCCATGCAGGACGTCGAGATAGAACAGCACCCGCGCCTCTCCTTCGGAGGGGAACTCTTCCCCCAGGACCCGGCACTGCAGGATTTCGAAGGCACCGCGCAATTCCCTGCGGGCGTAGATCAGGTATCCCCGGCGATTGGGGAAATGCCGGCGAAAGGGGGAATCCGGATGATAGCTGTCGTAGATAAAGCCGAAATCCTGTTCGGCAAAGGCGCGGCGGCGCGCCTCTACCAGAGCGGCCGGAAAGACGCCGGCAGGGCAGCTCCCGGCGTCTTCATCACCCAGGCAGCATTTTTTGAATTTTTTCCCGCTGCCGCAGGGGCATGGATCGTTGCGGCCCGTTTTCATGGCGTTTTCCTCGAAAATCGTTATCGCCGATGCTCAATCCCGAATCCGCGGATCGAGGGCGTCCCGAATCCCTTCGCCCAGCAGGTTGTACCCCAGAACGGTCACAAGAATGGCCAGGCCGGGGAAAGCCGACAGCCACCAGGCGGTGCCGAGAGTCTGCTTGCCGGCGATGAGCATATTGCCCCAGGAGGGGGTCGGCGGCTGCACGCCGATGCCGAGAAAAGACAGGGCGCTTTCGGTGAGGATGGCGCCGGCCACCCCCAGGGTCGCCGAGACCAGCACCGGAGACAGGGCATTCGGCAGCAGATGACGGAAAATGATGCGGCCGTCACGGGCCCCGCCTGCTCTGGCTGCAATCACGAATTCCCGTTCCCGCAGGGAGAGGAATTCGGCCCTGACCAGACGGGAGACTCCCATCCACCCGGTCAGACCGATAATGATCATGATGTTCCAGATGGACGGCTCGAGAAAGGCGACCACCGCCAGAATCAGAAAGAAAGTCGGAAAGCAGAGCATGATGTCGACGAAACGCATGATCAAGCCGTCGACCCAGCGTCCGTAATAACCCGCGAGCGCCCCCAACAGCACGCCGATGGTGGTAGCGATGCCCACCGCCACAAATCCGACCATCAGAGAGATCCGGGCCCCGTAGAGGATGCGGGTCAGCACATCCCGGCCGAGGTCGTCGGTGCCCATGAGGTGGTTCAAGTCCGGAGGCTGGAGCCTCCGGGAAATATCGATCTGTCCCGGATCGTCGGCCAGCAGGGGGGCGAAGATCGCCAGCAGAAACATGAGCAGCACGATGGCGGCCCCGGCCATGGCCATGCGGTTTTTTCGCAGGCGGGGCCAGAAGACATCGAACCAGAAGGATTTTTTTTCAGGGTTCATGGGCTAAAGCTCTCATCATAGGACCTATGGGACTCATAGGACTTATGGGTCGAAGGATCCAATCGAAAAGCTACCTCATCGATGCCGGATGCGCGGGTCCGCCAGGGCGTAGCTGAGGTCGGCCAGCAGATTGCCGACCAGGGTCAGGACCGCGCCGATGACCAGAATGCCCATGATTACCGGATAATCCCGCATCATGACGGCATCGTAGAACAGCTTGCCCATCCCCGGAATGGCGAAGATCGTCTCGAAGATGACGCTGCCGCCGATCAGACCGGGGACCGCCAGACCGAGAATGGTGATCACCGGCAGCAGGGCGTTGCGCAGGCCGTGATGCCAGATGACCGCCCTTTCCGACAGACCTTTGGCCCGGGCGGTGAGGATGTAGTCCTGCCGCACCACCTCCAGCATGTTACCCCTCATGTAGCGGGAAAAACCGGCCAGACCACCGAAGGCCGAAACGAAAACCGGCAAAATCAGGTGGTGCAGGATATCCACCACCTGTCTTAAAGGCCCCAGGTATTCATGACCGAGGGACTTGAGACCGGCAATCGGGAAAAGTCCAAAGCGGACGCCGAGCAGGTCCATCAGCAGCAGGGCCAGCCAGAAGGAAGGGGTAGCGAAACCGATGAAGACGAAGATGGTGGTCATCCGGTCGAAATTGGTATTGCGCCGGACGGCGGAAATGATGCCGATAGGGATCGATACGGCCAGGATCAACCCGATGGAGAGGACGTTGATCAGGATCGTGACCGGGAGCCGTTCGGCGATCTTTTCGGTGACCGGCCTCCGGTCCTGGGAAAAGGACCGGCCGAAGTCGAGCTGCGCCAGCCTCCCCAGCCATTTGCCGTACTGCACCAGGAGCGGTTTGTCCAGATCGTACTGGGCCCGGAGCCTCTCCTGGAGCTCGGTGCTGACCTCGGGATTGAGCTGGGTCTGAAGATCCGTCGGCTCCCCCGGAGCCAGATGCACCACGACAAAGGAGATGAGCGTGATGCCCAGCAGCAGGGGCACCATCAACAACAGCCGTTTTCCGATATATAGCAACATCCGGGCTACCTGATTGAGAGTTGTTTAACCGTTTTTTCTCAAAATCGAAATCGGGATCGAAATCGAAATCGGCTGTTGGCCTATGTCTTCAGCGCTGATACTTCTGTTCATCCTCAGGCACGTACCATTGAATGAAATTATGCATGATCCCCGCAGGAGCCGGTTCTATGCCTTGGACTCGACTGGCCACGGCCGGCAACGAGTCGGGCACGTACAGGAAAGTGTAAGGCTGTTCCTCGGCCAGAATCACCTGCAGGCGGTCATAAACTCTCTTCCGTTCAGCCTGGTCGAGGGACCGCCGCCCTGTTTCCAGAAGGCGATCGACCTCCTCGTTCCGGAACTGGATGAAATTCAGCTCCCTCGGACGGATCTTGCTCGAATGCCAGATTTCGTAACTGTCGGGATCGATAGGAATGGTCCAGCCCATGATGACGGCATCGAAATTCCCCGGCTCCAGGAATTCCTTCAGAAAGGAGGCCCATTCGAGAACCCGCAGCTTCACATCGATGCCCACCTCCCGGAACCGTCTCTGGATGATTTCACCGCTCTTGATCCGCTGATCGTTGCCCTGATTGGTCAGGATGGTGAAGGCGAAAGGCTTGCCGTCCTTGTCCAGAATGCCGTCGCCGTCGCTATCGGTCCAGCCGGCCTGAGCCAGCAGGGTCCTGGCCTTTTCAGGATCATAGGGATAACGGGGCACATCCGGGTTGTAGGGCCAGCTGCCGGGCTTGTAGGGTCCCGTTGCGACCTGCCCGAGCCCGAGGAGCACCCCCTCGACAAGCTCCTGTTTGTCGATGGCAAAGGACATGGCCTGGCGCACCCGTTTGTCCTGAAACAGGGGACGACGCAGGTTATAGCCGAGATAGGTGTAGGAAAAATCCGGATACCGATATTTGTTGAAACGGCGGTTGAAGGCCGGCGTGTTTGTCTGCATGGCATATTGCAGGGGGGTCAGGCCCATCAGGTCCAGACCGCCGGACTGCAGTTCCAGGAACATGGTGGAGGTATCCGGAATGACACGGTAGACCACCCGGCGCAGATAGGGCCGACCCTCATAATAATCCGGGTTGGCTTCCAGGACGATCTTCTCCCCACGGCGCCATTCCACGAACCGGTAGGGGCCCGTACCCACGGGTCGGCTGGAAAACGGGCTTTGGGTGATATCCGTTCCTTCCAGCAGATGTTTCGGATGGATGGCGAAAGCCCAGCTGATCAGGGCTGTCGCCAGCGGTTTTTTGTACGTGACGCGGAAGGTGTAGGGGTCGAGCACCTCGGCTTTGTCCACCTGCAGGTAGCGCTCGGCATAGGCGGTGGGGGTCTTCGGATCGACCAGCAGGCGGTAGGTGAAGAGGGCGTCTTCCGCGGTAAAGGGTTTTCCGTCATGCCATCGCACATCCCGCCGCAGGTGAAAGGTGATCGTCAGGTTGTCCTTTGAAATTTCCCAGCTTTCAGCCAGATCCCCCTCGACCTGCAGGTTCTTGTCGTAACGGACCAGACCGTTGTAGACCAGACCGTTGATATCGGAGGAAGCCGAGTCGGAGGCCAGCACGGGCAAAAGGTTGGAGGCATCGCCGATACTCCCCAGGATCAAGGTATCCCCGTAGGCCGGCTCGGCCTCCGCCAGCGGGACCGAATCCGGGTCCCTCTCGCTGCAGGCACCCAGCAAAAGGGCAAAACAAAGAAAAGCGATCCATTTAAGCGACATTCCCTATCCCTTCTCGATTATGGTTTCAGCCGGCGTTGTCAGGCAGCCATCGGACCTCGGTTCCTGCCGGAGGCTCCAGGACAAATCGCTCGGTCGGTATTTCTTGGTTCAGTTCCAGATCGGCATAATCCATGATCAGGCTGGCCTGTTGCAGCGGCATGGCCAGGGAAACCCTGCGGGGAAACGCGCCCGGCTGATCGTCAAACTGATCGTAGCCCACCCGCAGCAGCAGATCTCCCTGCCGATAGTATTCCACTCCGCAGAGCCGAAGCTTTCTATCGAAGGTCAGGATCTGGGCGTCCCCCCGGGCATCGGTCAGATGGAGAACGTACCGGTCCTCCTCAATGGACACCAAGCTGTCGACATAAGGAATCAGCGGGACGTCGTACAGTGCGAGACGGACCAGCTCCTCGACGCCCAGGGGCAGCAGGGTGAAGCGGGCCATGTTGCCCGCTGTGGCCGGTCCCTGCAGAAACAGCTGGTCCTTGGGAACGTGCACCGTCAGCAGGTTCCGGTGGACGGCCACGCGCAGAGCCGGCTGGTTGAAAAGACCCAGAATTTCGGTCCGCAGGTTGGCCGGTTTCTGCAGCAACACCACCTGGCGGGCATTGGTCGTTTTCCCCTCGATATCCGCACGGATGGCCGCCATCCCCCGCAGGGAATGAAAAGCCTTGCCGCTGGCGGCCGCCTGCTGCAGCAGGGTCTCTTCAGCAACCGGGGGCAGCGCCACTCGTGGAACCACCGGGCGGCAGCCGAACAGGGCCGAGCCGAGGCAGACCAGGATCAACAGAGAGATTTGCAGCCTTTTCATCTTGTGGATTCCTGTCCCTTCTTTTCTCCCCGGGAAGGGGATGTTTCATCCAGCCCCCGAAGCTTCTGTCGGGTCGCCTGGTCGTCGGGTGTCAGTTCCAGCACCTTTCGATAGATGGCCCGGGCCCGTTCATGCATCCCCAGACTTCGGTAAAGATCGCCCAGATGCCCGAGCACCACGGAATCTTCCGGCAACAGGGCGGCAGCGGTTTCCAGTTCGGGGCGGGCCTGATCCAGTCGCCCCATTTTGAAATAGACCCACCCGAGGGTATCCAGGATATGCCCTTCGTTGTTCAGGGCGGCGGCACGGCGGGCCAGATCCAGAGCCTCTTCCAGGTTCTCACCCTTTTCAGCATAGGCGTAGGCGATGAAATTGAGGGCCTCGGCATGTTTGGGATCGAGCTGGATCGTCCGTTTCATCTTCTCCAGGGCTGCGTCGCTGCTCCCCTCCCTTTCCAGCAGCAACCCGCTGTGATACAGCAGTTCAGGGTTCTCGGGGAGCGCCTGGAGCCCCTTTTTCAGCACCTCCCGCGCTTTGTCCACCTGATTTTGCTCCTCATACAGGGCGGCCAGGTAGGAATAGTGTTCCCCCCGCGGTTCCAGTCCCGGAAGGCGTTCGTTCAGGAGCCGGATGGCGTCGTCGATTTGGCCCATCCGGTGATACAGAAAAGCCAGGTGGCTGGTGGCGTCGCCAAAAAGCTCGGAATCGGCGGGGATGGCCAGAAAGACCTCGGCGGCCGGCTGCCATTTTTCCAACCGTTCCAGAGCCGTCCCAAGATAGAAACGAACCTCGTGCGATTCCGGAGCCAGCTGCAAAGCGCGGGAAAATGCCTCGGCGGCGGGCTGCCACTGGCGCTGTTCCAACTCTACCAGACCGCGAAGCCGATGGATTTCAGGATCATCCGGGCGACGGGCCAAAATTTTTTCCAATTCATCAAGAGCAGCATCGAAACGGCCGACGCTGGCCAGAAACCGGACAAAGCGAAGATGGAGCCCGTCGTTGGATGGGTTGTTCCGGAGAGCCTCCCGAAACAGGTCGACAGCTTTCTGCAGATCCCCCTGCTCCTGGTAGAGGCTGGCCAGTTCCAGATATGTGGATTCCAGTTCCGGACGCCGGGCAATGATATCCCGGAAAGTATCCTCCGCCAGGGAGGTCAAACCGATCTGGCGATAGATGCGGGCCAGGGTGAGACGGGCCAGCAGGGATTCGGGATCCCGCTCCAGCACCTTCTTCAGCACTGAGACCGCGGACTCGGCGTCTTTCGCCCTGGCGTATGCCACAGCCAGACGCAGCCAGGCGGCCTGATCGTCGGGATTCGACTCGATGATCCAGCGCAGATGAGGGATCGCCTTGTCGTCCTTTTCCAGATCAAAATAGACATTCCCCAGCAGTTCATGAATATAGGGGCTGTCGGGTTGCTGGAGCAGGGCATCTTCCGCGGCCCTGAGGGCCGGTTCGACCTGGTTCATCGAAAGGTGGAGTTCCGCTTTGAAAAGTAGCAGATAACCGGAATCGGGATCGAGCTGCAGGGCCTTTTCAAGAGCGCCAAGGGCCTTGGCGAATTCCCCATCGACAGCCAGGAGTTGGGCCCGACCATAGTGATATAGAGCCTCGCCTTCCGGCTCGACCAGCAGCGACCGGTAACGCTGGGGAGGCGTGTCCGAAGCAGGTGTTTCAGCCGGCGCCGGAGGGATTGAGTTATCTGTCGCCGCCGCCAAGCAGCCGTTCAAACACGTCAAAATCAGCAGATACAGCAGAAACCTTACCATGATTCAGGCTCCCATGGATTTCACAAAACAGTCAAAGGAATAGGCAAAAGGGCTGGGTCGCGCTGACCTGTTGCGGCAGGCACTGGGGGTTATTCGGATTCGAAAAAAAACAGAGTAAGGGTTTTGTACCACAGTCCCATCTTAGCGTCAATTTCAGCAATTGAAACAGAAATATCCATTCCGCGACACTTTACACGGCTTCCGGCTGTGATACCTTTCTCAGAGGAAAGGCTCTGCTACGGATGAACCAGGAAACTCTGCATCATGCCCTCATGAACCCGGAGACCTTCTCGAGTCCTCGAGGCCCCGTACAGTTCAAAGAAACCCACGCGTCCCGCTTGTACTTTCTCAATGGCACTGTTTACAAGGTCAAGAAACCGGTCAATTTCGGGTTTCTCGATTTCACTTCACTGGAGCAGCGCCGCTTCTACTGCCATGAGGAAGTCCGTCTCAATCGCCGGCTATGTCCGGACATCTACCTGGGAGTCGCGGACATCCGGCTGGAGGGGGGAAGAATCGTTTTGAACGGGCCCGGCACCACCATCGATTATGCAGTTGTCATGCGTCAACTGCCGGAAAACCTTCTGCTTTCCAATTTGCTTTCGGAAAATGATCCTGATCTACCCGGCAAAATGCCCCGCCTGGGTTGCAGAATCGCCGAGTTTCATTCCCGTCTCGAACCTGTGCAGGACCCCCGACAGGAAGGATCCCTCGAGACGATCCGCAGGAACTGGCAGGAGAACTTCGACCAGACCGCTCCTTTTGTCGGCCGCACCCTGCCCCCCCGGACCTTCCATCTGATGCGGTGCTGGGTGGAGCATTTTCTGGCGAGAAACCAAGACCTGCTGCGGCGTCGGGAAACGGAGGGGTTTGTCCGGGAAGGCCATGGCGATCTTCACTGCGAGCATATCTGCTTTACGGAACCGATCTGCATCTACGACTGCATCGAATTCAACCGCCGCTTCCGGGTCGCGGACGTGCTGGCCGATCTGGCCTTCCTGCTGATGGATCTTGAATTTCGCGGTCGACCCGATCTTGCCTCAGGCGTTCTCGCCAGCTATACCGAAGGCCGGCAACCGACGGATGAAACAGCCAGACTTCTGGTTTTCTACAAGGTCTATCGGGCCTGGGTCCGGGGAAAGGTGGAGTCCTTTCTTTGTGCAGATGCCGCAGCACCGGCCAGCACCCGCCGGGAAGCCGCGGCTAAAGCAGCACGATACTTCAATCTGGCTCTCGGCACCATCTGTCCCCCAGCGCTCATCGCCACCTGCGGGCTGATGGGCAGTGGAAAAACGACGTTGGCAAAGGCCCTGGCCGGTAGTCTGCGCGGCCGACTGATCCGTTCCGACTTGCTGCGCAAGGAGTTGGCAGGGATCAACAGCCGGGCAAGGCAGACCGAGGATTATTTGCAGGGCATCTACAGCCCGGATTTTTCCGATCGGACTTATGCCCTGCTGCAAACCCTCGCCCTGGATTCCGTGGAAAAGGGGAAAACGGCCCTGGCTGACGCCTCCTTCTCCCGGTATCAGAGAAGGGAGTCCCTGCGCCGGGCGGCAGAAGGACGAGGGGTTCCCTGTCTGATTCTGCATGTTGTCTGCAATCGGGACACGATGCTGCAGCGTCTCGACCGGCGGCAGCACGATTCCGCAGAAGCTTCGGATGGACGACGGGATCTTTTAGACCGCCAGGCGGCAGCTTTCGATACGCCGCAGCCGGAAGAGGATCTGCTCGAGGTCGATGGCCAGGCCCCTGTGGAGTCGACCGTCGCCGAAGTTTTGTATCAGTTGCTGGAAAAATACGGCGACAGGTCCTGACTTTCAGGAATGCCCTGCTGCGGCCTGATCTGCCAAAACCCTTCGTTTGACGGGAAAGACAGTTCTCGAACGATCACCAAACATGCTATCATTTAGCCAATGATCTGGAACCCGGCAAACATGTCCTTTCGTCGAATGGGGAATTACGCCAGGTTCTTCACACTGAAATACCGAAAAACGGCAGGGGAGAAAGTGAATGCAGACCAAAGTTGCTGAAAATAACGCGATCGTCCTGATTGAAGTCAAGGAAGAGAGACTGGATGCCCATAACAGTTCGGATCTGAAAGGCCAGATGCTGAATCTTTTCGAGGAGGGGAAGAAGGACATGGTGGTCGACCTCGGGGAGGTGCGCTTCGTCGATTCTTCCGGACTGGGTGCCCTAGTTTCGGGGTTCAAGAACGCCAGTGCCCGAAACGGCAATCTGAAACTCTGCAATCTTCAGCCGCAGGTGCAATCGATGTTCGAGCTCACCCGGCTGCATCGGGTATTCGAAATCTTTCCGGACCAGGTAAAGGCCTTCGAGAGTTTCGGGGAATAAAAACAACCGCCGGCCGGTGGCAGAATGAATGAAAAAATCGAGTTAGACATCCGGGTGCCCAACGAAACCCGCTACCTCAGCCTGATCGGCAAAATCGGCGAGTCCCTGGCGCAAACCCTGCAAAAATACCGTGGGGATCGGGAAGAGCTGGCCTATCACATCAATCTGGTTTTGACCGAAGCCGTTGCCAACGCCATTAAACATGCCCGAGCGGAATCACCTGCCGATGAAGTTCACATCAGCATCAGCATACAGGACCACCGCCTGCTGATACGGGTTTACGACCAGGGTCAGGGGTTCGATATCTGTTCCCTCCCGACTACCGAGCAGGAACTCGAGGATAAATGCCTGCAGGATCATGGCCGGGGTATCTATATCATGCGGGCATTGATGGACAGGGTCAGCTACCGGCGGATGGCCCAGGGCAATGTCCTGGAAATGGAAAAAACTCTGAAATCCCCTTGATTCCTGCAGAACCTCAAAGGACTCCCGAAGCTGGGGGAAACACCAGGTTCAACAGCTCCTCATGGTCTTCGATCCTGAAGTCCCCATCGAGGGGCTTTTTGTAGGCCGCGAAAGGGATTCCCGCCTGCCGGGCCGCCTGGAGATCCAGTTCTGAATCGCCGACGAACAGCAGCCTCTCCGGCACGATCCCCAGGCGCTGCGAGGCCAGCAGCAGCATATCCGGGCTGGGCTTGGGCTGCTTTACATCCCGGCTGGTGACGACAGTTTGGAAATAGCGGTAGAGGTCGAAATGGCCCAGCAGTTCCGCCATGCTGTTGCCCCGGTTGGTAGCGACCGCAAGAGGAATCTGTTGCGACAGCCGGGCGAGTACCTCCCGGATGCCCGGTTCAGGCACCATCAGTGATATGAACTGACGGAACCCTAGGTCCCTGGCCAGAGCCAGCGCCTCCTCCACCCTGTCGGCACCGAGCAGAACCTCGAAGACCCGGGGAGTGGCGGCGGTATGGCACAGATGGACCCTTTCCGCGTCCTCGAGCGTCACCTCCGGTTCTCCCAGTTGCCGCAGGATCGTGTTGTAATAAGCCAGGTTCGCCTGCAGGCTCTCGAACAGCACCCCGTCGCAATCGAAAATGATACCGTCCGCTGCAGTCACTGCGTCCTCCCGGAAACCCGAAGCCAGACCAGTCCCCCCACACCTGCAAGAATCATTGGAACCGAAAGCATCTGCCCCATGGTCACCCCTGCCCAGAGAAATCCGAGGTGAGGGTCGGGCTGCCGGAACAGTTCAGCCACCAGGCGGAAGACCCCATAGAACAGCAGAAAACTGAAAAAAGGTACCCCGCTGGCCACCTTGCGGCGATGGAGAAAATAGAGGATGGCGAACAGCAGAATCCCTTCGAGAAACGCTTCGTAAAGCTGACTGGGATGACGGGGCAGCGGCCCGGCCCCGGGGAAGACCATCCCCCAGGGAACATCCGTTTCCCGCCCCCACAGTTCGCCGTTGATGAAGTTTCCCAGCCGTCCGAGCCCCAGGCCGATGGTGGCGGCCGTAACCAGGATATCTCCGGTCAGCAGATAGGGCTTTTTCTTTTTCCAGCAGAAGAAACAGGCGGCCGCCACCACTCCCAGCAGCCCGCCGTGAAAACTCATTCCGCCCTGCCAGACGGCAAGAATCTCGAGGGGATGCTGCAGGAAGTAAAGTGCATCGTAGAACAGAACGTAGCCCAGCCGACCGCCCAGGATGACTCCCAGCATGGAGTAGAAAAGCAGGTCGGAAAGTTCGTCGCCGGAGAGAGGCATTTTGCGCAGTCGGGCGAGATGGCGAATAAGAAAGAAGGCGGCAACGAATCCGAGCAGATACATCAGCCCGTACCAGCGAACAGCCAGGGGACCTATCTGAAAGGCGACCGGATCGATATCTGGATAAGCTAACATCATATTTCCCGTATGGTGTTGAAGAAAGTGTTTCTGCTCGGGTTTTTGAAGACCGATTCAAGCCCCCATAAGATCAGCCCGATTCCTTTTGCAGTTCCCTGATGACCTTGAGCATGTCCGCGGGCAGGGGGGCGGTCAGCGCAAGATTCTCTCTGGTGACCGGATGAACCAGTTCCAGGCTGAGGGCATGAAGCATGTGCCTGGGGATGACGGTCTCTGCCACGCGGTCGACACCTCCGTACCTGGTATCCCCGAGCAGAGGGCAGCCTGCTTCGGAAAAATGCACCCGGATCTGATGGGACCTGCCCGTCGGGATTTCAACCTCGACCAGGGATGCACCTTCCAGTTCCTCCCTCACACGGTAGCTGGTAATCCCTTCCTTGCCTCCCCTGTCCACGCTCTTCATCAGATTCGTCCGATGCTGGCGGGCAAGAAGCGAGCGGAAGGTCCCTTCCCGGTCCGGCAGCCGTCCCCCGATCAGAGCCAGATACTTTTTCCGAACCTTGTGTTCACTGAACAGCTTGGTCAGACCTCGATGCGCAGCGGGATGGACGGAAAATAGGGCCACTCCGGAGGTGTCGCGATCGAGGCGTTGCACCATTCCGACCTGAGGTGCCTTCCTGCCCGACCCCGATCCCAGGTACCTGAGAATGGTTTCGTAGACCGTCCCCTTGTAGCGGGCATGGGTGGGTTGAAAATCGATTCCGGCCGTTTTGTTGATAGCAAGCAGATAAGGATCCCGAAAAAGAATGTCACCAGGACCGAGTTCGGCAACAATCAGAGGCATCCCATCCAGATAGACTTCAATCTGCTGCCCGGCCTTGACCGGAAAGGAGCAGCGCCCCACCCGCCTCCCATCGACATGAACCCCTCCGAAATCGATGACTTTCCGGGCCATGGCCCGGGACAGTTCTCCAATCTCATTTGCAATAAACTGATCAAGCCGCAGATCCCCGACAGGATCGACGACTTTCAATCGGTATGTTTTCCGGGACAAGACCGCTCCGATCATTTTGACCCGTCGCCTGGATATCCCATCCGATTGACAAGTCATAAATTTTTGCTAATCTCACTACAAAGGGCTTCGCGCCTGATCTCCCTCTGGGATGTGCGGGCTTTGCTTCCGTTTCATTGACCAACAGTTTGTCGTGCAGCTTATTGACCTGCGCCGTGGTGAGCCAGCCCACCCTGCAGTGGGACGCCTGAAGCGGCTGTCAAGGGCGGAAATAGTTCTGTCCGGTCATGACAAAGGACGGCACCCGGCATCCCGGAGTCGATCCCCTTGAGCCAGGGGCAAGGGAACCTCGATCCCCGCAAATAAAAAGGCCCGGTTCGCCAGAACGGGGCCTTTTTAAATGAAAATCCCTGGCACCAGGAAGGTTCCGACGCAGGATTTCCTTTTCACTGATCCAGAACATGCCCGTCCAGCACATAGCAGACAAAATTTCCTTCGAAGACAAGCCGTTCTTCGACAAAAACCTGACAACGCACAAGGCGCTTGCGCCCTTTTTCCTCTTCCAGTTGAGCCCGGGCCACCATGACCTCACCGCATCTCACCGGAGCGAGAAATCGGGTTTCCGCACCCCCAAGCACGACATTGGGATGGTTGACCGCCAGCATGGCGGCGTAATCCGCAAGCCCGAAGGTAAAACCTCCATGAACGAGCCCCCGGGGGTCGGCGCACATCTCCGCATTCGTCAGCAAACGAGCCGCAGCCATGCCGGGCGCCAGTTCCACTGGCTCACCCACATAAACCGGGGATATGGAAGGATGTGTTTGTTGATGGATCCCCATGGTGCCTTTTCCCCTAAAGGATCAACTCAATCCTGGCCGTTGACCCGTTCCCTGAGTTCCTTGCCGGTTTTGAAAAAAGCGGTTTTTTTGATGGGAATCTTGACGATTTCTCCACTTTTGGGATTCCGTGCTTCCCGGGCTTCCCGGGTACGGATGGTGAAGGACCCGAAGCCGCGAATTTCAACCCTCTCCCCCCCGACCAGTGCATTGCGGATACTGTCGAGCACGGTATTCACCACCAGTTCGGACTCTTTTTTGCTCAAAAGACCGTTTTTGAAAGAAAGCTGCTCAATCAGTTCACTCTTCGTCATATCAACCCTCCCCTTTATTTAGCAGACCAGAGAAACTCCAGGCCGACATTGTCTTCTTTGAGACTCTGCCTGACCAGCCGAGTAGTTTCCTGCACAAAATATTCCAGCAATGCAGCCTTGTCGCGCTGGGGATAGACCACCTTCGGTTCCCCCTCGATACCGGCCAGTTCCGCAGTGACACGAATAGCTTCCTGATATCCCCCCAGTTGGTCAACCAACCCCGATTCCATGGCCTGGCGCCCGGTAAAGATGCGCCCGTCGGCTATTTCACGTACCTGCTGCACTTCAAGTCGGCGGCCTTCGGCCACCGCGGTTACGAACTGCTCATGGACGTCCCCTATCAGATTCTGCAGAAGTTGACGATCCACCTCGGACATGGGCCGGAACGGGGATCCTATATCCTTGTACTGTCCGCTTTTGACCACCTGACTTTTAAGGCCAATTTTTTGAAAAAGCTCCTGCAGATTGGTGAACTCCATGATCACCCCGATGCTGCCGGTGATCGACCCGGGGTTGGCCAGAATCCGATGGGCGGGAACAGCGATATAGTATCCGCCCGATGCGGCTACAGAGGCCATCGAAACAACGACCGGCTTGGCCGCGGCCAGGGCTTTCACTTCCTGATAGATCTCCTGGGATGGACTGACGCCGCCACCAGGGGAATTGATTCTCAGCACGACCCCCTTGATGGAGTCGTCCTCCCGAAACGCGTTCAACTGCTCGACGATATCTTCGGAGGCTAGAATTGCGCCGTTAACCTCCACGAAGCCGATCTTGTCGCCCAGTGTAAAGCTGCCCGAAGGGCTTGAGATACGGCCGAGAACGAGAACCAGCAGGAAAAAGAAAACGAAAATGGCCCCAAAGGTCAGCAGGGCCATTACGAAAGGCTTTTTCTTCATCGCATATCCACAAGAAACAGGTCCCCGCGCATGACGCGGGGACCTGAACTAAATGAGAAAATTATTCGTCTTCGTCTTCGTTTTCGCCACCGGCCTTGTTCAGCGCGCCTTGCAGGATATCGCCGAAATTGGATGTAGCATTCTTCTGGGCACCGATAAAAGCGTCCACTTCGGCTTTTTCCTTCCGCTCCGCCAGGTGTTTGATCGACAGCGCGATCTTCCTCTCCGAGGTGTCGACATTCAGGACCACGGCTTCCAGCTCATCGCCGACCTTGGCGAAGTCCTTGGGAGAGTCGACCTTGTCCTTGCTGATTTCGGATACGTGGATCAGACCTTCAATCCCTTCCTCCACTTCCAGGAAGATGCCGAAATCGGTCACCGAGGTTACCCGGCCCTTGATCATGGTCCCGGGTGCGTAACGGGTGGTGATGGTCTGCCAGGGATCGGAATTGAGCTGTTTGATGCCGAGGGAGAAGCGCTCGTTATCCCGATCGATGTTGAGAACCACGGCCCGGACCAGATCACCTTTCTTGTAAAGCTCGGAAGGATGCTTGATCCGCTTGGTCCAGGAGAGGTCGGAAATGTGAACCAGACCGTCGATACCCTCATCAACTCCGACGAAAATCCCGAAATCGGTGATGTTCTTGACCTGCCCTTCGATGATGGTGCCGATGGGGAATTTCTCCCCGATGATATCCCAGGGATTGCGCTCGACCTGCTTCAGGCCGAGGGAAATCCGCCGGTTGGGAATATCGAGGGCCAGCACCACAGTTTCGATCTCGTCGCCGATATTGAGCAGCTTGTTGGGATGCTTGATCCGCTTGGTCCAGCTCATCTCCGAAACATGGACGAGACCTTCCACGCCTTCGGCGAGTTCGATGAATGCGCCGTAATCGGTCAGGCTGACGACCTTGCCGGTCACCTTGCAGCCGACAGGGTACTTCTCGGAGACATTGAGCCAGGGATCGGGGATCATCTGCTTCAGGCCGAGAGAGACGCGCTCCCGCTCCTGGTCGAACTTGAGGACCTTGACATTGATCTTGTCACCCACCGCCAGTACGTCGGAGGGATGGGCAACGCGACCCCAGGACATGTCAGTGATGTGCAGCAGGCCATCGATGCCGCCGAGGTCGATGAACGCACCGTAGTCGGTGAGGTTCTTGACCACGCCATCAACTTCCTGGCCCTCCTCGAGCGCCCGCAGGGTGTGTTTGCGCTGGCTCTCCCGCTGCTCTTCGAGGAGCACCCGCCGCGACAGCACGATATTCCCGCGACGTTTGTTGAGCTTGATGATCTTGAACTCGAAGGTTTCCCCGAGCAGTTTGTCCAGATTGCGTACGGGCCGCAGATCGACCTGCGATCCGGGCAAAAATGCCGCCACGCCGATATCGACGGAAAGGCCGCCCTTGATGCGGCTGGTAATCCGTCCTTCAACCACCGCATCTTCCTCGAGGCCGTTCCAGATTTTCTGGCGGTCGGCTTTTTCCTTGGACAGACCGATGAGACCGTTTTCGTTTTCCCGTTTCTCGAACAGAACGTCGATCTTGTCGCCAACCTCCACGTTGACCTTGCCGTTCTCATCGGCAAGCTCGCTGATCGGGATGATCCCTTCGGATTTGTAGCCGACATCAACCACGACCGAATCGGGATTGATCTGGACGATGGTCCCCTCGACCACGTCCCCCACGTTCAGTTCCCTGATGCTGTTCTCAAAAAGTTCGCTGAAACTCTGCTCACCCTCGTCGAACTCCTGCTCGTCGCCAAACAGATCTTTTTCAATGTTTTTGTTGATAGTTTCTTTGCTTTCCACCATTTAAGTAAGTTACCCCCTCACAATATTCCTGTCGCAGAACGACAGTATGACGCGAAGTCATAGGGGGCAACCTATCACGGGACGGGCAAAAAAACAAACAATTATTTTTTTTCGCCGGCGATCCCTCTGACCCTTTCGACCACCTCGTCGATGATCCACCTGGGGGTGGAAGCCCCTGCGGTTATACCTGTGATCTCCACACCGGCGAACCATTCGCCCCGGATCTGGTCGGCGGTTTCGACGTGATAGGTGCGGGCCTGAATGTCCTTGCAGATCTGCGCAAGCCGGGTTGTGTTGGCGCTGTTGAAGCCGCCGACCACCAGCATCAACTGGGACTCCCTGGCGATTTTCCGGGCTTCATCCTGGCGCACCGAGGTCGCATCGCATATGGTGTTGAAGACCCGGACCTCCTTGCACTTTTCCAGGCAGACGTCGGTCACCTGTCGAAGATTTTTGAAGGACTGGGTCGTCTGGGCGACGATGCCGATTTTGCTCCGGTTCGGCAGCCTCCCTGCCTCATGCCAGTCAGCGACGACGAAAACCTCACCCCCCCGGGTATAACTGATGATGCCCTGCACCTCCGGGTGATCCCTTTCCCCGACCAGCACCACCGAATAGCCTTCTGCGCACAACTTGGTGGCGTAGTCCTGAGCCTTTTTTACAAAGGGACAGGTCGCGTCGACGATGCTCAGATTGCGGCTGTGGATATGGTCGAGCTCCTCGGCGGTGATGCCATGGGAGCGGATGATGACCTCCCCCTCCCCGATGTCTTCGACCCTGTTCACAACCTTCACCCCCTTGTCTTCGAGGGCCTTGACCACCTGGGGCGAATGGATGATAGGGCCCAGGGAGCAGATGCTCGCATTCTTCTCCGCAGCCTCGAAGGCCAGCTGGGTAGCCCGTTTGACTCCGAAGCAGAACCCGGCACTGGCGGCCAGTATGATTTTCACCGGAAAGCACCTTTCGAATGGAGTGAAAGCTACAATTGGTCGGGCAATTCGGTTTATCGTTGCAAATCCGATTACGATTACGACAACCGTTTCGCTAACGCTTCACGACAACGAACATCAATAGACACCGATACAGGTTGCTATCTGGTCTCCCGCTCCCGAATCACCCGAACCATTTCCTGCAGAACTTCATCAATGTTCATGCGGGTGGTATCGATGGCCAGGGCATCCGTGGCCTGGATTAGGGGAGCGTGTTCCCGAACGGAGTCGGCCTCATCGCGCGCCTGAACTTCGGCCACCGTCTTCTGGAGATCCACCGGAAGCCCTTTTGCCTTCAATTCCTCGTAGCGCCGGCGGCCCCGTTCCTCGGGACTCGCCAGAAGGAAAAATTTGACATCGGCATCAGGGAAAACCACCGTACCGATATCCCGCCCTTCGAGCACCACTCCGCCATCGGCACCCATCTTCCGCTGCAGACCGACCATGGCCCGGCGAACCTCAGGCACCGCCGAATAGCGGGAGGCCAGCATGCTGGCCTCCGGGGTGCGGATCGCCTCGGAGACATCCTCGCCATCCAGAATCACCCGCTCCCCCCCATCCTTCCGCAAAAACTCGATCCGCAAGCGATCGCACATCAGGGCAAGGCCTGCCCCATCCTCGGGAGGAATCCCCGCTCGTGAAGCGGCCAAAGCTACGGACCGGTACATGGCCCCGGTATCGATATTGGTATAATTCAACGCCCTCGCCAGCAGTTTGCTGAGAGTGCTTTTCCCCGAACCGGACGGCCCGTCGATGGCGATGATCAGTTTTTTATTCACGGTAGATCCTTTTAACTGCGTGAGGTGTGAGGGGTGAGGAGTGAGGAGTAAAGCCAACAGCCAAATCATTCACTCCAGCATTCCTATCTTCCAAGACATAACTATAGCCTTCAGCCTTGCCCTGCTCCTCACTCCTCACTCCTCACTCCTCACTCCTCACTCCTTATAGCTTTCATTTCCTCACCGACCGAAGCAACTCCCAGAATCCCGGGAAGGAGGTTTCCGTGCACTCAGTATCATCGATGACTACCGGGCCATCGGCTCGCAGGGCGGCCGCGGCGGCGCTCATGGCGATGCGATGATCGCCGTGGGAACAGACGCTGCCGCCCCGCAGAGCGGGCGCTCCGGTAATGGACATGCCGTCTTCCCGGGCTTCGACCTCGCCGCCCAGCAGGGTCAGGACCTCGGTCATGGCGGCGATCCGGTCGGTCTCCTTGACCCGCAGTTCCCGGGCATCCCGGATCAGGGTGGTCCCCTCGGCGAAGCAGGCGGCAACACTGATTACAGGAAATTCGTCGATGGCGCGGGGAACCAGTTCGCCGCCGATTTCGATGCCCCGCAGGGGACTGCCGCGCACCAGCAGGTCGGCCACCGGCTCACCGGACAGTTCCCGGGCGTCCTGCAATTGGATGTCCCCACCCATTTCACGCAGGATATCGATGACGCCGCTGCGGGTGGGGTTGATGCCGACCTGGCGGATAAGCAGTTCGGAGCCGGCGGTGATCAGGGCCGCCACCAGGAAGAAGGCGGCCGAGGAGATGTCGCCCGGCACAAAGACTTCCCTTCCCTCCAGCACGGGCCCTCCGGCGATGGTCACTCCGCCGGGGAAAGGGCGGACGTCGGCACCGAAATAGGTCAGCATCCGTTCACTGTGGTCGCGGGACAGATGCGGTTCGCGGACCGTGGTTTCGCCTTCGGCATAGAGTCCGGCCAGCAGCAGGGCCGACTTGATCTGGGCGCTGGCGATGGGAGAGTCGTAGCGGGCGGCGGACAGCGGACCGCCCTGAATGGCCAAGGGTGCCAGTTCCCCCTCCTGCCGGCCCCAGATGCGTGCCCCCATGGCGGTCAACGGCCGCACCACCCGCTTCATCGGGCGCCTGCGAAGGTACTGGTCGCCGCTCAGCACGCTGAAAAAGGACTGTCCCGAAAGCAGGCCGAGCATCAAGCGCATGGTGGTGCCCGAGTTGCCGCAGTCGATAACATCGGCCGGTTCCCGCAGGCCCCGAAGCCCCCGCCCCTCGATCCGCAGCCGGCCGTCGGCCAGCTCTTCGATGGCTACCCCCATGGCGCGGAAGGCGTTCAGGGTGGCCCGGTTGTCTTCCCCCTGAAGAAAACCGTGCACGACAGTGGTCCCCTCTGCCAGGGAGCCGAGCATGATCGAGCGGTGGGAGATCGATTTGTCGCCGGGGACGGTGATTTCGCCCCTGAGGGGCGAGCCCGGTTCAATGGTTTGCCTTGTCATAGAATGCATCCGTAAATGATTGCGGAATGTTGAGAACTGCCGCGCGGCGTTCAGAGTATGGCGTCGCGGCTCTCTTTGGAACGCAGAAAGAAATTGAAAAGACTTTCCCCGTCGCCGGCGGCGATATCGCTTTTCAGTTCCTGCAGCACGGTTTCGAAATAGCTGATCACCTCCAACAACGCCTCCCGATTGGTCTGAGCGATATCGCGCCACATGGTAGGATCGGAGGAGGCGATGCGGGTAAAGTCCCTGAAGCCGCCGGCGGAATAGTGCAGGATGTTTTCACCGAAACGGTTTTCGCAGGCGACCGTGTTGACCAGGGCATAGGCCACCATGTGAGGGAGGTGGCTGACGGCGGCAAGGACCCGGTCATGACGATCCGCATCCATGATCACCACTTCGCTGCCGGCCCCCTGCCAGGCCTTTGTGACCAGGTCGAGGGCGCCGGGGTCGGTTTTTTCGGTGGGGGTCAGGATGCAGCGCCGCCCCTGATAGAGGGTGGCGAAGGCCGCCGCCGAACCGGTCCGTTCGGTACCGGCGATGGGATGCCCCGGCACGAAGTGAACCCCCGCGGGCAGAAGCGGTTCGATCTGTTCGATGACATACTGCTTGACGCTGCCCCCATCGGTCAGCACCGCGCCCCGTTTCATTCTTGGCAGGGCTTCGGCTGCCACCCGGGCCAGGGTCTGCACCGGGGTGGACAGGAAAACCAGATCGGCCCCCTCCACGCCTTCGCCCACATCATGGGTGAAGCGGTCGATGACCCCCCGCTCCACGGCCGTCTCCAGATTGGCCCGCCCGCGCCCGACGCCGACCACCTCGCCCACCAGCCCGGCCGCCTTGAGCGCCAGGGCCAGAGAACCACCGATCAGGCCTACGCCCACCACTGTAAGTTTGGGAATCAAGATCTTATCCTGCATATTTGACAACAGATCAGCGGGAACGCGGATAGGAGCCGAGCACCCTCAGCTCCTGGCAGCAAAGGCTCAGTTCGTCAACAGCCTCCCGCACCCGGGGTTCGCCGATGTGCCCTTCCATGTCGAGGAAAAAGACATATTCCCAGGCTTTGCGCTTCATCGGCCGGCTTTCGATCTTGGACAGGTTGATATTCCGTTCGCTGAAGGGCGCCAGCATCCGGTAGAGGACGCCCGGCTGATCCTTGACGCTGAACATGATGGAGGTCTTGTCCCGGCCGCTCGGCGCGGGAAGGTTGCGGCCGATGACCAGGAACCGGGTGTAATTGTTAGGATTGTCCTCGATCTTCTTCTTGATCGTTTTCAGTCCATACATAGAGGAGGCGATCTCCCCTGCAACGGCGGCCGTGGAAGGGTCCTCGGCGGCCATCTGGGCCGCCAGGGCGGTGCTGGCCACGTCGAACTGGGGAATGTCCGGCAGGTTCTCCTCCAGCCATTGCCGGCACTGGGCCAGGGCCTGGGGATGGGAGACGACCTTGCGGACATCCTCCATCCGGCCGCTCACCGACAGCAGATCGTGCTGGATCTCGAGCATGATCTCCGCGTTGATCTGCAGTTCCGAGCGCATGAACATGTCGAGGGTATGGGAAACGACCCCCTCGTTGGAGTTTTCCACCGGAACCACGCCGTAGGGGGCCCTGCCCCGCAGCACCTCGTCGAAGACTGCGGGAATGCTCTTCTGTGCCACCAGCTGCGCGGAAAATCCGAACTGCTGCAGGGCGGCCTGGTGGGTGAAAGTGGCCGGAGGTCCGAGAAACGCCACCTTCAGGGGGTGCTCCAGGGACAAGGAGGCGGAAATGATTTCCCGAAACACCCGTCGCACGCCCTCGTTGGGGAACGGACCGGGGTTGCCCTCCGTCAGACGTTCGTAGATGGCCCGCTCTCGGGCGGGGACATAGTACTCCCTTTTTTCGCCCGCCTTCAGGCGCCCGACCTCGAGCACGACTTCCGCCCGGCGATTGAGCAGACTGAGAATCTCGTCGTCGATCCCGTCGATCAGGTTTCGCAGTTCGGTCAGTTTGTTGTCCACCATTTGTTTCTTC
Organism: Syntrophotaleaceae bacterium; assembly: GCA_041390365.1. NCBI lineage: Bacteria > Pseudomonadati > Thermodesulfobacteriota > Desulfuromonadia > Desulfuromonadales > Syntrophotaleaceae > Syntrophotaleaceae bacterium. The sequence continues at coordinate 1,092,763 of JAWKQB010000002.1, read as the reverse complement.
CTCGCACCTTGTCCGGCATTAAGAATCGCCGGCTCAATCTAACGAATCCGTCCCCAAAATGCAATGACCTTGGCGCCGGAGCAGACGAAAACCTTTCTCCTTGACCGGTTTTGCTCCACCGGATACACTTCGGTCCACCCTCATGAATTCCTGGTTCAGGGCTATAAAGGAGAAACCATGACCATAGCCAACAAAATCGCCGGCTTCATCAACCGCGCCTCCTGGATCCGCAAGATGTTCGAGGAAGGCGCCCGGCTGCGGGCCATCCACGGCGAGGAAAACGTCTTCGACTTCACCATCGGCAATCCTTCCGTCGAGCCTCCCGAAATCCTCCATCGCCAGCTTCTGCAACTGGCCAGCCATCCCGTCCCCGGCATGCACCGCTACATGAGCAACGCCGGCTACGAGGAGACCCGCAAGGCGGTGGCAGAGGTCCTTTCGGAAAAATCCCCCGTCCCTGTCGCCGCCCGCCACGTTGTCATGACCTGCGGCGCCGGCGGAGCCCTGAACGTGGTGCTGAAAACCGTTCTCAATCCCGGTGAAGAGGTGATTATCCTGGCCCCGTACTTCGTCGAGTACATGTTCTATATCGACAACCACGGCGGAGCTCCAAGGACGGTCGGCACCGTGCCGCACACCTTCGAGCTGGATATCGACGCCATCGAGCGGGCCATCAACCCCAACACCCGCGCGATCATCATCAACTCGCCCAACAATCCGACCGGGGTGATCTATTCTGCGGAAAGCCTGCAGGCTCTGGGCAAGATGCTTGACCGCAAGGAGCGGGAACTGCAGCGGACCATCGTGGTGATTTCCGACGAGCCCTATGCCCGCATCTCCTACGACGGAGTCGAGGTCCCTTGCATTTTCGCCCATATTCGTAACGCGGTCATCGTCACCTCCCATTCCAAGGATCTGGCCCTGCCGGGAGAGCGGATCGGCTACCTGGCCGCCAATCCGCAGATGGAAGGGGTCGAGCAGTTCATGGAGGGCGCGATCTTCTGCAACCGGGTCCTCGGCTTCGTCAACGCTCCCGCACTGATGCAGCGTCTGGTGGCCGGTCTGCAGCACGAAAGCGTCGACATCGAGGCCTATCACGCCAAGCGCGACCTCCTCGTCGATCGCCTGACCGGGCTCGGTTTCCGCATGGTTCAGCCGAAGGGCGGGTTTTACCTCTTCCCCGAATCGCCCATCGCGGACGATATCGCCTTCACCCAACTCGCTCAAAAGCACAACATCCTGGTGGTTCCGGGGCAGGGCTTCGGAGCCCCCGGCTACTTCCGCATTGCCTACTGCATTGACATGGAGCAGATCCAGCGCAGCCTGCCCGCCTGGGAACGGCTCGCCAGGGACGCCGGGCTGGGCTAATTCCCTGCCGGCAGATTTCCGCAAAAAAGCCTCCCGATCGAAAGGAACGGGAGGCTTTTTTATGCTCCGGATGCGGCTGCCAAGACGGCTATAAATGACGAACCTCATCGGGTGACGAGGCAAAATTGTCGTTGCGACCGTCAACATAGGTGACGGGCGCATTGACCAATTCCTTGACGTCCAGGTCGTCCAGACAGGTGACATTGACCGCGTAGACCTTGCCGCCGAGATCGGGGATGATCCCCCATCCGAAGGGATGCACCCCGCAATTCCGGCAGAACAGGTGGTGGATGTTTTTGGCGCCGAACTGGTAGTCGGCGAGATCGCCCTCGCCTTCAAGCAGCCGGAAGTCTTCCGGTTTGGCCATCGACAGCCAGTTCCTCGTCTTGGTGCAGATCGAGCAGTTGCATTTGAAAGTCCCTTTGTCCAGATCGATATCGGCCTCGAAGCGGACATTGCCGCAGTGGCAGCTGCCTTTGTAGGTTTTCTTCATGTCGAATCTCCTTATTCAACCGCTTTGAATAACGGCAAATCAATCCATTTCCGAAAATCCAAATCGAAATCGAAATCGGGATCGAAATCGGCTTTTGACTTTTGGTTACCCGATTCCATTTTAAAACACCGGCCGCTCCAGCACCAGATCGGCCCGAGCCCAGGCCCGCCGGAACCGTTTTTCCGCCTCTTCGGCCTGCAACTTTTTCCCCTGAGCCTCCAGAGAACGGGCCAGGCCGAACAGCGACCAGGGGTTCTCGGCGTTCTCCAGCAGATCCCTGCGGAAAACCGCCTCCGCTTCCTGATATCGGCCGAGATCCATCAGCAAAGCCCCAAGTGATTGACGCACCGGATAATACCAGTCGGGCGGTTCGGTATAGGACAGCCCATCTTCCAGGGTCACCCCGCGTGCGTAGTGGGCGAGCGCTGCATCCGAATCTCCCCGGGCGGCAGCGATGTCCCCGGCCAGCACCTCCGTCGCAATCTGCAGTAGCTGAGCGCCGTTGTTCAGCCCCAGGATTTTGACCCGGCCCACTTCAGGATCGGAGGCCAGGAGGCGTACCGTGGCCAGTTCCCGCTCGGCCGAAGAGGTCTTCCCCGAGTGCACAAGGGCCATGCCTCGGGCATAATGCCACATGCCCCGCGGATACTTGAGGTCCCTGTCCGGGGCGGGCTCCGCCAGGATCTCGTCCCAGCGACCGAAGCGTACCAGGGCGTAGTAGGGGGCCAGATAGAACTGCTGCAGCCCCTCGAGGCCGGGCTGCCGCATGGCGTCCTTGTCGACCTCCCCGGCCAGGGCCCGGGCGGCTTCGATCGACTCCCGGGAACGTCCCTGCATCATGTATGCGGCCAGGAGAAAATGCCGGTTATGCGGCATGTACCCCAATCGGTATAATCCTCTGCTATCGAAGGAAGCCCGCAGGACCTTGTCCGCCTTGATCGCCTCCTCGTTGGCGGTGCTGCAGTCGTGATAGAAACCGGCGGCATAGTAGCCGTGACCGGCCATGTGCACCAGGTGTCCTGCGGCGGGTGCGAGATGGCGAATAAGGTCCGCACTCCTGATGGTCGCCTCCGGGGTCGGCGAATTTTCCATCAGATGAATGTAGAGGTGATGGCCATGGGGATGAGAGGGATGCGTCTCGATGACATCCTCCAGAATGGCCCTGATGGCGGGAGTCCAGGGCTGTGCCCGACCTTCTTCAGTCCAGTAATTCCAGGGGTGCAGGTTCATCAAAGATTCGGCATAGAGTACGGCCACATGCGGGTCGTCGGGGAATTTTTCATAAACCTCCCCCATGGCTGCGGCGAAAGCCTGGTCGAGGGGGGAACGGTCGGCCACCAGCTTCGGTTCGTAGCGAACCGACAGGGCTTCTATCAGAGCGCGCTCCTTGTCCGTCACCCGGTTCGACAGGGCCAGGGCACTCTGCAGTCTGGCATAGGCCTGAGGAACATCGGCATCGTTCATGGGAGCGTTGATGTTCGGCCCTAGAACAAAAGAGGCGCCCCAGTATGCCATGGCACAATCGGGATCGATTCTGGCCGCTTCGAGATAGGAAGCCTCGGCATCACTGTGATCGAATCCGAAAGTCAGAACCAGTCCCTGCTGAAAGTAGTCCCGGGCCTCCTGGCTGTCGGTAGTAATGGAAAAAGGCGGCGCATAAAGCCCATCAAGCAAGGGGACTCGAGCTGAGGATTCGGCGGAGGGATCCGTTTTTTCCTCAGCCAAAGAAGATGCAGCACCGGGTAAAAGGACCGGAGTCAAGACCAGAATCAGCAGAAGGGAAAAAATTGTGACAAACCCGCTATAGGTCGATGCTTTCATAGGGTTTCCCCCTTCCAACGGTTTGCAACTGAAGAGAGCCGATCACCGGAGGCGAATGGCGCATTGAAAGCCGCCCGTGAGGTTGCCATCGATTTTGGTCCAGCCCTACCTGGGCTTGGCAGGCTGTTCAACAACGGTTATTTCAAGAATATTGCGATTGGGAAGGTTTTCAAGACGAAGGCAGGTCTTTGACTAAAAACACAAAAATTGTCAGAATTTTGGCTGAAGCGCAGATTGATTATTGACAAGCCCGATAGAAGTAGGGTTCGAACCTTTCTGACTTGGGAGCCTTCAGAAAATCGAGGGCAGATTTTCGATAATGTGCAGCCTCCTAGTAGGGTTCGACAGGCTCCTAGAAGTCCTTGCGACACACGTCAGTAATACAATCGCTGATGGTATCGCAAAGAAGCTGAGTGCTGACCGGTTTTCTCAGGTAGGAATTGAAGAGGGTATCGACGTCGCCATTCAGGCAGTCGTAGCTGTTGTGGGCAGAGAGGGCTATTATACAAGCCTCCGGGTTGAAGCTGCGGATTTCGCGAGCCATGCTGATGCCGTCCATGACCGGCATGCTGATGTCGGTCAGCACGATTGGCGCACCGATTTTCATAAAAAGCTCGAGGCCTTCCCTGCCGTTGTCGGCCGTGTATACCTTCTGCTCCGGAAATTTCATCGAGATGATCGCGCTGAGGAATTGTCGGGTGATCGGCTCATCCTCCACGCACAGGATCGAAATGTGATCACAACCTTCTATTTTATCCTTCATGTTTGGCGACATTCTATTAAACCTCTATTCTGAATTCTGCGCCCTCGGCGGCGTTCCGGGCGTAAATCCTGCCGCCCATGTTTTTTTCGATAATCGTTTTGGACATGAACAGACCTATTCCGGTGCCGTGCTCCGGCCCCTTGGTGGTAAAGTAGGGATCGAACACCTTCTCCAGAATGTCCTCTGCAATGCCCCCGGCGTTATCGGCGATGATAATCACGGTTCTATCATTTTCCGTGCCGAGGCAAACCCTAATTTTCGGATTTTTCACTTTTCTTTCCCGGAAAGCGTCCCGGGCGTTGATCAGAACATTGAGAAGCACCTGACCGAATTCGTTGGGGTAACCGAAGATCATCGGATCTCCGGTTTCCTCTACATCAACAATGATATTCAGATTCCGGAAGGCTTCCTCGATCAGTCTGATGGTCTTATGGACCGCCATGCTGGCCGGGAACCACATTTTCTCCTTCTCCGGCTTGAAATAGTTGCGGAAATCGTCGATGGTCTGGGACATGTGATGAATGATCTGCATCGCCTTGTCCCCCAGGTCTTCCAGGGCCTTCCGGTCCAGACCGCCCGATTCAAGCATCATGGGCAGAGCCTGAACGATCAGCCCCAGGCCGTTGAGAGGCTGGCGCCACTGATGGGCAATATTGTTGATCATCTCCCCCATGGCCGCCTGACGGTTTTGCTGCAGGAGCAACTGATCCTTTTCCCGCAGCTGCGCGGTTCGCTCCCTCACCTTGGTCTCCAGGTCGGCATGGGCGGCCTGCAGCTCTTCCCGGGCCCGCTTGCGTTCCATGGCGATGGCGACCTGGTCGGCCACTGCCTTCATCAAGGCAAGTTCCTCCTCTGTGAATCGGCTTCGGGTGCGGGTGCCGAAGGACAGCGTACCCAGCACCCGCCCCTGCGCCATCAGCGGGTGACAGGCGTAGGCCTGAATGCCAAAGGAGTGAACCAGATCGGTGCGGGGATCGGGCGTATTGGGAATATCCTCGGCGACGATCCGGCAGGCATCCCGGGCGGCACAGCCGCACACGGCAACGCCATAATCCAGAAACTCGATTTTTTTTGCCTCTTCCGCCGGAATGCCGGCATAGGCATTGAGATACATACGGTCGCTGACCTCATCGACAAGGAAATTGAAGAAAGTCTGGCAGTCCAGAAACGTCATGACCTTCCGGCACAGGGCTTCGACGATCTCCTGAGGCTCATCGGTCGTGAGAAGCCTGCTGGCAGTGGTTTCCAGCAGGTCGAGCAGCTGATAATTCCTCTGAAGCGACTCTTCCGCCTGTTTACGATCGGTGATGTCGTGCACAATGGAATAGAGCAATTCCCGCCCTTCCAGGGGGATGGGTCCGCTGAACACCTCCACGTCCCGGATCTGTCCATCCGCCAGCCGGTGTTTGAAGATAAAGTGACGGCGCAGGGCGGTTTTTGCCATCTGCATTTTTCCTTGGACCTGGTCTTTGGCTTCAGCGTTGATCTCGGCGATATTCATGCAGATGATCTTCTTCAGAGAATGGCCGTAGAAGTCGCATGCGGCGGGATTAGCACTGACGATCGCCCCGCTTTCGGGATCGATGAGCAGCATGACCGCATGGTTGTTCTGGAAAAAACTTCGATAGCGCTGTTCGCTCTCCTTCAACGCCTCCTCTGCCTGCCTGCGCTCGGTGATGTCCTGGGCGAAGCCGTAGACCTTGACCACCTTGCCCGAGCTGTCCTGAACGAACCGTCCACTGGCATGGACGGTACGGACAAACCCGTCATTCTGGCGCACGATCCGATGAACCAGGTCGTAAGGAGCGAGCCCCTTCAAAGTCTCTTCAAAGGCCCGGGCCACGGCGGCTCTGTCCTCAGGATGAGCGATGGCCAGCAATGCTTCGACGGCAATAAGGGGATTCAGGCACCCGTGGATGGTCAGCCACTCGTCGGAAAAGGTCCAGCGGTCGTCGATGACGTTCCATTCCCAGGCCCCGGTGTGGGACAGCGACTCGGCCTCGGCAAGAAGCCTCTGGCTGTGGCGAAGGTCCTCTTCGGCCTTTCTGCGGGCATCGATATCCTGTATGACGGCGAGTGCGCAGAGGGGATTGCCCTGGGAATCGTTCACCAGATTCACCGTCAGATGACCCCAGACTGTGGTGCCATCACGACGCAGATAGAGCTTTTCGGTCTGGAAGCTGTCGATCTCCCCGCGCACCAGGGCCCTGTGCTTGGTGGATGATTCTTCACAGTGTCCAGCATGCGTCACATCGCCGAAGGTCTTCTGCAGCAACTCCTCTTCCGAATATCCCAGGAAACGGCAGAATGCCTCGTTGACTTTCAGGTATCGGCCGCTAGAGGGGTCGACCTGCACCATTGCCACACTCGACTGTTCGAAGGCGACCCGGAACTGCTCCTCCCTCTCCCGCAGAGCGTCCTCAGCCTGCTTTCGCTGTGTGATATCGCTGCCGATGGCGAGTATTTCCTGAACCTCTCCGTCCTCTGCGCGGATGGCCCGGTTGGTCCAGCTCATCCAGACACGCCTTCCGTCCCGACAGACATTCTGGTTGATGTTTTCCCGGTACCGCTCGGGATGGGCCACGATATCCTGCACCAGTCCCTTCAGATCGGCTCCCGTGGTTTCCTCATCGGGAACAATGATGCCGACCGGCCGCCCGAGCGCCTCTTCTGCACTCCAGCCAAACAACTGCTGGGCATACTCATTGAAGAAGGTAAGGGTTCCGTCTGACCGCCAGCGGAGGATGGCGCTATTGGCGTTCTGCACCAGTTCCCGGTAACGGGCCTCGCTCTCCGCAAGGGCCTTTTCGGCCTGGCGGCGCTCCGTAATGTCCTCGGTGAAAATGACGATGCCGCCGATCGCACCGTTGGTATCGGTCCAAGGTCGAACCTCCCACCGGATCCACTGGCAGGAACCTTCGACGGTGCGGAACAGATCCGCCTTGCACTGAACCACCTCGCCGGCCAGCCCTCTCCGGTGGGCTTCCTTCCAGTCCTCACCGATATCCGGAAACACCTCGTAATGGGAAACCCCGACAAGGTTCAGGGTTCCCAGATTGTAGTCCTGTCGCCAACGGCGGCTGGCGGCAAGATATCGCATCTCCCGATCGAACATGGCCAGGGCGACAGGTGCATGTCGAATGAACAGGCGCAGCCGCTCCTCGCTGGAACGCAACTCCGCCTCGGCCCGCTTGCGTTTGGTGACATCGCTGGCATAGAGGTTGACATAGCCTTTCTCCTGAATCGGCACCAGCGAAAAAGAAAAGATTTTCGTTCCGGATTCGATTTCGATTTCTCGTCGACTGTTGTTTTCAATAGCCGCCACCAGTTCAACCTGCACGAAGTCGGGAACGGGATCCCCCGGCCCACACCGCCACCATGTCAGCAGTTCGGAAGCGGATCGATTGGCGTAGCGCAGAATCCCGTTTTTAGACACCCTCATGACGGGAAAGGGGTTTTCCTCCGGGAACAGGGCGACGCTACGGACCTTCTCCTCAACGCATTTCCGATCCGTGATATCCACCAGGGTGAAGACGATGCCGTCCAGGGCTCCCTCGGAGGTTCGGTAGGGCAGTACCCTCATCAGGAAATGGCGCAGGTTTCCCCGCGTCGTCACCTCCCTTTCCGTCGGAACGAGAGTCTCCAGTACTTTCCGGGCGTCATCCTGCAGAAGGCTCCAGTCGATATCCCCGCCCATATGCCGGAAGGGGCGGCCGATGTCGGCGGGAATCAGATTGAGCAGCCCTGCCATGGCAGGAGAAAACCTTTTTATGAGCAGATCACGGTCGAGGAAGATGGTCGCGATTCCGGAGCTGGTGAAAAGATTTTCCATGTCGCTGTTCATCTGATCGAGCTCTTCCACTTTTGCATGGAGCTCGGCATTGACCGTGACCATCTCCTCGTTCAGGGCCTGAAGCTCCTCCTTGGAAGCCTCCAGCTCCTCGTTGGTCGATTGCAGTTCCTCGTTGGCCGACTGAAATTCCTCATTGATCGAAAGCAACTCGTTGTTGGTCTCCAGAAAGCCGTCGTTGGAAGACTCGAGCTGCACCCTGGTAACCTGAAGCTGCTCATCGGTGATTCGCAACTGCTCTTCCAGCTGAAGAATGAGCGATTCCCGGGAAAAGTCGGCATCGGCGGCAGGAGAAGGGGCAGCCACCGGGCCGGGTGCGGGTTCCAGGACGACCAGCGCCAGTTTCCCTTCGACCGGGTGCGGGGGCAGCGGCTCGACGATGATATTCACCCCGGCCTCCCCCCCTTCTTCGGCGAGTCTCACTCCACGAAAATCGACTTTGGTCCCTTCCGCAAACGCCTTGTAGATGCCTGCCCGCAAAGCAGGCCTGAGTTCCTCCCGGGCCATCTTCAAAATATCCCGGGTCGGCTTTCCCACCGGGACCTCGAGATAGCGACGGCTCGGGGAGGTGATGTGCAGCACCTCGTACTTCCCGTTGATGACCACGCAGGGGGGGGAATACCGGTCCAGAAGAATCTTTTCGGCAAGGGCTGCAGGGGAGGGAGCGGGGACCTCGGCAGGTTGCCGGCGCCCGGTGCCGAGCGGGGATTTCAGTCCCGGCGCCCAGAAGGGGAAGAGGCCTGCATTCTGCCTTGGGGCGATCTCTTTCCGCTGATAAATTTTCCATTTCTTGTTCAGCGGCGTGAAAAATTCCGAGTTGGGTCCCACAGATTCCGAAGCTCCCAGAAAAAGAAATCCGCCCGGTTTCAGCGCGAGATGAAACAAAGCGATCAGATCCTTCTGCATGTCGGCATTCAGGTAGATGAGGAAGTTTCGACAGACCAGCAGATCAAGTCTGGAAAAGGGCGGGTCCTTGATGAGACTTTGGGGGGCGAACAGAATGTTGTCACGCAGGTCTTTGACAACCTTGAGGCGGCCGCCCTGATTGATGAAGAATGTCTCGAGCCGCCCGGGACCCACATCAGGCCCGATATTTTCGTGATAAAGTCCGCTCCGCCCCTGGGCTACGGCCTCCTCGTCGATGTCGGTGGCGAAGATCTGGACCCGGTTGGCGAGACCTTTTTGCTGCAGATGCTCCCGCATCAGGATGGCGACGGAATAGGCTTCTTCACCCGTGGAACAGCAGGGGTGCCAGACCCTCACCGGATCAGCAGGGTCCCGGTCCGCGAAAAGGAGAGGAATCACATCCTTTTCCAATACTTCGAAAGCATCAGGGTCCCGGAAAAACCGGGTGACCCCGATGAGCATTTCCCTGGCCAGGGCACGGGCCTCTTCAGCGTCCTGCTTGAGCAGATCACAATATTTTTCGAGCTCCTGGCACCCATGCACCCTCATGCGCCGATCCAGCCTGCGCAGGACGGTACTCCGCTTGTAGGGAGCGAAATCGTGTCCGGTCTGCAGCCTGACCGACGTAAAGACTTCCCGAAGGTCCTGTTCCTGGGCCTCCGCTCGGCACGGCAAGGTGAAGTCGGCCTGATTGTCGGCAATCTCCCCGATTTTGCGCGCAATCTCCTCCACCGGCAGAACCTTGTCGACAAAACGGGTGGCGATTACGTTTTGCGGCATGACGGGGTTGACGGCGGTTTCAGGGTCCTGAACCAGGACGATCCCCCCCCTCTCCCTGATCGATTTCACCCCCTTGACACCGTCATTGCCGAAACCGGACAGAACAACTCCTATTGTCCTGCTGCCGAATTCTTCGGCCAGAATGGAAAAGAGATGGTCGATGGGAAGGTGTCCGGCGGCCGAAATTTTGGAAGGTCGGTTTACCCGAAGCCTGCCTTCTTTAAGTTTCAGGTGAAGGTCGGGCGGTATAATGTGGACGGTGTTCGGAAGAAGGGGCGCCAGATCCTCTGCGGTAAACACGTCCATGGAGGTGTAATGGCGGACAATGTCAGCGAGCAGGGGAGGGCCTTCTGGGGGAAGAGGCATGGCCACCACCAAAGCCAGGCGAATGTCCTGCGGCAGGGCGGAAAAGAATTTTTCCAGGGGATCGAGACCTCCGGCGGAAGCACCGATGCCGACAACAAAGCAGGGCTCATCCTGCTTTTCGTCCCCATCCTGTGCGCTGTCCGCTTCTTTTTTCTTTTGATCGGATACTGATCCTGCAGCCCCTTGGATGATGCTTTTCTTTTCAATTAGCGCCATGCCCCCTCCTTCACGGTCTACATTAACTTATTTCCAGCCCTGAAACCAACCCCATTCCAAACTAAATTAGTCGAAATAGTGCCCTGCCTTTTTCAACTTATTCGATCTACGAATTCCGCCACTTGATTGAACACCCCATGGATGGTTTCTGGTTCTGCATGAACGAACCTCCCTCTGCCAAAGCCCCCATGGCTTCCCGCAGTTCCTGCCGTGTGACCGCACTCTCGTCCTGCCAGTTGTCATCGAGGCGGCCGTGATAGGCCAGATTTCCTTCGGCATCGAAAAGATAGGGGTCGGGCGTGCATTGGGCCTTGAAGGCCGTTGCCACCTGCTGGGTTTCATCCACTAGGTAGGGAAAAGAGATGGCCAGTTCTGCAACCTTGTCCTTCATCCTGAACGGAGCATCATCCGGGTAATCGGGATGGATGTTGGCGTTAATGGCCACCGTGTTGATTCCCCGAGGGGCAAACTCCTCGGCCAGGCGAACGAATCTCGGCCATTGGGCATTGGCGTAAGGACAGTGGTTGCAGGTGAAAAGAACCAGCAGCCCTTTTGACCCGAACAGATCGCGACTGCGGTAGATTTTGCCATCGGGATCCTGCAGGGTGAATTCGGGCATGGTGCTGCCGAGAGGCAGATCGACGGAGTGAACCAGGGCCATGGCAAGCCTCCTTTTGCGGAATGGTTGGATTCGGTATCCAAATAACCATAACGCAAAACAGCCCGGGCGGAAGGATTAAAATTTTTCGTTCTCGTTCTCGAAATTGGGGTCGGGGTTGGGATCGAGGTCGATAAGGATTTTCTCGTTGTCAGTAAAGCGAAGCGAAACGGTTGTCGTAATCGTTGTCGTAATCGGATTCCAGTCAGAAATTACGATTACGACTACGATTACGACAACGACAACGACCGCCCACCGCCACCGATTTTGGTGGGATCTGAATTCTGTTTTTCATTCGGCCGAGCGAAAATCCTTGACCAGCAACTGGACCGTGCGTCTCCCCTGCCATTCGTTGATCTGAGGGGCAAAGAGCAGGTCAAGGCGCCCGTTCAGAGCCGACACCCGCTCGCCCAAGCCAAAGCCGATACAGGGGCAGCTGTAGCCCCCCTGCAGGGCGATGAATCGGATATGGCCATTGCCGACGACCTGCGGCCGTTGCACGAGAACGCCGCGGGCCACGAAGACAGGCTGAGGATTGCCTGCACCGAAGGGTGCCAGGCGGCGCAATTCGTCGACCGGCTCGAAATTCAGCTCCTCCAGCTGGACTTCTCCGTCGAAAAAGAGCCTGGGTTCCAGCTGTTCCTCGTTCAGCGTCTCCCGACCCAGGGCTTCAAAAGCCGCACGAAAATCCTCAATGCTGCTGTCGCGTATGGTCAGGCCGGCGGCGAATTCGTGACCGCCAAAACCTTCGAGAAGCGAGCGGCAGGATTCCATCGCACGATAAAGATGAAACCCCTTTATGGATCGGGCGGATCCCTTGCCCAGGCCGTTTTCCAGCGCGACCAGAACCGCGGGGCGGTGGTACCGCTCCACCAGGCGGCTGGCAACGATACCGATCACTCCGGGATGCCAGCCATCACTGGCCAGCACAATGGTTCGCCGGTCGGAAAGACAGGTTTCATCGACCATGTCGATGGCTTCCTGCAGTGTCTGCTGTTCGATGGCCTGTCGCTCACCGTTGACCCGATCCAGTTGCCGGGCCATTTCAAGGGCGCGCTCAGGAGAAGTTTCCAGCAGCAAAGCCACCCCCTGGGCAGCATCCTCAAGCCGGCCGGCGGCGTTGAGTCGGGGAGCGAGGCGGAACCCCACGTCGCCGCAGGATACCCGGTCGAGAGCTGTGACAGTTTTCAGTGCTTCTATGCCGGGCCGGCCGCCCTGGCAGAGCAGATCCAGCCCGTATCGGACCAGAAGGCGGTTCAGTCCGACGAGGGGCACGATGTCGGCAATGGTACCCAGGGCCACCAGATCGAGGGACCGGCGCAGATCCGGCTCCCTGCGTCCCGCAAAAAAGCCCTGCTCGCGCAGCCTCGCCCGCAGGGCGATCAGAAGCATGAAGGCGACACCCACTCCGGAGAGTATTTTTTCCGGAAATGGACAGTCGGGCCGCCCGGGATTGACAACGGCCAGTGCCCTCGGCAGTTCGGCAGGAACCTGGTGGTGATCGGTGATGATGAGGTCGAGTCCCAGCTCTTCCGCCAGCTTCGCCTCCTGCTGAGCAGACACCCCGCAGTCTACGGAAACCGCCACCCTGGCGCCTGCTTCGGCGGCCCGCTGCAGGGCCTCCCCGGAAAGGCCGTAACCGTCCTTGAGGCGCAGGGGGATGAAAAACTCAACCGTGGCGCCGAAGCGGCGCAGGGTCTCCACCAGCAGGGCGGTGCCGGTTATGCCATCGACATCGTAGTCGCCGTGGACGGCGATCGGCTCTCCCTTGTGAATGGCCTTGGCCAGCCGATCCACCGCCGCGGTCATGTCCTTCATCTGAAAAGGATCGGGTATGGCATCCAGCCGCCCCTCAAGAAACAGCCGCCCCTCCTCCTCATGACGAACCCCACGCTGGCCGAGCACGGTCGCTGTCAGCGGCGACAGGCCGAGGGATTTCGCCAGAGCTCCGACCAGGGCGACAGCCGGCTCACCACGGGGTTCCCAGCGGAAGCCTGTCACCTTTTTCAGGTTCATCTTTTTTTCCCTCCTTCCTGCACCCATGGCTGCCCGCCGGCACAAGGTTGCCCCAATGAAAAAGCGGGCCGGAACGACAGGATTCCGGCCCGCTGATATGAAGGATCGATTTGCCGGACCGTCCAGATCAGGCGGTACGGGTCTTCCTTTGGGCCCTGTAATTTTCCCAGAAGAGCAGCAGGGGGCTGGCCACGAAAATTGAGGAGTAGGTTCCGACGATGATCCCGACCAGCAGGGCGAAGGCGAAGTTGTGAATGACGCCACCGCCGAACAGGAAGAGTGCCAGCACCACCAGCAGGGTCGTACCCGAGGTCAGGAAGGTGCGGCTGAGGGTCTCATTTATACTGCGGTTGATAATGTCGGCAAATCCGTCTTTGGCATGTTTCCCCATGTTTTCCCTGATGCGATCATAGACGATGATGGTGTCGTTCAGAGAATAACCGATGATGGCGAGAAATGCCGCAATGATGGGGAGGTCGATCTCCTTGTTGAACAGGGAAAAAGCCCCGAGGGTGATCATAACGTCGTGCACCAGGGCAAGAATGGCACCGACCGCAAAGCGGAATTCGAATCGCCAGGTGACGTAGATCAGGATGCCGACCATGGCGTAGACAATGGCCATGAGCCCCTTCTTGCGCAGATCCTTGCCGACCTGCGGCCCGACCATTTCGACCCGGCGGATCTCCACCTTCCCTTCGCCGTAGGCCTGGGTCAGGAGACTGTTGATCTGCCGTGCCATACCCTCCAGTTGGTCACTGGTACTCTGCGCCCGCAGCAGAAATTCGTTGGCCTCGTCGCCGAATCTCTGCACCGTCAGGCCGCGCAGGTCCACCCCTTCCAGAGCCTTGCGGATATCCGCTGCCTTGGTCTCCTCGAGAAACATCACCTGAACGACCGTACCTCCGGCGAAATCGATGCCGTAGTTGGGTCCGCCCTTGCTCACCAGCGAGACGAGACCGACCAGGATCAGTATCAGGGAAAAGATGACGGCAATGCGGCGTTTGCCGACGAAATCGAGATTGATGTCAGGATTGATAATTTGCATTCCGTCCTCCCTAGACGCTGAGCCGTTTGACCTCAAATCGGGTCAGGAAGAAATCGAAGACAACCCGCGAGACGAAAATCGCGGTAAACAGCGAAGCAACGATGCCAATGGAGAGCGTGACGGCAAAGCCCTTGACCGGACCGGTACCGAACTGGAACAGCACCAGGGCAGCGATCAGAGTCGTGACGTTGGCGTCGATGATGGTCCAGAAAGCCTTGGCGAACCCGGCATCGAGAGCTGCCCGGGCGGTCTTGCCGATACGCAGCTCTTCCCGGATCCTTTCAAAAATGAGCACGTTGGCATCCACCGCCATCCCCAGGGTCAGAACGATGCCGCCGATCCCGGGCAGGGTCAGAGTCGCCTTGAACAGACTCAGCAGGGCCAGGATGAACAGCAGGTTCAGCACCAGGGCGAAGTTGGCGACGATTCCGGACCAGCGATAATAGATGCCCATGGCCAACACCAGCGCGATACCGCCGATGACCACCGAAACAATCCCCTTCCTGATCGAATCGAAACCCAGGGAGGGACCGACCGTACGGTCTTCCATGATCTTCACCGGCGCCGGCAGGGAGCCGGCCCGCAGGACGATGGCCAGGTCGGTTGCCTCCTGTTCGGTGAAGGACCCGCTGATCTGGGCGCTGCCGCCGGAGATCCGTTCCCGAATAACGGGAGCGGAATAGACCGTGTCGTCCAGAACGATGGCCAGTCGCCGACCGGTATTGCCGCCCGTGATCTGGTCGAAGCGCCGGGCACCGACGGCGTTGAAATCGAGGGCCACGTAGGGTTCGTTGAACTGGGGATTGATGCTCATGCGGGCGTCGGAAAGCAGATCGCCGGTCAGGACGGTCTTGTCCCTGACAACGATCGGGGTTTCCGTAGCCCTGCCGGTCCGCGGATCGACATGCCGCTCATAGAGCAGTTTGGTCCCGGGCGGCAGTTGGCCGCGAAGGGCCTGCTGCGGATCGACGTCATCCGCCACCAGCATGAATTCAAGGCGGGCGGTTTTGCCGAGCAGGGCGATGGCGCGCTCGGGATCCTTGACCCCCGGCAGCTGAATGAGGATACGATTGCCGGCCTGCCGTTGCAGGGTCGGTTCACTGACCCCGAACTGGTCGACCCGGTTGCGCATCGTTTCCAGTGCCTGGCGAACGGCGTACTCCTTGATCCGATGGACTTCGTTGTCGCTCAAACGATAATTTTTTTCGATGTAGCCACCCTGTGTCGACAGGGTCAACGGCTCGAGACTGGGAAAATTCTCGTCCATCAGGGCATCCACCCTGGTCCCGCTCTGCTCGTCGTAAACGGTAATGGCCAGGGAAGCCGCCGATTTCTGCTCAACCCTCCTGAAGACGATATCCTTCTCTCTCAGCAACGCTTCGATTTCATCCGCGATGGTGTCCAGCTGGCTCTCCACCGCCTTGTCGACGTCGACCCCGAGAACCAGATGCATTCCGCCCTGAAGGTCGAGGCCGAGCTGTATTGGATCAAATGCCTTTTGCCACCATTGGGGCAATCGATCCTTAAAAAAGGTGGGTGCCAGCGATATCAGCGAGAGCAGAATACAGAAAAGGACCAGCCCCCCTCGAACCTTGATGCTCTTGGACATGGCAGTCGTAAACTCCTTTCAGGCACACTCCCGCCCCGTGGGGCGAGGACTGACAGCGATTGATCGGATCGGCGGAAACTACTGCTCCTTGGCCAGTCCGGCGATGGAACTGCGCGAAACCTTGATCTTCACTCCGGTGGCCACCTCCAGCGTGAGGACATCCTCCTGGACGGCCGTCACCTTGCCGTGAATGCCACCCGCGGTGACAACGTTGTCACCGGTTTTCAGGGACTCGATCAGCTCCCGGTGTTGCTTGGCCTTTTTCTGCTGGGGTCGAATAAGCAGAAAATAAAAGATGGCGAACATGAGCACCAGCATGATGATCGGCTGGTAGGGGTTGGCTCCGTCCGCCCCGGTGGGAGAACCTGCAAAAGCAAAAACTTCAGAAATCATGGCATTAGCCTCCTGGTCGGGTTAAAAGTCTTTTTTCTGTCAGTAAAACCGTTTCAGTCTTCCGATCCTGCCTGGCGACGGCGATAGAATTCGTCTTTGTACTGACTGAACCGGCCCTGTTCCAGTGCTTGACGTGCACCGGCCATCAGTCCGAGATAGTAGTGTAAATTATGCCGGGTGTTGAGCATCGACGCCAGTATTTCATTGCTTAAATACAGATGGCGCAGATAGGCCCGGCTGTAATTGCGGCAGACGTAACAGCTGCAAGCGGGGTCGACAGGCCCTGCATCCTCCGCATATCGGGCCTGTTTGATGACGATCTTGCCGAAGGTGGTGAAAAGCACTCCGTTGCGGGCGTTGCGGGTCGGCATGACGCAGTCGAACATGTCGACCCCGCGGCTGACCCCCTCGATGAGATTTTCCGGGGTTCCGACACCCATGACATAGCGGGGCCTGTCCTGCGGCAGAAGCGGCAGCGTGGTCTCCATCACCTCATACATCTTTTCTGCCTCTTCTCCGACGGAAAGCCCCCCGAGGGCATAACCGTCAAAACCGATTTCAAGCAGCTCCTCGGCGCTTTTGGCGCGCAGGTCGGGGAACATCCCCCCCTGTACGATACCGAACAGGGCCGCACCGTTTTCCCGGCGCAGGGCCTGTTTGCATCTGAGGGCCCAGCGACCGGAAAGGGCGGTGGATTCAGCCACGTATCCACGGGGAGAGGGATAAGGGATGCATTCATCGAAGGCCATGACGATGTCGGCCCCCAGCGCTTCCTGCACGGCGATGGACAGTTCGGGGGTCAGCAGATGCGTGGAACCGTCGAGATGGGATTGAAAACGAACCCCCTCTTCACTGATTTTCCTCAGCTTGCCGAGACTGAAGACCTGGAAACCGCCGCTGTCGGTCAGAATCGGGCGATTCCAGTTCATGAACCGGTGCAGACCGCCCAGATCCCGAATCCGCTCATGGCCGGGCCGCAGATAGAGATGGTAGGTATTGGCGAGAAGGATGTCCGCCCCTTCTTCCTGCAGGGTTTCGGGCAGGATGGCTTTGACCGTGCCTTGAGTTCCCACAGGCATGAATACCGGCGTCTCGATGACCCCTCGGCGGGTTCCAACCCGCCCTCTTCGCGCCCCCGTAGTCTTATCCTGCTGTAAAAGATCGAAACTGAAAGCTGTCAATGGAAAGACCTGGAGAATGAGGGCGTCGAAAAATTCACCAACTGAAATAGTTGATGCTTTTTCCTTGGCCATGGGCTCTTTTTGCTTTCTTGCGAAAGCATCAAATTATCAACATGCAATCGCCATAGCTGAAAAAACGAAATCCTTCAGCGACCGCCTGGCGATAGGCCTTCAGCACGAAGTCCCGGCCGGCAAAAGCCGAGACCAGCATCAGCAGGGTGGAACGGGGCAGATGAAAATTGGTGACCAGGGCATCGACGATCCGAAAACGGTATCCGGGGGTGATGAACAGGTCGCAAACCCCCTCCCCCGCCACCAGCCGCCCCTTGTCATCCGCAGCATATTCCAGTGTTCGGGTGCTGGTCGTTCCCAGGGCGAAGATCCGGTCACCGCGGGCCCGGGCTTCGTTCACCAGCGCGGCTGTAGCCTCGGGTACGAAGTAATTTTCCTCATGCATGCGGTGCGAAAGGATATCCTCCGACCGGACCGGCAGAAAGGTGCCGAGGCCGACATGCAGGGTCACCGGACAGATAGTCACACCCCTTTCCCGCAGGGTATCCAGCAGGTCTTCGGTGAAATGCAGCCCGGCGGTCGGTGCCGCAACCGATCCGGCCGTCCGGGCGTAGACCGTCTGATAGCGCTCCCGGTCGAGACGATCGTCATCCCGGTGAATATAGGGCGGCAAAGGGATGTGACCGACCTTTTCGATCGCCTGAAGAAAATCCCCCTCGACAGCGAACCGGATCTGACGATAGGGCTCTTCCCCGCCGGCCAGAACCGTTCCCGTTATCCCTTCCCCCATCAAAAGCCGGCTGCCCGGCCTTGGGCTCTTCGAGGATTTGGTCAGGCAGGCCCAGACTTCCTCGTCTCCGGACAACCGTCTCACCAGCAGGACCTCGATTTTTCCTCCCGACTCCTTGCGGCCCAGCAGACGGGCGGGAATGACCCGCGTGTCATTGAGAACCAGCACGTCACCCGGCCGGAAATAGTCGAGAATGCCCTGAAAGTGGCCGGTTTTCACCACCCCAAGAGCGCGATCGAGCACCATCAGCCGAGACCCGTCGCGGCGAAGCGCGGGAGTCTGGGCGATCTGCTCCGGAGGCAGTTCGAAATCGAAATCACTCAGACGCATGCAGTCTGTCTCCGGAGAGATAAAGTATGACCGATAACGCGTAAATCAAACACAAAAAAGAGGTGAAGTCAATGGTTTATGGTTTTCCGGCCAGGTAGACCAGGAGCAGGCCTCCCATCATCAGGGTCAGGCCGAACAGGCGGAGGGAAGCATCGGAAGACTCGGACATGCGCCGGATCAGCCTCCTGATGGAGACGGGGGACAGGAACCAGGGAACTCCCTCGAGAATCAGGACCAGCCCCAAAAGCGTCAACAGAGTTTCCATACGCATCCAATGATGTTTGCCGACCCAACCAAAGAAATGTCATTTGCCGACCCGGGAGGGGCGGAATGGAGCGGGTGGCATCTTAATCCCTGTGTTCCCGGCTGTCAAGGCGTCACTTCCGGGACCCGTCCCTGGCTGGCCTATTTTTCCCGCCGGGCCGCCAGTTGCGTTTTCCGGCCAACAGTTCCGCTGCCAGTTCGCCCCGTCCGCAAAGTTCAAGGGCCTCCATGACGTCCCGGCGGTGTTCCGGAAGATGCCACAGCAGCAGGGCTTTCTGCAGCCGGCGCTCTTTTACCGACTTGGGGACATAGACGGATTCCCCGGTGAAGGGATCCCGGCCGGTGAAATACATGCATGTGGCCAGAGTCCCGGGGGTGGGAGTGAATTCCTGAACCTGTTCCACCCGCAGGCGATGCCGTTCAAGGTAAAGAGCAACGTCGACCATATCGTTCAGGGTGGTTCCGGGATGCCCGGCAATGAGGTAGGGCACCAATCCATAGCGACGATCCGATTTTGACGTCTTTTGACGAAAAAGGGCGAGAAAGGCCTCGAATACCGCCGGACCCGGCTTGCGCATGATGCGGGCGACACCACCGCAGAAGGTTTCGGGTGCGACCTTCAGCAGGCCGCCCACATGATGCCGCAGCACCTCTGCGAAATAGGCCTGCTGCCTTTCCAGCAGATCGTAACGGATGCCGGACGCCACGAAAACGTTCCTCACCGATTCAAGGCTGCGTATTTTTTGCAGCAACCGCACGGCCCGGCGGTCATCGACTTCCAGGTTCCGGCAGAGGTCGGGGAACAGGCAGCTCTCACGCCGACAACGGGCCCGAGCCTTCTCGTCGCGGCAGGCCAAACCATACATATTCGCGGTCGGACCGCCGACGTCGGTGACGGTGCCTCGGAACCCGCTATCCCGGGCCATGGCTTCGATTTCTTCGATAATCGACTTTTCTGATCGAGACTGAATCCACTTCCCCTGATGGGTGGCGATGGCACAGAAGGCGCAGCCGCCACAGCAACCGCGGTGCGTGGTGATGGAATGCCGGATCTGCTCGAAGGCCGGTATCGGTTCCGGATAGGACGGGTGCGGACGTTTGACGAAGGGAAGCCGGTAGATCCTGTCCAGTTCCTCTTCGGACAGGGGCAGCGCCGGCGGATTCACCATCACCCAGCGCTGCCCGTGCTGCTGCAGAAGGACGCGACCGGCCCAGGGGTTGAATTCCCCGGCAGCCAGCCGGAATGCTTCATTATAGGCGGCCGGTTCGGAAGCGACATCCTCGAAGGATGGAAGAACCAGGCCCTGCTCGGGCCGGGAAGAACCGAGACAGGCGGTGCCGGGCAGATCCCGGATCGTTTCAAGGGTTTCCCCTGCCCTGCAGCGCCGGGCCAATTGCAGCAGGGCGGTTTCGGCCATGCCGAAGACCAGGAGGCTGGCCTTGCTGTCGACCAGGACGGAACGTCGAACGCTGTCCGACCAGTAATCATAATGGGCCAGCCGACGCAGACTCGCTTCGATGCCGCCGATGACAACGGGGAGATTCCTGAAAGCCCCCTTGAGGGCAGCCGTGTAGGCGATCACGGCCCGATTGGGACGCAATCCGCTTTGGCCTCCCGGGGAATAGGCATCATTGTGGCGGATCTTTTTCGCGGCCGTATAGTGGTTGACCATGGAATCCATGGCCCCGGCGGAAATGGCTCCGAACAGGCGGGGACGTCCCATCTCGAGAAAAGCGGCAGGATCCCGCCAATCAGGCTGAGCGAGGATTCCGACCCGAAAACCTTCCGCCTCGAGCAAGCGGGCCAGCAGGGGTACGCCGAAGGCGGGATGATCGATGTAGGCGTCACCGGAAACGAACAGTATATCCAGTTCGTCCCAGCCCCGCTCGGTCATATCTTTGCGGCAGACGGGAAGGAACCGATTTTTCAAGGATGACTTCAGTGACCTTGCTCCCCAGCAGGGCGAACCGGCCGGTTCGCCCCGGCAAAGAGTAAAAATATCAGGGATACAGGGGCAGATCCTCCAGCCCCAGTGCTTCTTCCCAGCCCAGCATCAGGTTCATGTTCTGCACGGCCTGGCTGGCAGCCCCCTTGAGCAGGTTGTCGATCGCCGAGACCACGATCACCCGGCCGGTTCGTGGATCGGCAACCACACCGAGGTTGCAGTAGTTGCTTCCCCTGACATAGGCGACGTTGGGCAGATCACCTTCCGGATGCACCCGGACGAACTTTTCCCCCCGATAGCGGTCCTGGAAAATCGCCAGCAGAGCAGCCGTCGAGCTGGCCTCCGCAAGGGTCGCATAACAGGTCGAAAGAATACCCCGGTTGACCGGAAGCAGGTGCGGGGTGAAGCTGACCACCACCGGCTCTCCGGCCAGATGACTGAGAGTCTGCTCAATTTCGGGAGTATGCCGGTGAGAGGCAACCCCATAGGCCTTGAAACCTTCATTGACCTCACAGTAGAGGCTGCCAATCTTGGCCGACCGCCCCGCCCCGCTGGTTCCCGATTTGCTGTCGATGATCAGGCTGGCCGGATCGATCAGCCGCTTCTCGAGCAGGGGAGCCAGGGCCAGGGCGATGCTGGTGGGATAGCATCCCGGATTGGCAACCAGCCTGGCATGGCGAATCGCCGGACGGAACAGTTCCGGCAGTCCGTAGGCGGCCTCGGCCACCAGTTCCGGGCTTGAATGGGTTTGATACCATTTTTCGTAGACGGCGACATCCCGCAGCCTGTAATCCGCCGAAAGGTCGACCACCTTTTTCCCGGTCTTGAGAAAATCGGGAACGACTTCCATGGCCGCCTTGTGAGGCAGAGCGGTGAAGATAAAATCGGCCCGGGAGTTGATCAGCTCAACATCCACCGGATCGAAGTCCAGATCGATACGGCCGAGCAGCGAAGGGAAAACGGAACTGACGGGCGTTCCGGCGTTCTGCCGGGAGGTAATACAGGTGATGTCCACCTCGGGATGACGCAGCAGCAACCGGATCAGCTCAACGCCGGTATAACCGCTGGCGCCGACAATGGCGACTTTGATCATGTTTTCCTCGGAAGTGAAAGCGGGATTGTTGGAAGTACTTTCTCGTTGTCAGTGAAGCGGTAGCGAAACGGTTGTCGTTGTCGCCATCGCAATCGGAATTACCCACAGGGATCGATTACGATTACGATTACGATGACGATGACGACAACGACAAACTGCCCGATACAGATAGCAGTAGCGACCCCTAAATGGAAAACCAATAAAAGAAAAGGGAAACCCCGCGGGTTTCCCTTTTTCCTGCCTTTCGAACTGGCCGGCAAGAGCGACCAAACGATATGGATTAACGTTTGGAGAACTGGAAGCTTGCGCGAGCTGCTTTGCGGCCGTACTTCTTGCGTTCCTTGATACGGCTGTCGCGGGTGATGAAGCCGGCCTTTTTCAGCACGTCCCGCAGGGCGGGGTCGGCAATCAGCAGGGCCTTGGTGATGCCGTGCTTGATGGCGCCGGCCTGTCCGGACGGTCCGCCGCCACAGACGTTGACTTGAATATCGAACTTGCCGAGGTTGTCGGTCAGTTCGAGGGGCTGGCGAATAACCATCTTGGAAGTGGCCCGCCCGAAGAACTCGTCCATGGGGCGGCGATTGATGACGATATTGCCTTCGCCCGGCTTCAGCCAGACCCGGGCTACGGAAGTTTTTCTTTTACCGGTCGCGTAGAACTTTTGTTCTGCCATCTCTATCTCCTGATACGAATCTTATTCACTCGAAACTGTTAAAAAGCCAGATCTTTCGGCTGCTGGGCGGCATGGGGATGCTCGCCGCCGGCGTAGACCTTGAGCTTCTTCAGCATGTCGCGGCCCAGCCTGTTCTTGGGCAGCATGCCTTTCACAGCCTTGATGACCAGTTCTTCCGGTTTCTTTTCGATCAGTTTGGCGGCGGTGATGGAGCGGATCCCGCCGGGATAACCGGTATGATGGTAGTATTGCTTGTCGGCCATTTTGTTGCCGGTCAGCTTGAGCTTCTCCGCGTTGACCACAATCACGAAATCGCCGGTGTCGACGCTCGGTGTGTAGACGGGCTTGTGCTTGCCGCGCAGAACGCGCGCGATTTCGGTCGCTGCCCGACCGAGGACCTTGCCGTCCAGATCGACGACGAACCAGCTTCTTTTCACTGCGGATTTCTTGGCTGCCTGGGTGCTCATCGAGTTCCTCTCAATATTTATATTCCAACTGTGATTTGGGTAACGGGGCTCACAGAAGTGCAAAACGTATCTCAAAGCACCGGGCATGTCAAGCGATTTTCACCGGCAAAGAAAGGAAAAATACAACCTATCTGACGCTGACACCCTCGTCCAGGTATTTGATCAGAGGATAGATGAAAAACTCGATGATACGACGCTTGCCCACCTTGATTTCCGCCGTCACGCTCATCCCTGCCGAAATAGCCGTTTCCCGGCCCTCCACCAGCAGGGTCGTCTGCTCCGGCCGCACATAGGCCTCGTACACCAGGCCGAGGTTCCGGTCCTCGATGCTGTCGCTCGATACATGCCGCAACTCTCCGTCGATGATACCGTATTTCTGAAAATCGAAGGCATCGATCTTCAGCGAGACCGGCATGTCGGCCTGGAGGAATCCAACGTCCTTGTTCTGCACCAAAGCCTTGATCATCAACGGCGAATCCAGCGGCACAACGGTGGCCAGCTTCTCGGCGGGTTGTACCACCCCGCCGATGGTGTGAAAGAGAAGCTGCGAGACATATCCCTTGACCGGTGAGGTGATCAGCTGCCGGCTGCTCAGGAACTCGGACCGTTCGATCTTTCCCTGCAGGTAGGCTTCCCGCTGCCGTTTTTCCGCCAGTTCGGTCAATAGGCGGTGGCGATCTTCCTTGCGCAGCAGGTCGATCTCCTGGGTGACCCGGCCGATTTCCGCCCGCAGCTCTTCCACGCCGCAGGTTTCGATTTTTGTATGGGTTTTCGCGCTTTGAAACTCGCTCTCTGCCTTTTCCAATTCATCGCGGCTGAGAAGATCCCGAACCGGTGCCAGCCTAGCCAGGCGCTGTTCGGCCACTTGCTGCAGATAGGCGGCCTGCTGCCGAGCTTTTTCCTTGGCCCCAAACCGCTGGTGAAGCTGCTGGAGTTCCTCCTGCTTGACTCGGACCTGCTTTTCCAGCCGCTCGCGGACGGATCGGTAAAAATTCTGCTGCAT
Organism: Syntrophotaleaceae bacterium; assembly: GCA_041390365.1. Classification (NCBI taxonomy): domain Bacteria; kingdom Pseudomonadati; phylum Thermodesulfobacteriota; class Desulfuromonadia; order Desulfuromonadales; family Syntrophotaleaceae; species Syntrophotaleaceae bacterium. Next base: position 1,068,720 of record JAWKQB010000002.1, on the reverse strand, counting down.
CAGCAGCAATCGAGGATCAAATTCCCCATCCTGGGGACGAAAGGGTTTGTCGTTCAACAGTGCATCCAACCTCAGCATCTCCAGCTTGACCTGAGCCAGATCCTTGCGCATCGATTCCAGTTCCGGATCGATATCCGAAGGGTCGATTTCCATCAGAACCTGATCTTTTTCGACGAAATCTCCGGGCTGGACCAGAATCTTCCGCACCACTCCGGCGGTCAGCGGCTGAATGACCTTGGTTTCGCCGACGGGGATGACCTTGCCGCGGGCGGTCACTACCACATCCGTCTTGCCCAGCACCAGCCAGAGGGTGAAAAAGAGAATTGTCGCCAGGATTCCCCAGAAGATGATCCGGCCCAGGGGATTGAGGGGCTCTTCCTCAATCTCCACCAACAAGGGCTTGAATTCGTGCTGATCCTGTTTTTTCGAGAACATGAGTTTTAAACCTGCTGAGTAAAGAAATGGTGATAAAGACCCTGTTGCGCGATCAGTTCTTCGTGACTGCCCACTTCGACAATGCCGCCCTTGTCCAGAACCAGAATCCGGTCGCAGTCCTGCACCGTGGCCAGCCGGTGGGCGATGATGAAGGTGGTCCGGCCCTTTTTGATGGTCGCCATGTTGGCGCGGATGAGCCTTTCCGATTCGTAGTCGAGGGCCGAGGTGGCTTCATCTAAAATCAGCAGACGCGGATGGGTGATCAGGGCCCGGGCGATGGCGATACGCTGGCGTTGGCCGCCGGAGAGGGAACTGCCCCGCTCGCTGACCTCGGTGTCGTAACCTTCCGGCAGTTGGGCGATGAATTCATGGGCGCCGGCCATTTTCGCCACCTCGAGAATCAGTTCCATCGGCGCATCCGGCCTCGGCAGGGCAATGTTTTCGCGGATGGTACCGCTAAACAGGTAGTTCTCCTGCAGCACCACGCCGATATTGAACCGCAGCCAATAGGGGTTCATGTGGCGGACATCTATTTCATCGACATAGATGGCCCCCTCGGTCGGCAAATAGAGCCGCTGCAGCAGTTTGGCCAGGGTACTCTTGCCGCTGCCGCTGCGCCCGACGATGCCGATGCTGGTGCCCGGTTCGACGGTAAAACTGATGCCGTTGAGCACCTTAAGGCCGTTGGGGGAATATTGAAAAGAAACATTGTCGAAACGGAGCTTGCCCTGCAGTTGCGGAAGGGTGATGGCCTTGGCGGAAACGACCTCCAGAGGATGGTTGAGGATATCCCCCAGGCGATCCACCGACAGCAGGGCCTGCTGAAACTCGTTCCAGAGGTTGACCAGCCGCAGCACCGGCCCGGAGAACTGGCCGGAAAACATCTGAAAGGCGATCAGCTGCCCGATGGTCAAATCCCCCTGCAGCACCGCGCGCACCCCGAAATAGAGGATGGTGATGGTCATCATCCGCTGCACCGTCCCGGAAACGGCCCCGGAGATTTTCCCCATGTTGGCCAACCGGAAACTGGAGCGGACGTAGCGCCCGAGGTGATCCTCCCAGCGCTTCTGCATCGATCCTTCGATGGACAGCGATTTCACTGTCTGAATGCCGGTAACCGATTCCACCAGGTAGGAATTGGACGAGGCCGCCATCTGGAACTTCTGCTCCAGCCGCCGGCGCAGTTCCGGGGTGATAACCAGATAAATCATGGCGATGACTGAAACGAACCCGAGCACGATCAGGGTCAGCTTGACGCTGTAGAGCAGCATGACCGCAACAAACACCAGCGAGAAGAACAGGTCGATGATGACGGTAACCGCCTTGCTGGTGATGAACTCGCGAATGGTGTCGAGTTCCCGCACCCGGGCGGCGATATTGCCCACCTTGCGCGCTTCGAAATACATGAAGGGCAGGCTGATCAGATGCCGGAACAGCTTGGCTCCGAGCTTGGCGTCCAGTTTGCTGGCGGTATGGATGAAGATATAGTTGCGGGCGATGTTGAGCAGCAGTTCGAATCCCGCCACCGCCACAAAGGCCACGGCCAGCACATCCAGGGTGGTCAATGTGCGATGGACGATGACCTTGTCCAGGATGACCTGGGTGAACAAGGGGGTGACCAGGCCGAACAGTTGCACAACGAAGGATCCAAGCAGCACCTCACCGATGATCCGACGGAACTTGCCGATCTCCTGTAGAAACCAGCGGAACCCGAAGGCCGTCTGGGAGTTCAGCATCTTGTGCCACAGCACCAGAAAACGGTCGACCCGGGCTTCGAAATCTCCGATCGAATGTTCGACAGTCTTTTTTTCCGCCGGGTCAAACGCCAATAGCTTGCCGGACTCCGCATCGGCTTTGAGCACCACGGTATAGGTGCCGTCCTCGTGCGCCGCGATCGCCGGCAGAGGGTAGTCCTGGATCAGCTTTTCCAGAGAAATGGCTTTCAGCTTGGCTTTGAAGCCGAAATGACGAGCGATGCGCAACAGCTCCTCAGGCGTCGCTTCCCGGTCGAGGCCGAACTCGCGGGAGGCCGCACGGATATCCACATCCACCTTGTTGATGCGGGCCACCACATCCAGGGCGAGCAGACCGGCGCTCATGGCGTCCCTCCTTCCGCCCAGAGGCTCAGTTGCCATCCGGCCAGTTGGCGCTGAAGTTGGGTCACTTCCATGTCCCGCTCCTGTTCCATCAATTCAATTTGCTGTTCAAGCAGAGCGACCCGGTCGATGACCTGTTGTTCGGAAAGTCGCTCGAGAGCCTGCCCGCTCTGTTTCAGGACCTCTTCCCGCTGGTCGCGACGGCCATTTGCGCTGTCAGCCAACTGCCAGATCCCGTAGGCCGTCCGAACCCGCTGCTGCAATTGATCCATTCGGCGTCCCTTTTCCAGACCCAACTGCTCGACCTGGAGTTGCAACTGTTTCAGACGGGCCACATCCCGAAACCCGCTGAAAAACTCCCAGCGCGCCACCAGGGACACCGTAGCGTCCCGAGCGTTCAGATTGTCCAGAGAATTACCGAAGCTATTTTCATCGGCGCCGAACATGCGGTAGGCGGCCGTAAATCCGATGACCGGCAGCATCTCCCGCAAAACTGCGGCCCGTTCCGCCCGAATCCGGGCAATCTCGGCCTCAACAGCCCTGACCTGAGGGAGGGACTCCAGGTCGGGCAGGCGTTCCGTTTCCGGAACCGGTGGCAGATCGACAAACAGGGTCTCATCCAGGGAATAGTTTTCCCCGGTAAGATAGCTGAGGTTCTCCAGTGCCTGAACCATGTGGTCGGTCAAAACATCCAACAGACTGATCGCCTCGGCCAGTTCAACCGCCGCCGAATTGAGAAGCACCTGTCCAACGGTTCCTGCTTCCCGAAGGGATTGAAGATCCTTGTAGACCTCCTTGCGCAACCGGACTATCTCGCCGGTGATTTGGCGCTGTCGAAACAATTGCAGGCATAGACCATAGGCATCGAGAACCTCTAATCTGGTTTCCAGCAGAGCCTCGTCCTTCCCGAATTGCGCCCGCGCGATCTCGCGTCGGGCCTTTTCCATCCGCTGTCCACGGGCGCCGAAATCGTACAAAACCCAGGAAAGGCCGAGGGTGAAGGAATGCTGAAAGGTAGAGGCGTCGTTGGCGCTGACCTGATCGCCGACGGATACGACGCTGTCGCCGTCGCCGAGAAAATCCACGTACTCGTTGGTGAACCCAAGATTCAGTGTGGGATAATAGGCCGCGCGGGCCTCCATCAGCCCATATTCCCGGATACCGATATCCTTCTTGGCAATCCGGATATCCCAGGCATGTATGAGGGCCCGGTCCAAGGCCAAATCCAGGGTAAGTATTTCGCTCCGGGCGGGGGAAATACTGATAAACAAACAGAGCGGGACCCAGGTCAAAAAGACCGGGCCACGCAACCAACTGCGATACAACAATTATCCCTCCAAAACCTATTTCAAAAATACAAAATAAATCGCAATAAAGGCGGCGACCCATTCGGGCCGCCGCCGATCCCAAATCAAGCCGAATGCCAGGCGTTGGCCACCAGGGTCATCAGTTCCTGGTTGTTGCGCACATCGTCAAGGGAATTCATGGCGATGCCTTCGTCCACGGCGAAGGCCGCCATCTGCTGGATGAGCTGGTTGACGTCGCCGTCAGTCAGATAGCTTCCATCGCCCAGTTGTAGCTCGTCGACCTTGTAGCTGTCATCGCTAAAATAATTACTGATGGTGATCTGGTCATCTGCTCCATAGCCGACTTGGAGGTTGTTACCACTGCGGAAAAGAGCGATGCTCGCGGAATCGACTCCGGCCTTGAACCAAATCCGGTCATAACTAGTGGTGGTGTCGTAGTTATTGAGAGTGTCGGCACCGTCCCCAAGATTGAACCGATACGTATCGTCACCATCACCACCTTGTAGCGTGTCGATGCCAAGACCGCCCTCCAGGGTGTCATTGCCGCCATAACCATATAGGCTGTCGTTGCCCAAACCACCAATGTAATAGTTGTCGCTGGCATCGCCGGTAAAACTGTCAGTACCGTCAGTGCCATAGATTGGCAGCTGCAAGAGCAATTCATCTCTTGTCAGAGTGGTGCCATCGCCAAAAGCAAAACTGTCCATGCGGTGATTCACGTAACTTGAGTGGAACCAGTAGGAGAGCTTGATCTGATCGCCAGTTTCACCCACCTTGACAATCAGGTCGTTGCTCACCTTCTGCAACTGCAGATCGGAAAGGGCGATCCCTTCGCCGAATGCCAACGTATCGACACCGACAGCGTCATCAGCCTGAACAGTATCCTGCCCATCCCCGAGGTTGAAACGAAACACATCATCACCGCTGCCGCCGTACAGACTATCGTTACCGGTACCGCCGATCAGTTCGTCGTTGTCATCACCTCCCTGCAGGGTGTCTATTCCTTCGCCCCCATCAAGAATGTCATTGCCGCCGTAGCCATACAGGCTATCATTACCGGCGTAACCGATTATTTGATCCGGATCCGATGTCCCAGAAAGGGAATTGTTTGCCTCAGTACCAGTAATTACATTCAGCCCCGCGTTAACAATCAAGCTTGCCGTTGCCGGCGCTGAAAGTTCAGCATCAGACACCAAATAGCTGAAATTGACCGTGCCGTTAAAATCGCTGTCCGAGAGAAAAGTCCAGGTTCCGTCACCATGATTTGTCAAGCTACCATTATCTGCGACAAGATTGACAATCTGCAGGGCATCGCCATCAACGTCACTCGCCTGTGCCAACAGTGCTTCCTCAGTAATTGCCAAGGATTCTCCGGCCACCATCCCACCAAGTGGAACCTGTCCGCTAATGATGGGCGCATCATTGACCGGGTCAATATTCAGAGTGGCGGTAGTTGCGACAGAAGCAAGCCCGTCCGATACCTGATAGCTGAAAGTAACCTCGCCAGTATCGTTTGCAAGTGGCGTGTAGGTCCAAACGCCATCCCCCGCGATAGCCAACGAACCGCGGTTCGCGGTCAGAGACAGAACCTGTAAACTGTCACCATCGGGATCGCCAGCTTGAGCTAGCAATTGTTCAGCAGTAATGGTTGAACTGGCGTCTTCCTGCAGATGTCCCAGTTCGACTTGTCCGAAAACCTGAGGTGTCATATTGGCCATGCTTCTCGGCATCAAGTCGGCAGCCACAGCGTTCTGGCCATCATCAAACACAAAGCGATCAATACGCTTGAGGTTCTGGCCGGACGCAAACCAATTCTGCAATGTCAGCTGATCACCGGCAGCAACGCTGATGACCAGATTGTTGCCATCCTGAACAAATGTCAGATCGGCAGAGGAAATACCGGGACCAAAGACCAATGTGTCGTTGCCCTCGGCATCATCAGCATAAATAATGTCCTGTCCATCGCCCAGGTTGAAACGGAACGTATCGTCGCCACTACCACCATAAAGACTGTCTTTGCCAGGTCCGCCAATCAGTTCGTCATTCCACGCATCACCCTTCAGAGTGTCATCGCCATCCCCACCATCAAGACTGTCGTTGCCAGCGTAGCCGTAAAGAATATCGTTGCCCGCGTTGCCGTGTAATACGTCCTCGCCCTCATAACCTAAAAGATAATCGTTCCCATCGCTTCCAATATTTATTACCTGACACTGGGCCAACAGCTCATCGCAGGTTATTGTAGATCCGTCACTGAAGCTGATTCGCTCCAAGCTCTTGATGCCATAAGCTGGATGGAACCAATTCGGCAATGTAACCTGATCACCTGACTCTCCAATTTTAATCACCAGATCATAGTCAGCCTTCTCCAACTGAAAATCGGACAAAGCGATACCTTCACCAAAGGTCAAGGTATCGATGCCGTCGTTTTCATAACCGCTTATACTGTCTTGACCATCGCCCAGGTTAAAAATGAAGGTATCGTTTCCATATCCACCATTAAGTGCATCGTTCCCAGTACCTCCCAAGAGCAAATCATCGCCATCATTCCCGTTCAACCAGTCATCACCGGCTCCTCCAATGATGATATCCTCCCCGCCATGGCCACTAAGGCCATTCGCCGTATCATCTCCCAAAATATGCACAGGACTTTGCTCAATTAAATCTTCGTAGCTAAGCTCGGTCCCATCAGCGAAGACAAAAGAGTCTAGCCTTAGGTCCAAACTTAACGGATGGTACCAATCGGGCAGGATGACCTTATCATCGCTTTCTTTGATTCTAATTTCCAAAGAGGTAGCGTTTTTGACCAGCAACAAATCGGCAACGGTAATCTCCTCGCCAAATACCAAGCGATTGGTTCCATCTGCGTCATCCAGAAAAATAACATCGTAGCTGTCACCTCGACTAAACAGAAAATCATCGTTTCCGGCGTCTCCATACAAGTAGTCATATCCTGCACCACCGATGAGAATGTCATCTCCGTCCCCAGCATGGAGTTGATCGTTTCCGGCACCACCATCCAAGCAATCGTTTCCGGCATTGCCGCGCAGATAATCATACCCTCCGTAACCAGTAATGATATCCTCTCCATCATGGCCAGTGATATTGTTATCATGTCCGTCTGTACCTAGGACTTGAACAGGATGATGTATCCTGGTGACAGTGGACACTCTCGCTTGGTAAACTGCCAGGCAGGAGAGTGACAATGAAAAGACAGCAACGGTATACGCCTGAGTTTCGCACTGAGGCGGTGAAAATGGTAACGGAACAGGGTCTATCGCAGCCGGAAGCAGCCAAACGGCTTTCGATACCCAAGGGCACACTGGCGAACTGGGTAGCGGAATCCAGGGCAGCCAACCTTTCAATAGCGCCTGGGGCGCTTTCTGCCGATGAACTGGCGAAAGAAAATTCCCGGTTGCGCAAGGAGCTTGCCGAGGCCCGCATGGAGCGTGACATCTTAAAAAAGGCGACGGCGTACTTTGCCAGGGAGTCGCTGCCCGGTACGCGTTCATGAAGCAATGGCGACTCCACTTTCCCGTTACGATCATGTGTCGGGTTTTCGATGTGTCCCGCAGCGGCTTTTACGCCTGGCTGACACGAGAACCGTCCCAACGTGCGCAAGAAGATGAACGCCTCAAGGTTGCTATCAAGGCCGCCCACAAGCGTACTCGCGAGAGTTACAGCTCGCGGCGATTACAGCCGGAGCTGGCGGCTGAAGGTTTTATCGCCGGACGGGATCGCATTGCCCGGTTACGCCGGGAATTGGGCATAAGGTGTCGACAGAGGCGCAAATTCAAGGCGACAACGAATTCAAAACACAACCTGCCGGTGGCGGAAAACCTGCTGGAACAAACCTTTACCCCCAGCGCGCCGAATGAGGTCTGGGTTTCAGACATTACCTACATCCCTACTGGCGAGGGCTGGCTCTACCTGGCAGGGATTAAGGACGTATTCACCTGCGAAATCGTCGGCTACGCCATGGCGGAGCGCATGACGCAGGAGCTGACCAGTCGGGCGCTATTCCGGGCGGCGCAACAGAAACGGCCCACGGCCGGGCTGATCCACCATTCGGACCGTGGCAGCCAGTATTGCTCCCACGACTACCAAAATCTCCTTGTGCAGTTTGGTATGAGGCCGTCGATGTCACGCAAGGGCAATTGCTATGACAATGCACCGATGGAGAGCTTCTGGGGAACCCTCAAGAATGAACTGGTGCATCATTGCCGCTACGCGACCAGGGCCGAGGCTGAAGCCTCTATCCGGGAGTACATCGAGATATTCTACAACCGCCAACGGCGTCATTCGCGCCTTGGCTATTTGGCGCCGGCCGTGTTCTTGCAAAACTTCAACCTTCAGACAGCGGCCGCTTGAGATGCGAGTGTCCACTATTGACAGGACACGTCAGGACTATTTGCTACCAGTGCGGTGCTGCTCAGCTCCGACCCATCAGAAAAACGGAAATTGTCAATACGCTTGTCAGCATATTGGGGCATCATCCAGGAGACCATACGGACCTGGTCCCCAGCCGTTCCAACATTGATCAGTAGATCATAATTGTCCGCCACCAGGGTCAGATCATTCGCGGTTATGCCTTCACCGAAAAGCAGTGTGTCAAAGCCGTTGGCGTCTTCCGGAATGATGGTGTCCTGGCCATCGCCGAGATTGAAACAAAAGAGATCGTCTCCTGCTCCACCATTTAATGTATCGTTTCCAGAGCCACCATGGATGACATCCTGCCCGTCTCCGCCCTCCAAGACATCCTGTCCATCTCCCCCACTCAGTGAGTCATCACCACTCCCGCCTCTCAAGGTATCATCTCCAGAGTGGCCAGACAGAATATCATCACCATCGAGCCCCTGCAGAAAGTCTGCTCCGCCAGCCCCGTCCACCATATCGGCAAAGCGAGTGCCGTAGAAACTGTCAGCGTTGTCACTGCCGCTAAAGAAGACTGTTTTCTGGGCCTCAAACTCCTCACGGCTTAGCACTGTTCCATCGGCAAAAACAAAACGATCGAGATTGAAACTCGACGCCGCATAGAACCAATCCTTAATTCGGATCTGGTCTCCATCACCACCGATGTCGATCAGAAGATCATAAACATCTTTACTTAGGGTCAGATCTTCAAGGGTGATGCCAGGACCAAATTCAAGACTGTCATAACCGTTGATATCATCAAGCTTGACGGTATCTTGACCATCCCCCAAGCCAAACCGGATCACATCGTTTCCCGCTCCGCCATATAGTGTATCGTTCCCGGTACCGCCGATTAGGACATCGTTTCCGGCATAGCCCCTGAGAGTATCGTTGCCGGCTTGGCCCATCAGATAATCGTCAGCCTCGCCTCCGTTTAGAACGTTCAGGGACTGGGTGCCGATCAGGTCGTTTCGATCCTCACCGATTTCAAGGCTGGCGGACTGTGCAACAGAAAAGGATCCGTCGGTCGCCTGATAGGCGAAGAAGACCTTGCCGCTGAATTCGGACTCCGGGGTGTAGGTCCAGCTTCCATCCCCATTGTCGATCAAAGTTCCCCGGTCGACCGTAAGCCCTGTGATTGACAGGCTGTCGCCTTCAACATCCGTCATGGTTGTCAGCAGCTCGGCCTGGCTGATGACCCGACCGGTATCGCCAGCCGAAGTTCCCAGGGCAACGTCACCGGAGGCAACAGGAGCATCGTTGACTGGTGTCACGGTTAAATCAGCAGTGGCGTTCATATTCAGCAAGCCATCGGTCACCTGGTAGGTCAAAAGCGCATTGCCGTTATAATTTGCATCAGGTATATAGTTCCAGCTCCCATCGCCATTGTCGACAAGCGTTCCTTGATCGACACACACATTGATGACATTTAAATTATCGCCATCGGCATCTGCCGCGTTGGCCAACAATGCATCTTCTGTAATCAGCAGACCGGTGTCTTCGGCAATGGCTCCCAAAGCTACTGCACCACCTATCGTTGGCGCAATGTCGCTACGCGGGGTTGCCGTCAAAGACTCCAAGGCGGCGGAGTCCCAGATCGTGCCGTCAGCAAACAGGAACTGATCGACTCTTTTCGTGGCATAACTTGGGTGATACCAGTTTCTAATTTTGACATGATCACCGCCCTCGCCGACCCGGACAATCAAATCGTAAGAGCCGCTTTTGTAAAACTGGATATCATTTGTGGAAATCCCATCGCCAAAGCTCAGAATGTCGAATCCATCCGCGTCGTCAAGGTTGATCGAATCCTGGCCATCGCCAAAATTGAAAATGAACTGGTCGTTGCCGCTGCCGCCGTTGAACGTATCAGCGCCGGCTCCTCCACTGATGACATCATCGCCTGCTGACCCGTTGAGAAATTCACTTTCCGCATCACCCAGAAGCAGATCGTTACCATCGTGCCCGATTAAATTGCCGCTGACCTGAGTGCCATCTGTCAGCACCGGCAGTTGTGCCAGCAGGTCTTCTCGGCTCAAAACCGTGCCATCAGAAAAGGAGAATTGATCGATCCGCTTTTCCAGATAGTTCGCATCAAACCAGTTGACCAGTTTCAACTGATCACCGCCGTCTCCAACATGGATGAGAAGATTATTGTAATCTTTCTGTAAACAAAGATCAGCTGTGGTGATGCCTTCGCCGAAGACAACCGTATCGATCCCTTCAATATCATCCAGTATCAGGAAATCGACACTATCGCCGAGATTGAAAATAAACCGGTCATTGCCTAAACCGCCATACAGCGTATCATTGCCTGTCTCGCCAATCAGCGTGTCATCACCATCGAACCCCCGCAGGTTATCATCTCCCGATCCACCATAAAGGACATCATTTCCTGCCATTCCCTGAAGCGTATCATTACCTGCTTCGGCGAAAATTTCATTTGCTCCGTCATCGCCACGCAACAGGGTGTAGCTGTCATCACCGTCAGTCCCTAGGACGGCAATCGGCTTGCTGGCCAACAGCTCATCCATTGTTATAACAGTACCATCGGCAAAAGAGATCCTGTCTAGCTGCTTGTCGGCAAAGGTGCTGCCGAACCAGCCAGCCAACCTGACCTGATCACCTTCGCTGCCGACCTTGATCAGCAAATCACTGTAATATTTCTCCAATCTGAGATTGTCGGCAGTGATCGTTTCGCCCAGCACCAGGGTATCAATCCCTTCGGCACTGTTCACGAGTTCGATAACATCCTGCCCGTCCCCAAGTGTGAAATAGTAGCTGTCGTCTCCGCCTCCACCCCGCAGGCTGTCATTTCCCTCGCCTCCAATGAGCACGTCATTGCCGTCATTGCCATAAATCTTGTCATCCCCGCCATCACCGCCAAGGACTTCGTTGAGGTCGCTGTTCGCCCCGTAAATGGTATCGTCCCCATCTCCGCTGAAAAGAATCCCGCTGTGAATCTCTTCCATTTGACTGGCATTAAGTGATTCCCCGCCAGCATCGGTGCCAAGGTAGAATTTGCTGATCGTCGTTGCGATCTGGCGGATGGAATCATTTTGCCAATAGCTGCGAATAATGGTTTCAAACGTGCTGCGCACGGCATCGCTATTTTCTAAAATATACGGATTCATCCCCCGAACCGACCGAAGAAAATCGGTGACAATCTCGTTGTCCCAGCTTTCATTAACGATCGCTTGGGTGGCTATGGTTGCTGCAGCCAGGGAATAGTCGCCGCGCCAGGTTTGCGTGTCCTCGTCGAAACTGAAATTGATCAACTCGTAGTAATTTCTTAAATGGGTCTGGGACATCAACTGATAGAAAACTATGTCGCAGAGCTGTTCGTAGCGCGCGTAGAGTTGCCGGGCCGCTCCCTCGTTATTGAAGAATTTCTCAGTGCCGAGAAAAGCTTCAAGCACGGTATACTGTTCCTGGGTTATGCCAGTGAAGAAATAGGCGCCTCGCGGGTTGGCCCATGCATCAGTGAAATAACCGTCATCCATGTGGGCGTTTTTGCCGCCGACCCATTGGTACATCAATTGCGGTAGCAGTTCGCGCCGGGCGACAGGATCGATTTCGGCGACAAATTGTTCGACCAGTGATTGCAGCCGTCCGCTTTCATCCAACACCATGCTTTCATGCAGGGAACGCACGGTGCCGAATCCAAGGGCATTGGGCAGAGACTGAATCCCGTCCGGGATAATAACCGAGTCCACCGGGGTGGTACGAGTGGGATCGAAGCTGAACCAGACGTCGGTCATGTCGTGGGTATTGCCACCGCTGTCCACATAAGTGCCGAGCTGGCGGTGTTCGTTGCCTTGTTCATCGACCGCATTGCTGTAGCTGTTGGCCAGATTGAGAGACGCGACTCCGGCTTCGTTTAAACCTTGCAACTCATTGGTTTCGCTGACACCGTTACCGTTGAGATCGCGCCAGATCCTCAGGTTGGAAAAGATGTTATCACTTGAATTAATAACGCCGTCGCCGTTCTCGTCATAATCTGCCAAAGCGATAAAGCCGTTGGAGGCAGTGTCGCCATTTGCCCGGGTGGTATGGTTGCCGAACAGTTCGTTGCCGTTGTCGACGCGGCCGTTGTTGTTTTTATCAAAGGCCAGCAGCCCGTCATCAGCGGAAGCCCACCCCACGGTTTCGGCAAAGCCGTTGTTGTCCAGATCGAATTGAACCCCTGCTGCTTCGCTGACGGTTTCAACCCCGTCGCCGTCCAGGTCCAGAATCAGCGGACTGCCGTAACCGGGATTGATAATGTTGCCCAGCACATCGTCCGCGCCTTGTGGCGCGACAGGGGGTGGGAAAAGAGTGTTCGATATCCAAAGGGCTACCTCCTCCCCCAACAATGCCCCGGCAAAACCCGCGCCTAAAGTAAGTACTCCGGCAATAAGCAAACCCACTGGACCAGTGAGGGCAAGCCCTGATGTCGCCATTGCTGCAAGTTTGGCTGCAGCAAGCCCTCCGGCAAGACCTCCGGCAAATCCCGCCGCCCAATCAATCATAATATCAGCGGCCGCGGCAGAATCTCCGGCTTCATTGGCCGCAATGGCATTGCTTGCGGCTAATGCCAAACCCAAAATATCTCCGGCAGTTCCCAGTTTATTAAGCAAACCCGACTTGCCGACCTTTTCCGCCAATCGCCCGGCTTTTGTTAATGCTTCAACAGCTGAACCAGGTAGTCTTTCGTGCAACCCGACCAAGGACTTAACATTCAGGGTGCCGGGCGGCAAACCCGATCCTGAGATATGCGGCGTGTCACTGAAAAAGTGCTTCGAGTCCACATGGATATTGCCGTGGACATCGGCTCCATATCGCAAATGGGTTGCATTAATGGTGGACTTCCCTTTAACAGCGTCAAAAACAGACTCGATGGCTTGGGCCTCACTCTTGCCACTGCTGAGTTCGGCATTGAAAAGCCGGGCAAAGTCCTCTTTGGGCACCCCGTCGATCGATGTTACCTTGGGATTGTCCAAAGCTGCTTTCACTTCAGTCTGGGCAAAAACACGGGAAGGGTCTGCATCAGGAGAAACAATGGTGCGGACATCACCCTCTGCGGACTCTACAAGTCGCCTTGAAACATCGTCCCAAACGCCGGGCTGACGGTGGCCGTTCGTATCGGTTACACCATCAAAGAACGCACTTCGCGCCGCTACTGCTTCGTCAGGCGGCAGGCTTGATGTTGCACGGTCGACTGCATCTCCAAGTTCTTTCGACTGCAGAATCTTATAGGCGTCGGTATCGGCAATGGTGACCACCTGCTTGAGGCCGTCGCCGTTGACGCTGGCGCTACTCATCGCTTCGGCCAGAGTGCCGGTGTGCGTCCCGTCCGGCATTTTGCCGCTGTAAAGGATGGTCGTCGCCCCTTCGGCGGCATTGTTCGCCGTGACCGGGGCATTGGCCACAACGTCACGCAGTTGGTCGAGGGAGTATTGGCTATTGGCAATGTCGTTGAGAATATCCTGATAACCCATGGCCTACACCTCCTGCGCTTTGGAAAAGTCGACCTCAACGCAATCGATGTTAAGGTAGGCCCCTGACAGACCGGTGCGTCCGAAGCAGGCCAGGGCTTCGGTCAGCACCTGTTTCAGGTCATCCTTGGCCACCGGGCAGTCCTTCGGCCAGTGAATGCGGATGATCTCCCAGCGGATATTTCTTAGCCTCGGTTTGTCTGTCGCTGCCTCCCGCTCCCAGGCGTCAACGCGGACGCGCACGCCTTGATGACTCAAAAGAAAATAGTCGGGGACGCAATAGTCCTCCCGGCAGCCCCCCCCGCCAATATGCATAAGAAAAGCATCACCCTCCGGATTGACGGTCCATGTGCGAGTCCAGATTGGCTGGTTCACTTGTGGATTGCGGAGGGCGTCATACCCGATCCGCTGCTTGTCGGCGTCGGTCAGCTCGGTGTTGTAAAAGGCGCCGGGGCAGCGTAGCTGCCCGCCGATGGATTGCAGGGCGGACAGGTCGACGCTCACCTGATCGAGGGCTTGCCGGGCCTCCTGGGTGCCATCCTTGCCGTAGCATTGCAGGGCTTCGGTCAGCAATTGGGCCAGCTCGTCAGGCGTGATCGACAGCTTCTGTGGCCAATGCACCTGGAGCACCTCCCAATGAATGGATTCCCGGCCGGAGACCTCGGAAACCATGACATGACGCAGAGCGTCCACAGCGATATATATCCCTGGGTAGCTGAGGCAAAGGGAGTGAGGCCGACAAACATCGCCGTGGCAGACGCCGCCCCCCTGGAACTGCAATGCCACCTTGCGCTCCCGGTCGACGGCACAGGGGCGGTTAACGATCACCCTGATCTCTTGTGCTTCTTCCTGTTCCGCTTCTGTAAAGGTCTTGTTGACAAAAGCCATGGATTCCCCTCCTGATTAAAAGGTTAAGTCGGTTTGCGATTTTGTTTGCATGCCAAGAAATGCTCTCGTTCTGACTCGGGCTTGAAACCTTGAATTTTCTGCCGGCTTCAAGGGTTCAAGTCCGCGCCAGAACAAAAACACGCGAAGAATCTGCATCAGGAGAAATAATCGTGCGGACATCACCCTCTGCGGACTCTACAAGCCGCCTTGAAACATCGTCCCACACTCCGGGCTGACGGTGGCCGTCCGCATCGGTCACACCCCAAAACGCATCGCGGGCAGCCTTGGCTTCAGCATCCGGAAGGCCTTTTGTCGCCTCTTCAACAGCCTTTTCCAGTTCCTCCGACTGCAAAACCTTATAGGCGTCGGTGTCGGCAATGGTGACCACCTGTTTAAGGCCGTCACCTTTCACACTGGCGTCGCTTATCGATTCCGCCAAGACGCCGGTATGCGTCCCGTCCGGCATTTCGCCGCTGTAGAGTATGGTTGTAGCCCCTTCGGCGGCATCGTTGGGCGAAACCGAAACTTCTGAAATGATGTCACGCAGCTGGTCGAGGGAATAGTTACTGCTGGCAATGTCATCCAGAATAGCCTGATAACCCATGATCTACACCTCCTGCGCGACGGAGAAATCGACCTCGACACGATCGACGTTAAGATAGGCCCCTTGCATGCCGTATTTTCCGAAGCAGGTCAGGGCTTCGATCAACAGCTCTTTAAAGGCCGCCTTGGCCTCCACGCTGTCCGCCGTCCAATGAATGCGGATGATCTCCCAGCGGATATTGTTTAACCCCGGTATCTCCGTCTCCTCCTCCCGCCGCCAGGCATCCACACGTGCGCGTGCGCCCTTGTGACTCAAAAGAAAATAATGAGGCACGCAATAATCCTCGCGGCAGCCCCCCCGATTTTCATAAAAAAGGCATCGCGTTCAGGATTGACGGTCCAGGTGCGGGTTCCGATCGGCTTGTTCCCTTGCGGGTTGCGCATGGCGTCGTAACCAATCCGCTGTTTGTCGTCGGCGGTGAGTTCGGTATTGTAAAAGGTATCGGGTCGGCGAAGTTGCCCGCCGATTGATTGCAGGGCGGACAGATCGACACTCACCTGCTCAAGGCTCTGCCGTGTCTCCTGGATACCGTCCTTGCCGTAGCACTGCAGGGCTTCGCTCAGCAATTGCGACAGCTCGTCCGGCGTGATCGTCAACTTCTGTGACCAGTGCACCTGCAGTACCTGCCAATGGATCGATTCCCGGCCGGTATCCTCGGAAACCGTGACATGCCGCAGGGCATCGATATCGACCAGCACGCGGTCCAAGCTGAGATAAAGGGCATGGGGCCGGCACCCCCCCGCGTGGCAGACGCCACCCCCTTGCTGCTGCAATAATGCCTTGCGCTCCCGATCAAAGGCGCACGGACGGGTAATAAACACTCTGAACTCTCGTGCCTCTTCCTCTTCCGCTTTTGTAAAGGTCTTGTTGACAAACGACATGAATTCCCTCCTGTTTTATCAGGTTAAGTCGATATTGCTTCAAGAAATCTCTCGTTCTGACTCTGGCTTGAAACCTTGAACTTGCTGTCGGAAGGCGCAGGTCGGCAAACCGTGCATCGTCAGCGACCGGGAATCCCTAAGGAATCCCTAAGGGGACGCTGCTAGCCAGTCAATTAGCCAGTTCTTCTTTCCAGACCCGCTATCGATCTCCCTCCAGCCCACAGATAACGCCACCAGAAACCATAATGACCTTTTTTTAATCTTGGATCCTAGAAAATTTTGATTGCATTGTCAAATCTTCTTTAATTGGTTTTTGTTTTGGGACGTTGTTAGCCCTTGATCATTGCGCCCATTTCTGTTACCCATACCCCATGCCTCGATCCGCGCGCCTCGATACTCCCGGCCTGCTCCAGCATGTCATCGTTCGCGGCAACGAACGCCGCCCGATCTTTCTGGATGATCAGGACTGTTCCTTTTTCCTGGAACGCTTCTCGTTTCTACTACAGAAGACGAATACCGACTGCCTGGCATGGGCCCTGCTGACCAATCACTTTCATCTGCTGCTGCGCCCTCGCTCGGGTTACCACCCAGCTTATAGGGGGTCGGCCCTTGAAAGTGGAAAATTGGGCAATCAGCGTCTTAACAGCTTTGCGAAGAGCGGCACCTACTGCATCATGTCATCGTCAGAGGGATTGAGAAACGTTCGATTTTTCTCGATGACCAGGATCGCGAAGAGTTCCTCTCCCGCTTTGCCCGGCTGCTTGGCGAAACCGGGACGGAGTGTTTCGCCTGGGCTCTGCTGGATACCCATTTCCATCTGTTGATACAGCCCCATGTCGCCAAGCTTTCGCATTTCATGCGCCGTCTGCTTACCGGTTACGCCGTAGTTTTCAACCTGCGCCACAATCGTGTCGGCCACTTGTTCCAAAATCGTTACAAATCCATTGTCTGCGACGGCGATACCTACTTGCTGGAACTGGTGAGGTATATCCACCTGAATCCGTTGCGTGCCGGAATCGTTGAAAACCTGGATTCCCTCGAGAATTATCCCTGGTGCGGCCATCGGGAACTGCTGGGACGAACTTCCCGTTCGATCATTCCCGAGAGCAAGATACTGCCGCTTTTCGCCAAACGACGCAGGGCTGCCAGGCAGCTGTACCATCGCTTTATCGTTGATGGCGCGGCCAAAACCTCAGCCAATTTCTCATCCGGCGGAAAACGGACCAGCATGGATCTCGACCCCGATCTTGCTGAGGACGCCCTTTTCGATGACCGGGTTTTGGGTGGAGGGGATTTTGTCGAGCGGACTTTGGGGCTTGCTGACCAGATTTCTGCAAATAAGAAATTTTCCCTGGCGGATCTCATCGACTTGGTGGCCAGCCATTTTGCCATCGAAAAGTCGACGTTAAAACAACCGAGCAAAAAACGGGCTTTGCCCCAGGCAAAAGCGGTCATTTGTTATGTGGCAATCAGACTGCTGAAATTAAGGGGAGTCGACATTGCACCTTCACTTGCCTACACCCCCGCCGCTGTTTCTCACGCCGCAAACAGGGGGGAGCAGATCGTTCTGAAAGAGGCGGAATTGAAGGCAAAGGTGGAAAAGATTTTATAATTTTCAAGAACGTCCCCTCAGAGTTCCTTGAAAGTTGAAAATTGGGCAATCAGCGTCTTAACAGCTTTGCGAAGAGCGGCATCCTCTTCCAAGTCACGTTCAAATGCCCGGCATATTTTTGTTGCCGCCGAAGCGCTCTCACACCCCACTAATTCGCATATTGTCAACGGGAATCGAAAATTGCTCTGCCAGCGAACCCGCCTGACTGGAATCGCCGAGGCGCGGGCGGCATTCTGCTATCTGGCCGTTGGTGTGAAGGGTTGCAATGGTGCGGATGTTGCTTCGAATGCTTGGACTGTCGCGGGCGGGGGTGAGTATTGCGGTCGGCCGGGGAAAGATCCTTCTCCAGGCACGGCCGATGTTGCGGGACGAGCTTAATTGACTCGCTAGCAACCTCCCCCCACCCGCCTTACCGTCAGGAACTGCTCATCAAGGACGGGGCTTTGGCACCTGCCTGCCGACATATTGCGAGTCGATAAAATCAGACAATCTATCCTGGCCCGCTTTCGATACATAGATGAACTCGCATCCGCAGCCGATATGGTCAAGGGTCTCATGATCCAGGATCCATTGAACCTCAAGCTCGATGTTGAGTTCGATGTCCAAGGCCGCTTCCCCTTCTAATTTGACAAGTCTTAGCTTGTCCCCGATCTTGGGGAAAATACGCATTTCTTTATTCAATGAAAAATGCAACCCGCCTCTGCTGACGTTGAGTATAGAGGCGCTGAAAAAGATTTCCGTCTCACGAACAAAAATGAAAAGGCCTTTGATGTTATCTTCGATGGAAAAATAAGCCCTGCCGTGCTTTCTCCTGTCAACACTCTCAGTTGCCATGATATCTCCCTTTAGGATTAATCCATTCCCCTCTGAATTATTCAGACAATCATTGCGAAAAAAACATTTTTTTCGCTTGTGCCCAAAACCCTGCACGAATAACCTGCCTCAATCAATACCAACACTTGCACAAACTCATTAATCGGGTCAATCAAAAACTCTGCCTGCCTTACTACCAGACTTCCTTTCATCAGGCAAAGCCCTTGCGGCGAAGTGATGGCATCGGTAGGCGGTATTCGTGGGACTTTCTTCGGGGCCGGGGGCCGTATCCACTGTTGGTGTGATGGCTTGCAATAGTGCGGATGTTGCTCGAATGCCGGAATGTCGCGGGCGGGGGTGAGGCCTTTCTTGCCGGGCGCAATGAATTATTACTCTTGGAATCGGCGCCGATCAGTGGAGGGTTACATTCACGGGAAAGGGACGAAGACCTGGGGAATAGCCGTCCAGATGCAGGGCAACTCCTGAATTTTCAGCCTTGCGGAATCGGGCCAGGTCGGCCATTTGGCCGGAATAATCTGCAGCGGTCGTTTCCATGGGCGGCTTTTCCAGACTTCTAGGTGTCAGGCCGAATTCGACCAGATAGGTGACGGCAAAGAGGAGGGCTTCATCAGGCCCTTTGGCTTGAACCCAGACCTTTGCAAGCCCATAATCGAAAAGACCCAGATGCGGCCGGGGCCTCAGGGGAATGGCTTCGCAGGTCAAAAGGTAGATTTTGATTTCGGCCATTATGGACTCCAGGGAGAAGAAAAAAACCCTGGGAAACAATAGCAGGCCCGAGGAATGGTGCAATTCGATGATTGAAAAAAGTGGACGAAAAGAATTTCTATGGCGGGATGATCAGAAATCGCAGCCGATCGACAGGTAGGCGCTGTACTGCTCGCTTTCGACTCTGTTGTCGATCGTATGACTCCATGTGCCTGCGAGGTAGGCATGGGACCGTCCTTCCGACTCGATACGCATCGCTTCGGCATCTACAACGATGAACCAGCGCGGATGGAAATCATATCGCCCTTTCAGGCGGACAAACCAGGCGTCGCCCTCCCAGTCATGATCCGAATAGTAGGACAGGCCCCGCAGAAGATGGTGGTCTTCATCCTTGAAATCGACAAAAGGCGCATAGGCTCCGCCGAGGTGCAAAAGAAACTTCTGCGCCACATTCATTTCCAGGGACAGGTCCAGATAGGGGATCTGATATTCGGCCTCGTAGGTCAGAACCACTCCGGGAACAATATCATGCGGGATTGCAGGGGCAGAAGGGTACCATTGGTCGAGGTTTGAAATATCAAAATCGAATTTCTGGTATTTGTAGCCAAGCCCGACAAACCAGGAAAAAAAGATGTCCGACCTGTTTTTCCGATCGATACTGAACTGGCCAACCTTACAGGAAATCTTCCCTTCGAGGAGCAGCGCCTCCATGTCCGTATCAGATTCAGAGTAGACGTCCAGGGTATCAGCTGTGCTCCCGTTAAAAATGCCCCAGTCCGAATCCTCCATATTCCCGGTATCATCGGTGATGTTGGTCGCGGCACTGGCCATCAACGACCAGCGCTTGGCAAAATCGACATTGACGGTGCCCTTGACCATAAATGCGTCAAGGGGAAATTTCAGTTCACTCAGGGGGAAGTGGATCTCGTAGACTCCCGTCGCATCAACTACCGTGCCGCCGACCTGATATTGGGTGTCGCCGGCCAGATAGCCGCCTCCCACTGAGGCGGAGATTTCTCCTTCAGCCGGGTTGTTCAAAATAAAAAAGAAACAGCAGATCGATGTCAGGATTCTGGCCGGGGAAATCAAGTTCGACATAAGTCCACCTTCCAAAACAAATTCATTCGCCAGGATTTTCGCAATCCATAACCGCACTCAATACCAGACCTCCATCAGGCAAAGACCCTGAGGGGGGGCGGTGGCTCCAGGAGAAATGCCTGAACCTGCTGCAAGCAGTGCACCAACATCGGAAGCGGGGCGCTTGCCGAAGCCGATTTCGACCAGGGTGCCGACCATCACCCGGACCATGTTGCGCAGAAAGCCGCTTCCCTTGACATCCAGATGCACCAGATCACCTTCGCGAAGGATCTCGAAGGAGTAGATTTCCTTTTCGGTGCTGCGTGCCTCGCAGCCTGCCGTCCGGAATGCCGAGAAATCATGGAGCCCGACAAAACCCCTGGCGGCATCGGCCATTGCCTGCAGATCGAGGGAACCACGGATGTGCCAGGAATATCGCCACTGCAGGGGGGAAGGCACTTGATTCAGATAAAGGGTGTAGCGATACCATTTGCCCCGGGCATCGAACCGGGAATGAAAATTCTCTGCGGCCTCTTCGGCGGCCCTGATGGCAATGTCCCGCGGCAAATAGCGATTGACCCCTTCCCGGAAGGCCGATAGGGGCAGGTTCCTGTCGGTGCGGAAATGAGCGATCATACCGCGGGCATGCACCCCAGCATCGGTGCGGCCGGAACTGTGCAGACGGACCGATGCCTGCAGTACCTGCCCCAGGGCCTCTTCAACGATCTGCTGAATGGAGAGCCCGTTGGGTTGCCGCTGCCAGCCGACATATTCGGTGCCGTCGTATTCCAGAGTCAGCTTGATGGTTCTCATTGACGATTCTCAAGTATTTCCAAATCGAAATCGAAATCGGGATCGAAATCGGGTTTCTAGCCTTGGAAGTGCCGTCCGTTTCAGGTCCAATGCAGTGACAGACCGAGGCCAAAATCCGATCCCGATTTCGATTTCGATCCCGATGAATCCCAGGGCGAAAATTGCAAAAAGGGGGGGCCGCAAAGCCCCCCCTTCCTTTTTCCACAGTTGCCGAGCATTGGAGACCGGAAAATCAGAGATATTTTTCTGCCAGAATCTCCGCAATCTGCACGGCATTGGTGGCTGCGCCTTTGCGCAGGTTGTCAGCCACCACCCAGAGGTTGAGGGCGTTGGCGACCGATGCATCCTCCCGGATGCGGCCGACGAAGGTCAGGTCCTGTCCGGCGGCGTCGATGGCCATGGGGTATTCCAGGTGGGCGACATCGTCGACCAGTTTTACGCCGGGGGCTTTTGCCAGAAGCTCACGTGCCTTTTCGACCGTGATCTTGACAGCGGTCTCGACATTGACCGACTCGCTGTGGCTGTAGAAGACCGGCACCCGGACGGTGGTGGCCGTGACCCCGATCTTGGAGTCCCCGAGAATCTTGCGGGTCTCGTTGACCATCTTCATCTCTTCCTTGGTATAGCCGTTATCCAGGAAGACGTCGATCTGCGGCAGACAGTTGAAGGCGATCTGATGGGGATAGACTTTGCACTCGACGGGACGCCCGTTGAGCAGTTCGCCGCACTGGATGCGCAGTTCGTCGATGGCATTGCGCCCCGTGCCGGAAACAGCCTGATAGGTGGAGACCACGATCCGCTTGATGGTGCCGAAATCGTGCAGAGGCTTGAGAGCCACCACCATCTGGATGGTGGAGCAGTTGGGGTTGGCAATGATCCCCTTGTTCTTGTACAGGGCGATGTCCTGGGGATTGACCTCGGGCACCACCAGGGGCACGTCGGGATCCATACGCCAGGCGCTGGAGTTGTCGACGCAGACCGCTCCGGCGGCGGCGGCGATGGGGCAGAACTCCTCGCTGCGGGAGCCGCCGGCGCTGAACAGGGCGATATCGATGCCGGCGAAGGAATTCTTGTCCAGCTTCTGTACCATCAACTGCTCGCCTTTGAACTCCAGAAACTTGCCTTCGGAACGCTCCGAGGCGAGCAAACGCAGTTCTTTTATGGGAAATTTGCGTTCCGCGAGGACTTCGAGCATCTGTTGTCCAACGGCGCCGGTGGCGCCGGCAACAGCGACATTGAATTGTTTGGCCATAACAGTAAAAATCCTTACAGAAAGGGGTTAAACATTGGTCCTGGGTTCGCAAAACGGTCATCGGGATGCCCGATAAAATCAATCGGGCATCCCGTCGAGTTTGCGAAACACCGGTACTGGCTTTGGATCTCCAAGCCGCCCCTTTGTTATTTCACCAGCGAGGCGACGTAATCCCCGATCTCGGTAGTGCCCATGCCCATCTTGCCGGCGGAAAGGCTCTTGATCCTGCCGGAAGCCAGGGCGTCGTTCACCGCCTTGTCGATGGCCTTGGCGGCGGCGTCTTCGCCGAGTGTTTCAAGCATCATACCGGCCGAGCAGATGGCGGCCAGGGGATTGATGACATTCTTGCCGGTATACTTCGGCGCGCTGCCGCCGATCGGTTCGAACATGGAGACCCCTTGCGGATTGATGTTGCCGCCGGCGGCGATGCCCATACCGCCCTGGATCATGGCGCCGAGGTCGGTGATGATGTCACCGAAGAGGTTGGCGGTGACGATCACATCGTAGAATTCGGGGCTTTTCACCATCCACATGGTGCAGGCGTCGACATGGTTGTAATCCTGCTTGATGTCGGGGAAGTCGGCGTCACCCACTTCCTTGTGGGTGCGAACCCAGAGGTCGCCGACGTGGGTCAGGACGTTGCACTTGTGGACCAGGGTCAGGGTCTTTTTCCTGTTCCGCTTGCGGGCGTATTCATAGGCATAGCGGATGCAGCGCTCGACGACCGGGCGGCTGTAGACCATCAGCTGGGTGGCGATCTCCTGTGAGGTGCCGACCATGGTCGCACCGCCCATGCCGGTATAGATGCCGCCGGTATTTTCGCGGACGACGACGAAATCGATATGCTCGGGGCCTTTGTCCTTGAGCGGGGTTTCGACGTTGGGATAGAGCTTGACCGGCCGCAGGTTGATGTACTGGTCCAGCGCGAAACGGAGCTTGAGCAGGATGCCCAGTTCCAGGATCCCCGGTTTGACGTCGGGATGGCCGATGGCGCCCAGGTAGATCGAATCATGTTTCTTCAACTCGCCGATGGCGCTGTCGGGAAGGCATTCACCGGTGCGCATGTAGCGTTCGCCGCCGAAGTCGTACTCCTGGTAGTTGAACTTGATACCGTAAATGGAGGAAACGGCGTCCAGCACCTTTACGCCTTCGCGCAGAACTTCGGGGCCGGTGCCGTCACCGGGCATCAGAGCGATATTGTAGGATTTCATTTCTGACAGTTCCTTTCTTCTCGTCAAAATCGGGTTTCGCATCAGCGCCTTGGCAGGGTCAGAACCGCCCCGCAGCCGGACCGGAACGGCCCCGCGGTAGCGGCGCCACTATAGTGGGCGGCGATGCGTTTGTCAAATGCATTCCGTGAACCGGGGTCGACAAAAGCCGGGAAAAATCTCAGTAACGCGCGTCGGCGAACTCCACCCAGCCTCCGGCTTCAACCAGGGCCTTGTCGAAGGAGGAGACGGCGAAGCTGAACCGCTCCTCCCGGCCGCCTGCGGTCGCTGTCAGCTGCTGACCGGCCAGGTCGACGGCGATTTTCACCGTACCCAGCTTCGACAGGGCGAAGAGCCGATCGATGTCTGCGGATGGAAGTTCGATGGCCAGCATGCCGCAGTTGAACATGTTCTGGCGGAAGATGCGCGCGTAGCCCTCGGCGATCACCGTGTAGATGCCGTTGACCTCCAGGGACCAGGGAGCGTGCTCGCGGGACGAACCGCAGCCGAAATTCTTGCGGGTGACGATGACAGTCGCCTGTCGCAGAGCTTCCCCCTGGGGATCGAAACCGGGCAGGCTCAGGTCCTCGAGCAGGTAGGGCTTGAGTGCATCCTTGGTGACCTCGGTCAGGTAACGGGCGGGGATGATTTCGTCGGTATTGATATCGGACCGGTCCAGAAAAATGGCCTGTCCGCCGAATGTTCTGTTCATGGTGATGGGTGCTCCTATCTGAGATGAAAACCGATTACAGGTCCCTCGGGTCGGTAATGACCCCCTTGACGCCGGTGGCCGCGGCCGTAGCCGGGCTCATGAGATGAACCATCCCCCCCTGCCCCATGCGTCCCTGGAAATTCCGGTTGCTGGTGGCGGCGCAGGCTTCTCCGGGGGCCAGCACCCCGTTGCTCATGCCGAGGCAGGCGCCGCAGGTCGGATTGGTAATGCAGAAACCGGCCTCCATGAAGATCGCGAGAATCCCCTGATCCATGGCCTGGCGGAATATTTTGGGCGACGCCGGCGACAGGATGCCGCGGACGCCGGGAGCCAGCTTGCGCCCCTTGAGTACGGCGGCGGCCTGCTCCAGATCCTCGAGTCGACCGTTGGTGCAGGTGCCGATATAGACCTGGTTCACCGGGGTGCCCTGCATGTCCCTGGCGGACTTGACGCAATCGGGCTTGTAGTCATAGGTGACTTGAGGCTCGAGATTCGAGACGTCGAGGTCGATCACCCGTTCGTAGTCGGCATCGGCGTCGGAATGCCATTTGCGGAAATCCGCCAGAGCCGCTTCCTTGCTTGCATACTCGCTGCTGATGAAAGGCCACAGGTAGTCGACGGTCACCTGGTCGGGCAGGCAGATGCCGCAGGTGCCGCCGGCCTCGATGGCCATGTTGGTCAGAGTCATGCGGGCGTCCATGCTCATGGCGTCGACGACGGGACCGCGGAATTCGATCACCCGGTCGGTGGCGCCGTTGACGCCCAGCAGGCCGATGACATGGAGGATGACGTCCTTGGACACCACCTGTTCAGGCAGCTTGCCGGTGATGTTGACCAGGATGCTGGCCGGCTTGCGGAAGGCGCAGACCCCCTTGAGAATGCCCACTTCCAGGTCGGTGGTGCCGACCCCGGCGGCAAAAGCCCCGAAAGCGCCATGAGTACAGGTGTGGCTATCGCCCATGATCACCGTGAATCCCGGGCGGATGAACCCCTTTTCTGGAAACAGAACATGACAGACGCCGTTCTGTCCGATATCGAAGAAGTCGGCAATCTCGTGCCGCTTGGCCCAATCCCGCAGGATCTTCCCCTGAATGGCGGTCTTGCTGTCCTTGGCGGGCGTGACATGATCGATCACGGCCTTGATCTTATGTCGATCGAACACCCGGTCCTTGCCCCGCCATTCGAGGTCGGCGATGGCAACGGGGGTGGTTATCTCGTGGCAGAGCACTCGGTCCAGATCGAGCACGTAGGTTCCCGGAAACGGCTCATCCCGCAGATGAGCCTCGAAGATCTTTTGAGCGATTGTCTTTCCCATCGACTTCTCCTTGATATATCGCCTGCAAGCTTCTCAGGCTTGATCGCTCCGGGCAGAGCCCGGAGCGCTGTCATTGTTTCTGATAGATCCTGCTTGGGAGTGCAAAAAACCCTCAGTGGCAGGTGCCCCGCGTAACGGCCGGTTAAAGACCTTCCGTGATCCGAGTCAGCACCGTCGCCAGTTTGTTCAGGGCATTGATGTAGGCCTTGGCGCTGGCCACGATAATATCCGGATGGGCGCCCTGCCCCAGCACCTCGCGGCCATCCAGCCCAAGACGCACGGTGCATTCGCCCTGCGCATCGGTGCCGCCGGTGATGGCGCCGACGGTGAAGCTGAGCAGCCGGGCCTTGCTTTTGGTCAATTTCTTGATCGCCTTGAAGGTCGCGTCCACCGGACCTCCCCCCATAACGGCCATTTTTTTGATTTTGCCGTCGATCTCCAGGGCCACGGTGGCGGTGGGCGCAGCAAAGGACCCGGAGGCAACGCTCATCTCCACCAGCTTGTACCTCTCCGGAATACGCACGATTTCATCGGCGACGATCGCGTCCAGGTCCTCGTCGTAGATATCCTTCTTCTTGTCGGCCAGGGCCTTGAAGCGAACGAAAGCCTTGTCGAGATCCTCTTTGGACAGATCGTAGCCGAGCTCGACCAGACGTTGCCCGAAAGCGTGCCTTCCGGAATGTTTGCCGAGAACCAGCTTATTCTGGGTCAGTCCAATCGATTCGGGGGTCATGATTTCGTAGGTCGATTTTTCCATCAGCACGCCGTGCTGATGAATGCCGGCCTCATGGGCAAAGGCGTTGGCGCCGACAATGGCCTTGTTGGGCTGCACCACGATCCCGGTGATGGTCGACAGCAGTTTGCTGGCCGCGTAGATGTGTTCGGTCACCACATCTGTCCTGAAAGCCAGGATGTCGTGACGGGTACGCAGCGCCATGACGACTTCTTCGAGAGAACAGTTCCCGGCCCGCTCGCCGATGCCGTTGATGGTGCACTCCACCTGCCCGGCGCCGGCTTGCACGGCTGCGAGGCTGTTGGCAACAGCAAGGCCGAGATCGTTGTGGCAGTGCACGGATATGGTCGCCTGCTCGATGTTGGGCACGTTTTCCTTCAGATACCGGATGATGTTGAAATATTCCGACGGAATGGTGTAGCCCACCGTATCGGGGATGTTCACCACCTTGGCCCCGGCGGCAATGACCTCCCGGACAACCTGGGCCAGAAAGGGCAGACGGGTACGCACCGCATCCTCGGCGGAAAACTCGACGTTGGGGGTATAACCGGCCGCCCGCTTGACCGCGGCCACGGCGGTGTCGATCACCTGCTGCTCGCTCATCTTCAGCTTGTGCTTCATGTGAATGTCGCTGGTGGCGATGAACGTATGAATCCGTCCCCTTTCACCGGCGTATTTCAGCGCGTTCCAGGCGCAGTCGATATCCTTGTCGTTGGCCCGGGACAATCCGGCAATCTGGGTGCCCTTGATCGTTTTGGCCACTTTCCTGACGGCTTCGAAATCCCCTTCGGAAGCGATGGGAAAGCCCGCTTCGATGACATCGACATTGAGTTTTTCCAGTTGGGAGGCGATGCGCAGCTTCTCCTCGATATTCATACTGGCGCCGGGTGACTGCTCGCCATCCCGCAAAGTGGTATCAAAAATCTTTATGGTCTTGGTCTCTTCCATTGGTCCTCCAGAAAGGTTGTCGCCGTGCCGCCGACCGGGGCGGTCAAGTGCAGGTCAAAAAACTTGATTTCGGATATTCTCTCCATAAAGCCGACTCGATTTAGGTCTCCAAGATCGGATTCCACAAGACCACCCCCTTTCGTGCCTGTATGATGTGTTGTGCCATTGAAGTCGTGGTTACAGGCGCGAAAAAGCTCCCGACCCCAACAGGGGCGAGAGCTTGAGCTTCGCGGTACCACCCTGATTCGGTCGCCGGTGGGCGACCCTCGATGACCCTTTTACGCAGGGATACGACGACAGCTGAGACCGTCAGGATGACCGGTGTTCACCGTCGCGGCTCCGAGGCGAGTTCGACCTTTCCCTGTACCGGCTCGCAGCGACCGCCGGCTCTCTCCAACAGGGGCAAAGACCTACTACTCCTCTTCACAGCCTTTCTTTGATGTCGCTCTATAAAACAGTCAAGCACGGAGAATGTCAAGGTTTTTTGCCGGAAGGACCCGTTTGCCCCGACGATTTTCGGCTAAACGATACCTCGTTTCAAACGCCGAAATAAAACGTCATGCCTGTTCCTTGAAATAGCCCAGCAGGGTTTCGCCCGCCTTGACGCGGTCTCCGACCTTCGCCAGCACATCGGATTCGAGGGGGAAATAGACATCCACCCTGGAGCCGAAACGGATCAGGCCGAATCGCGCTCCTCGTTCCAGCACCTGACCGACGACCGGGTAGGTGACAATCCGCCGGGCGATCAAACCGGCGATCTGCACGCAGAGCAGACGATGGCCGGAGGGATGTTCCAGCAGCATTCCGGCCTGTTCGTTCTGCAAGGACGCCTTATCCAGAGATGCATTGAAAAATTCGCCCTTGTTGTAGAACATTTCGACGACTTTGCCGCTGCAGGGAGCCCGGTTGACATGCACGTCGAACACCGACATGAAAATGCTGACCTTGATGGTCTCGGCCTGAAAATAACGCTCTTCGAAAACGTTGCCGACGAAAACCACTTTGCCGTCGGCGGGAGAGACGACAGCGGTATCATCGGCCGAAATGAAGCGTTCCGGATTGCGGAAGAAAAAAACCGTAAACAGAGTCAGAGCCAGCAATACAATGGTCAGAAACCCCCAGCCAAGCAGGGCAAAGACCAGCGTGACGAAAGCGAACAAACCGATGAACGGATACCCTTCGCTGGCCACAGGTTGTTGCTGATTTTTCATGTCGCAAACCTCTTGAGGATCTGAAAAACGTCCTTCCGGATACGCAAAGCCGGGCATTCGCATCTGCAAATGCCCGGATTACGAAAACGAAGATAAGGGACAGGGCGACAGCCGAACCCCAGGACTCGGCAGCCTTCCGGGAAATCCCTGTCCCTGACAACGTTCTATATCAGTTTCGTTCCTTGTTCACAACCTTATTCTTGCCGATCCAGCTCATCATGCCGCGCAGCTTGGCGCCGACTTCCTCGATCTGGTGGGCCTGCCCCTTGCGGCGAAGAGCTTTGAGCACCGGCTGGTTGGCCTTGTTCTCGAGAAGAAACTCCCGGGCGAATTCACCGCTTTGAATCTCTCCCAGAATTTTCTTCATTTCCTTTTTCGTCTCCTCGGTCACGACGCGGGGACCGCGGGTCAGATCGCCGTACTCGGCGGTATTGGAGATGGAATAGCGCATGTCAGCGATACCGCCTTCGTACATCAGGTCGACGATAAGCTTCAGTTCATGCAGGCATTCGAAGTAGGCCATCTCCGGTGCATAGCCTGCTTCAACCAGTGTTTCAAAACCGGCCTGCACCAGGGCGCTGGCTCCGCCGCAAAGAACGGCCTGTTCACCGAACAGGTCGGTCTCGGTCTCTTCCTTGAAAGTGGTTTCGATAATGCCGGCGCGCCCGCCGCCGTTGGCGCTGGCATAGGCCAGGGCGATCTCCTTGGTGTCTCCGGCGGGGTCCTGGTAGATGGCAATCAGGGAAGGTACGCCGCCACCCTTGGTGTATTCGTGCCGAACCATGTGGCCGGGGCCCTTGGGAGCCACCATGAAGACATTGACGTCGGGTTTGGGCACAACCTGTCCGAAATGAATGTTGAACCCGTGACTGAATGCCAGATAGGCGCCCTTTTTCATGTTGGGCTCGATGGTCTCGCGATAGAGGTCGCCCTGCAGCTCGTCCGGGACGAGAACCATGATGACATCGGCCACTTTGACCGCCTCAGCGGTTTCCATCACGGTCAGACCTGCTTTTTCGGCCTTGGCCCGGGTGGCACTGCCGCCCCGAAGCCCGACCACAACGTCGATCCCGCTCTCCTTGAGATTATTGGCATGGGCGTGGCCTTGGCTGCCATAACCGATTATGGCGACTTTTTTCCCCTTCAGAACGCCCAGATTGGCATCTTTGTCGTAATATACCTTCATTTCCTTGTTCCTCCTCGATGCGATATATTGTATTGCGAAATGTTTCCTGCTTATAGCACAACCGGTCGGCCGCGCCAATCTCTTTTCAGCCGCTCCAGCCCTTGGGTCCCCTTCCCAGCACCACTGGACCTGATCGCACCAGTTCCTTGATGCCCATGGGCCGCAGCAGGTCGACCACCGCATTGATCTTGGACGGTGCTCCGGTGATTTCAATAGTGTAGGATCGGGGTGTGACGTCCACGACCTTGGCCCGGAAAATATCCACGATGCGCAAAACCTCGGCCCGGCTGTTCTCCTCGGCCGCTACCTTGACCAGGGCCAGTTCCCGTTCCACATATTCCGTGCCGGTAAAATCGATGACCTTGATCGTATCGATCAGCTTGTTGAGCTGCTTGTTGATCTGCTCCAGAATCCGGTCGTCACCGCGGGTCACCAGAGTCATCCGGGAGACGCTGGGATCGAGGGTGGGCGCTACTGAAAGGCTCTCGATATTGAAGCCGCGCCCTGAAAAAAGGCCGGCTATGCGGCTCAGTACGCCAAACTCGTTCTCCACCAGAACCGAAATGGTATGTTTCATTGCAATCACTCCATAGGGGTCATGTTTGGCGTCGCAAAAACTCGCCAACGGCAGCATTGCGGAAGTGGCTCTCGTCACTGCGGCGTATCCGAGTACGCCTCATTCCTCGATTCATGCGCGCCTTGCATTTGCACTTTTTGCTTAGCCATTCAAACTTTTGCTTTGCGAAAGCATTCTGTCTGGAGAGCGGTCAGCTGGCTAGAACCATCTCGTTGATCGCCGCACCTGCCGGAACCATCGGCAGGACGTTCTCTTCGGGATCCACCTTGAACTCCATGATCACCGGGCCCGGAGTGCCCAATGCCTTGCGGATGACCCCTTCGACCTCGTGCGGTTTGGTGGCCCTGAGGCCGGTGGCCCCGTAGGCCTCGGCCAGCTTGACGAAATCGATGGGCAGCTCCAGGTTGGTCTGGCTGTACCGTCGATTGAAGAACAGCTCCTGCCACTGCCGCACCATGCCGAGGAAGTTGTTGTTGAGAATGGCGATTTTCACCGGCAGACCGAACTGCACCAGCGTGGCCAGCTCCTGGGAATTCATCTGGAAGGATCCGTCCCCGGAGATGTCGATCACCTGGCGATCGGGACATCCGACCTGCGCACCCAGTGCCGCCGGCAGGCCGAAGCCCATGGTGCCGAGCCCACCGGAGGTGAGAAACGTACGGGGGCGGGCAAAATCGAAGAACTGTGCCGTCCACATCTGATGCTGGCCGACCTCTGTGGTGATGATGGCGTCTTCGGCGGTCAACTCGCGGATCTTTTCAATCACGAACTGAGGCTTGATGACAGTGGAGCTCGGGCTGTAGGTGAGCGGGAAATTTTTCTTCCAGTCGGCTATCTGCTCACGCCAGGGATTGCAGGCATCGATCATGACACGCAGTTTTTCCTTGTTCTCCCAGAGCTTTGCCACCAGTTTTGCCAGGACGTCCTTCAAATCGCCGACGATCGGCAGGTCGACGCGGACGTTTTTCTTTATCGAGGTCGGATCGATGTCGATGTGAATAATTTCGGCATGAGGGGCAAAAGAAGCGATCCGTCCCGTGACCCGGTCGTCGAAACGCGCGCCGATGGCGATCAGCAGGTCCGAGTTGGTCACCGCCATGTTGGCGTAATAGGTGCCGTGCATCCCGAGCATGCCGAGCGAAAGAGGGTTCCGCTTGGGAAAAGCGGACATCCCCATGAGAGTCGTGGTAACCGGGGTGCGGATAGTTTCTGCAAAACCGAGAAGATCGGCAGCGGCATTGCTGCCGGCAGCGCCCCCGCCGACATAGAGCACCGGTTTGCGAGCGGCCAGAATCATGTTCGCCGCCTTCTCCACCTGACGGATGTTGCCGCTGTAGGTCGGCTTGTAGCCGCGCATTTCCACCGAATCCGGATAGACGAAATCGGTGGTGGCCACCTGTACATCCTTGGGCAGATCGACCAGGACCGGACCGGGCCGTCCGGTACGGGCGATATAGAAAGCCTGTTTGATGATCCGAGCCAGATCCCTGATATCCTGAACCAGATAGTTGTGCTTGGTGACGGGCCGGGTGATGCCCACGATATCGGCCTCCTGGAAGGCGTCGTTACCGATCAGCGGAGTAGGCACCTGGCCGGTGAAGACCACCAGAGGAATCGAGTCCATGTAGGCCGTGGCGATGCCGGTAACCGTGTTGGTTGCCCCGGGCCCACTGGTGGCGATGGCGACTCCGACCTTGCCGGTAGCCCGCGCGTAACCGTCGGCCGCATGGACCGCAGCCTGTTCATGACGGGTCAGGATATGCTGAATCGGATAGTTCATCAGCTCATCGTAGATATTGATAACCGTCCCGCCGGGATACCCGAAGATGGTCTCCACACCTTCCAGTTGCAGGCACTCCAAAAGAATCTGAGCTCCGGTTTTTTTCACACAGCCTCCTGGTTTCCATCAGGAAAGGGGTTTTTTGAGATGATAATCGGCCGATTCGATCCCGGCCAATTTATTCGGCCCGACAAACTGCCCCGGTATTTGCCGAGGTCACCACGGCGGCGTAACGGGCCAGCCAACCCTTCTTGATTTTGGGCTCCGGCCTGCACCAATTCTCGCGGCGCTTCTCCAATACCGAATCCTCGACCAGCAGTTCCAGCCTCCGCCTGGGGAT
Source organism: Syntrophotaleaceae bacterium (assembly GCA_041390365.1). NCBI lineage: Bacteria > Pseudomonadati > Thermodesulfobacteriota > Desulfuromonadia > Desulfuromonadales > Syntrophotaleaceae > Syntrophotaleaceae bacterium. The sequence continues at coordinate 1,036,322 of JAWKQB010000002.1, read as the reverse complement.
GTCCAGACGAATGCGGTCGCCGTCCTCAACCAGGGCGATGGGACCGCCCACGGCAGCTTCCGGCGAGACATGGCCGATGCACGGACCGCGCGTCCCCCCGGAAAACCGTCCGTCCGTGATCAAGGCCACGCTGTCGCCAAGGCCGAGCCCCATCAGGGTGGCGGTGGGAGCCAGCATTTCCCGCATGCCCGGCCCGCCCTTAGGCCCTTCGTAACGGATGACCACCACGTCCCCGGCAACGACCTGGCCACCCATGAGGGCCTCCATGGCCTGTTCCTCCGAATCGAAACAACGGGCCCGGCCTTCGAAGACCATCATGGCTTCCGACACCCCGGACTGCTTGACCACCGCTCCATCAGGCGCCAGATTTCCAGCCAGGATTGCGATGCCGCCCTCGGGCCTGACGGGATCGGAGATCGGATGAATGACTTCCTCATCGATCCGGGAGACGCTGGCGATGATCTCTTTGACTGAAGCTCCGCTCAGAGTCGGGTTGTCGAGTATGGAATCACGCAGCTGATACAGTACGCCCGGAACACCTCCGGCGGCGTCGAGGTCCTCCATGAAATACTTGCCCCCCGGATTCATGGACGAGAGCTGCGGGGTTTCCCGGCTCAAAAGATCGAAGGTCTCCAGAGGCAGGTCGACTTCAGCCTCGCGTGCTATGGACAGCAGGTGCAGCACGGTGTTGCTGGATCCACCCAGGGCCAGATCGACCCGGATGGCGTTTTCGAACGCCTCCCGAGTCAGAATCTGCCGGGGGGTTATATTGTCCCGGACCAGACCAACGATTCTTTCTCCTGAGGCGAAGGCGATGCGCCGCTTGAGGGAACTAACCGCCAGGGCCGTACCGCAGCCGACCAGACTCATGCCGAGCGTCTCGGTGAGAATGGCCATGGTGTTGGCGGTGAAAAGCCCCTGGCAGGAGCCGACCCCGGGGCAGGCCTTGTCTTCACAGGCCTGCAGTTCGCGCTCATCGATGGCGCCGGCCTTGTAGCGCGCCATGGCCTCGAAAGTGTCGGTAACAAAGGAGTAGCGCCGCCCCTTTTGTCCGGTTCCGGTCAGCATCGGCCCGGCCGTAACCACAATGCTTGGAATATCCAGCCGGGCAGCGGCCATCAGCATCCCCGGGGTGATCTTGTCGCAGTTCGTCAGCAGCACCAACCCGTCGAGGCGATGCGCTTCGGCGATCGATTCCACCATGTCGGCGATCAGTTCCCGGGTCGCCAGTGAATAGTGCATCCCCTTGTGCCCCATGGCGATGCCGTCGCACACCCCGGGGATGCCGAACAGAAAGGAATAGCCGCCTCCGGTATGCACCCCCTTCTCGATGAAACGTTCCAGATCCCTCATGCCGATGTGGCCCGGGATCAGATCGGTGAAGGAGGTGGCGATCCCGATCAGGGGTTTTCGCATTTCCGAGCGGGGAATACCCGTGCCCATCAGGAGGGCCCGGTGAGGAGCGCGCTCAAAGCCCAGGGTAATTGCGTCACTTCTTTTCTTGGTGGTCATAGGAAACGAACCTTTATCGTGCCGGAGTGAATGGAAAAAATCCCGTACGCCGTCCGGGAGCCGAACCCGGGCTGAACCCCTTTCGGGACATCCTCGATAATGTGATTAAGTTTTGGTCAGGAGATAAGCCTGGCCGGTGGGAAGTCAAACAGAATTTTAGGCATACAAAACAGGCCGTTCAACGCAGAAAGGGTTCGGGCATTGCCCAAACCCTTTCCGAACCGGTGCCTGATAAGGGCTATTCCCTGATTGATCTGCAGATCCGCTGCATTTCGTCCTTGCCGGCCAATTTCAGTTTTTGCATCTTTTTCCGTTCAAACTCTTCTTCCGGGGTCAGATAAGGTCTTTGATCCAGTGCGTGCAGCTGCTTCTCCAGAATCAAATGTTCCTCGAAGAGCCTGCGGAAATGCGCATTTTGGTCGCAAAGCCGCTGAATCTGAACCAGATCATGTTCTTCCATCGAGCACCTCCCTGGCAAGGGTTGACAAAGAGCAAAAATCCAGCTCTACGATAGCGAAATGCTTTAATCTTGTCAACAACTCCGTTAGGCGCGGGTTAGCGTCAGTTCCGCTTCCGAAGGACGTATGTAGGTTGGCAGGAGTTCCAGTGCCGAAAGGGTCCGGCCGTTGCGATATGCGCTCAGGGCGAGTGTGGACAGGGTGGATGCCCGGGGCAGATCCAGGCACCAGGGAGCGAAATGGGCACGCTGCCCGAGGCGTCTGACGATCATCGTGCGATAAACGGCGGACCCATTCCCGACGAAAAGAACCTCACCGTCCAGTTGTTCGAGCATCTTCTCCGGAGGCAGAACCACTTCCCTTCCCTGGAGGGCAGGAAGCCCCCCTTCCCAGCGGTAAAGGCCCCCATACACTTCCTTTTTCCGGGCATCCATCATGGCACAAACGGGGTAGCGGCAAAAGGGGATCTGAGCGGCGAGAGACTGCAGGGAAGAAACGCCGATCACAGGTTTCCCCGTGGCCAGCGCCAACCCCTTTGCTGTTGCCACGCCAACCCGCAGGCCGGTAAAGGAACCCGGACCCACGGCGACGGCAAAAGCATCAATCTCCCCCAGATCGATGGCAACATCCTGCAGCAGGCGCTCCATGCTCAACAACAGACGGTCGGTATGGGTTGCCGGGGAATTGACCAGCAGCTCTCCGAGCAGCTGATCACCCCGACTGACCGCGATGCTGCCTGCCGGAGTCGAGGTGTCGATGCTCAACAGACATTCGCTCATCATTGGCCCCAGTTGAAAACCCGCAGGATATCGTTGTAAAAAGCGAGGGCCATCAGCAGAAGAATCAGCACCAGACCCACCTGCTGGGCAATCTCCCGCACCCGGGGAGAGAGGGGGCGTCGAAAAACGAGTTCGAAAAGATTGAACAGCAGGTGCCCGCCATCAAGGATGGGGATGGGGAACAGATTGAGAATGCCCAGCTGGATGCTGAGGAAAGCCAACATGGAGAGGAGGCTGGAAAAGTCATTCTGGGCAGCCTGCCCAGCCCATTGCACCACGGTAATCGGACCGCCGATATTCTTTGCGGAGACGTGACCGAAGATCAGCTTCTTGATGAACACCATGGTCAGCTCGACCCATTCAACGGCCTGGTCCGCTCCGATTTTCACCGCATCCCACAAAGCGAAACTCTTGAAAACCGTTTCAACCTGATGTTGAATGCCGATCAGATATCCGTTGTCGCCGCCCGGCAGCGGACTGATAACCTTCTTCAGGACACGTCCGTCCCTTTCCACCTGAAAAACCTGCGGCTCCTCCCCGCCTCTCTGGATCGCCCCTTTGAGATCGTACCAGGACCCGATGGGCTCCTCGCCCACGGCAACAATCCGGTCGCCGGCCTGGAGACCGGCTTTTTGCGCCGGCATGCCATCAACGACCATGCCGATGACTGCTGCCTGCCTGGGCAGCAGACCGAGGGACTCCAGGCCCTCGGCAGCGGTTTCTGCAGCCGGGACCACGGTCTGCAGCTGCTCTTCTCGGCGTCGCACCGTCATGCTGGGTGCTTTTCCGGCCTGCTCCAGCAGCGCCTTGTTGGCCTCGCCCCAGGATTCCACCGGCCGCTGCCCGATAGCGGCAATACAGTCTCCCGTGCTGAGGCCTGCCTCAGCAGCAGGAGAGGCAGGCACAACAAAACCGACACAGGCGGGCTGATCAAAGTAGGCCGGCATGCTGACGCCGATCATGTAGGCCAGCGGCAGCACCAGAAACGGCAGAAGCAGATTCATGAAAGGGCCGGCCGCAATGATGGCCAGACGCCGGGAAGGCGGCTTCTCGGAGAATGAGCGCCCCCTGTCCTCCTCACTGACCGGTTCGTCATCTTCCTCCCGGGAGGATTCACCGAACATCTGCACATATCCGCCGAGAGGCACGGCGCAGATCATGTATTCCGTCTCCCCCCACTTGCGGGAAATCAGGCGGGGTCCGAAACCGAGCGAAAACTTCAGCACCTTCACACCGGCCAGTTTTGCCACCACGAAATGACCCAGCTCATGCACGAAAACCAGAACACCGAGCATCAGAATGCCCGCGACCACCATCAGGGTTCCCGAAACCAAACTACTCAGCATGCATTCCTCCGTTCATTTCCCTGATGACCCGTCGGGCCTCCTCCCGTCCCCATAAATCGGCGCGCAAGGCGTCATCGATATGTTCCAGTTTCCGCGGGTTGTGCCGTTCAAGAACCTTGAGGAGAACTTGCGCAATATCGAGAAAGCCGATCTGATCTTCCAAAAATGCCTCGACTGCGATTTCGTTGGCGGCATTCAGGACTGCCGGAGCGGTTCCGCCGAGGTTCAGGGCCCGATATGCCAGCGTCAGGCATGGAAACTTCTCCCGGTCGGGCTCTTCAAAGGTCAAGGTTTTCAGGGCACAGAGATCGAGCGGGGGCAAACCGAGAGGCAGCCGCTCCGGATAGGACAGGGCATAGGCGATGGGCGTCCGCATATCCGGAATTCCGAGTTGGGCGATGACCGCCCCGTCGATGTATTCTACCATGGAATGCACAATGCTCTGCGGATGGATGTGGACCGCGATACGTTCCGGCGGCAGATCGAACAGCCAATGGGCTTCGATAACTTCGAGCCCCTTGTTCATCATGGTGGCCGAATCGATGGTGATTTTCCGGCCCATGGCCCAGTTGGGGTGCGCCAGGGCATCCGCCGGAGTGACGTGTTTCAGATCATCCAGAGAGCGGTTGCGGAAAGGGCCGCCGGAAGCGGTCAGGATAAGCCGCCGGACAGCGGCCCGACTATGCCCTTCGAGAGACTGGAAGATGGCCGAGTGTTCGCTGTCGACAGGAAAAAGCTTGACGCCCCGGCGGGCGACCGCCTCCATCACCAGAGCTCCGGCCACCACCAGGGTTTCCTTGTTGGCCAGGGCGATATCCTTGCCGGCCTCGATGGCGGCCATGGTCGGAATCAGACCCGCGGCTCCAACCACGGCCGAAACCAAAACGTCCACCTGCTCGTGGGAGGCGCAGGCGATAAGACCCTCGGTCCCGCAGTAAACGTCCGGACCGTCCGGACCGAGAGCGTCCCGCAACTTTGCGGCCGATTCCGGTTGCAGGACCGAAACCACCAGGGGCCTGAAACGTCGGATCTGCTCCTCCAGCCGGGTCAGATTGTTGCCGGCCGACAAGGCGATGATCCGATATCGATCAGGATGGGCCGCCACGATGTCCAGCGTACTGACCCCGATCGAGCCTGTTGAACCCAAGACTGCCAGATTCTTCATCTAAGCCCCCATCCCTTTTTGCATCGCAGAATACGCTCAGAACCTGAGCAGGCCATAGTAGTAGGCCAGAGGAAAAGTGAACAGCAGACTGTCCAGTCTGTCCAGGATTCCCCCATGGCCGGGTACGATGGTGCCGGAATCTTTGACCTGAAAGGCTCGTTTGATCATCGACTCGAACAGATCGCCGGTCTGGCCCACGCAACCCAGGATCAAACCGAGCAGCAGACAGTCCAGCAGACCGAGGGAGGAAAAAAACCACCAGCGGGCCACAAAGGCACCCACGAGCCCTCCCAGCAGACCGCCGATCGCTCCTTCAATACTTTTATTGGGACTGATGGCAGGGTAGAGCTTGTGGCGCCCCAGGGCGATACCGGAAAAATAGGCGGCCGAATCACTGGCCATGACGATGAGCAGAACCAGAAACACCCACTCCCGCCCGAAGGGCAGTCCATGCAGCATCACCAGATGGGCCAGCAGCAGGGAAATGTAGCAGAAGCCGAAAAAAACCAGGGCCAGCTGGCACAGCACCTCGGTCAAAGCGAGAAAACGCCACAAAAAGATCAGGCCGAAAAAGAGTACCCCAAAAGCCAGCATCCCCTGCAGGGCTGGCGCAGGCCCAAAGGATGCGGCGGGAACGAGAAGGGCGCCGAACAGTACGGCGAGGCTTTTTTCGACCTTGCGTTCACCGGCCAGACTCATCCCGTAGAATTCGTACAGTGCGGTGGCGGCGACCAGGGTCACGAATCCGCAGAACCATGCTGGGCCGGCGTAATAGATAAAAAGCAACAGCAGAGGCAGCAGTACAAGGGCTGTGATGATGCGCTGTTTAATGGGGAGCCTCCTTTGAATCACCGTTTTCCGGCAGAATCTGCTGTGCGGTCAGGCCGAAGCGGCGCTGGCGGGAGGAAAAATCCTTGAGTGCCTTGCGCAGTTCCCCGACGTCGAAGTCCGGCCAAAGAACGTCGGTGAAATAAAGTTCCGCGTAGGCCAGTTGCCAGAGCAGAAAGTTGCTGATGCGCATTTCGCCGCTGGTCCGGACGAGAAAGTCTGGATCGGGGAGATCGCCCGTGTAAAGCAGCCGCGAAAATTTCTCTTCGTCGATCTGACCGGCGGACAGATCTCCTGCTGCAACCTGTTCGGCCAGAAGCCGTGCGGTGCGCACTATCTCATTACGGGAACCGTAGGAGAGAGCAAGGGTAAGGACCATTTGCCGGTTTCCGGCGGTCCTGGCCACCGTCCGTTCCAGAACCTGCCGTACTTGACAGGGGAGTTGGGACAGATCACCGATGACGTTGAGCCGGATATCCTGCTGCAGCAGGTTATCCAGCTCCTGTTCGAGGAATTGGCCCAGCAGTTCCATCAGGGCATGGACTTCCTCTGCGGGCCGCCCCCAGTTTTCGGAACTGAAGGCGAAGAGCGTCAGATAGGGAATGTCCAGGGAGCGGCACTCCTCGACCACGACCTTGACCGTATCCACCCCCTGGCGGTGCCCGAAGATCCTCGGCAGGCTCCTCTGTTCCGCCCAGCGGCCGTTGCCGTCCATGATGATTGCCAGATGTTGGGGTAGATGCATAAACTAATCCAATGAACAATAAGCGGCTACATTACCACAACCCGAACTTTGCGGCAAGCCATGCCTGCTGGAATGAAAACAGGGGCGTCGCATGCGACACCCCTGCAAAAAAATAAGCCCGATCCGGCTGGAAGCCGGGGGTCATCCCTGCCCTTTTCCGGCGGTCATTGGTCGACTGCCCTTGGCAAGGAGGCAGGGCCGTCAGATTTCCATGATTTCCTTTTCTTTTACGGCGACCACTTCATCCGCCTTCTTGACGTACTGATCGGTGAGTTCCTGGATCTCCTTTTCCCCCCTTTTCAGCTCGTCTTCACTGATTTCCTTGTCTTTTTCAAGCTTTTTCAAAGACTCATTGGCATCCCGGCGAAGATTGCGAATGGAGATTCGGGTATCCTCGCACATCCTCCGCACCATCTTTACCATCTCCTTCCGCCGCTCTTCGGTCAGAGGGGGAATGACGAGACGAATCAGGCTGCCGTCGGATGCCGGGTTGAGACCCAGATCGGATTTGAGGATAGCCTTTTCGATTTCCGGAATCAGATTTTTTTCCCAGGGCTGGATGGTAATCAGCCTCGCTTCCGGAACGGCCAGCGTACCGACCTGGTTGAGTGGAGTGGGGGTGCCATAGTAATTGACCCGGATTTCATCGAGAAGGTTGGTGCTGGCCCGTCCGGTTCGGACCCGGGCCAGATCTTTCTTCTGTGCCTCGATAGCTTTTTCCATGGCGCTACGGGCACTCTTGATAACATCAGCGTACATGGCAGTCAGTCTCCTTTGACAATGGTCCCGATCTCTTCACCGAGGATGACCTTCCTGATGTTTCCCCGCCGGGCCAGTTCAAAAACCACGATGGGCAGATCATTATCCATGCAGAGGGAAGTGGCCGTGGCATCCATCACCTTGAGACCTTTTTTCAGTACGTCGAGATAGGTCAGGCGAGGGAATTTTACGGCGTCCTTCACCTTGCAGGGATCGGCACTGTAGACGCCGTCCACCTTGGTGGCCTTGAGAATGACCTCGGCACCGATCTCCATGGCTCGCAGGCTGGCAGCCGTGTCGGTGGTGAAGTAAGGATTTCCGGTCCCACCACCCAGGATAACCACCCGACCCTTTTCCAGGTGCCGGATGGCCCTGCGGCGAATGTAGGGCTCGGCCACTTCGCGCATTTCGATCGCGGTCTGCACCCGGGTCACAATGCCGATCTGCTCGAGGGCATCCTGCAGAGCCAGGCTGTTCATCACCGTGGCCAGCATGCCCATATAGTCGGCCCCGGCCCGATCCATACCCTTGGACGCGGCTGCCATCCCACGGAAAATGTTGCCCCCTCCGATAACGACGGCGACCTGGACGCCCATGTCCAGCACTTCCTGGATTTCCCCGGCAAGAAAGGCCAGGACTTCAGGGTCGATTCCATACCCCTTGTCACCGGCCAGCGCCTCGCCGCTGAGCTTGAGCAGGATCCTGCGGTATCTCGGCTTGTCTGCTGTCATTTCTCCCTACCGGATTACTTGGTCATGGATGCGACTTCGGAAGCGAAATCATCTTCCCGCTTCTCGATACCTTCGCCAAGAGCGAACCGGGCAAAACGGTTCAGGACGATGCTGCTGCCGATTTCCTTGGCGACGCCGGCCACCACCTTTTCGACCTTCTGGTCGGGATCGATGACATAGGCCTGCTCCAGAAGGCAAACCTCACCGAAGAACTTGTTGACCTGACCTTCGATGATCTTCTCGATGATATTGTCGGGCTTGCCGCTGTCCTTGGCCTTTGCCCTCATGATGTCCTTCTCTTTTGCTACAACTTCGGCAGGAACCTCGGCACGATTCAGGTATTGGGGATTGGCTGCAGCGACGTGCATGGCCAGATTGCGGCCCAAGGACATCACCTTCTCCTCCTGAGCCTTTTCGGTTGCCAGCTCGACGAGTACTCCGATCTTGCCCACACCGTGAACATAGGAGACTACGGCACCGGCCGGCACTTCGAACCGGCAGAAACGGCGCACATTGATATTTTCACCAATGGTGGCAACCTGATGGGTCTGCTCCTCGGCAACGGTTCTGCCGGTACCGGGGAATTGTGCCGCCATCAGACCTTCAAGATCGGCGGGGGCGCTGTTCAGCACACTCTGCGCCACACCGGCACAAAAATTCTGGAAGGCCTCGTTCTTGGCGACGAAGTCGGTCTCGGAGTTCACTTCCACCAGAACACCGACATTGCCTGCGCCGGCAGCCACGACAAGCCCTTCCGCAGCGATCCGGCCAGCCTTTTTTGCGGCGGCGGAAAGACCTTTTTTGCGCAGAATGTCCACGGCCTCGTCCATGTTGCCGGCCGCTTCGGTCAGGGCTTTTTTGCAGTCCATCATGCCGGCACCGGTTTTGGCGCGCAGTTCGGAAACCATTGAAGCAGAAATGTTCACCTCGAAATCCTCCTTTTCTATTCCTGTGCGGCTCCCGGCAGAGAAAGCACAACCCTGCCGGCACCGTTTTTGATTGTTGGCGACCCCGAAACCGCCTGACGGATCCCTCCCGCTTACGGATCAGGCCAAATCGGGTTTAAAAAAGGCGGCCGGTGTCCCGACCGCCCTTGGCGTATTGCTGGTATGAAATCAGGCTTCGCCGGAGGCTGCTTCGTCTTCCTCGACGACAGCTTCGACGGCAGCGGCAGTTTCAACCGCGGCACCTTCCTCTTCATCGGTGCGCAGTTCGGCCTGACGGGCTTCGCCGCCCTCGATGCAGGCATCCGCCATGCGGGCTGCAAACAGCCGGATGGCACGGATGGCATCGTCATTGCCGGGAATGATATAGTCGATATCATCGGGATCACAGTTGGTATCCACCACGGCGACCACGGGGATACCCAGCTTGCGGGCTTCCTTGACGGCGATGGTTTCCTTTTTCGGATCGATCACGAAAATGGCTCCGGGAAGCTTTGACATCCCCTTGATACCGCCAAGGGTCTTCTCCAGCTTTTCCCTTTCCCGTTCGAGTCCCAGCACTTCCTTTTTGGTCAGGAGCTGGTAGGTTCCGTCCTGCGACATCATTTCAATCTTCTTGAGCCGTTCGATGCTACGCTTGATGGTGGAAAAATTGGTCAGCATACCGCCGAGCCAGCGATTGTCCACAAAGAATTGACCGGCGCGCTCGGTCTCCTCGCGAATGGCATCCTGGGCCTGCTTCTTGGTGCCGACGAAAAGAACTTTTTCCCCGTTCTGAACGGTTTCGCGGATGAAATTGTAGGCATTCTTGAAGTAACGGACGGTTTTCTGCAGGTCGATGATGTAGATTCCGTTGCGGGCGCCGAAGATGTAAGGCTTCATCTTGGGGTTCCAGCGCTTGGTCTGGTGACCGAAATGGACACCGGCCTCGAGCAGTTGCTTCATGGTGATCTGGGCCATGCTGGTTTTTTCTCCTTTACTGTTTGGTTTGGTCTTCCGCCCCCTTCGCTCCCCTTCAGAACTTCGAAGTTCGAAGCACCTCTGAAAGGGTCCAGGGGCGTGCTGTTTTGGACAACACGTGTATTTAGCATGTATGTATGACCATGGCAAGGATAAAAATGGCGGTCATCGGCCTTTACCCGGTTGCTCCAACCGCAGGTTCTATATTAACATGCCTCACCATGTCCAGGACCCTCATTCACCGTTATATCTTCAGGGAAATCGCCGTCCCTACCGTCATGTCTGTGGCGATTTTCACTTTCGTCCTCCTCCTGGGGAAAATCCTGAAACTTGTTGAGCTGGTCATCAACAAGGGGGTTCCTCCCTTGGATATTGCCCGTCTGTTTCTCTTTCTGCTGCCTTCCTTCCTGGTCGTCACCCTGCCTCTTTCCTTTCTGCTCGGCGTCATGCTCGCCTTCGGCAGGCTCTCCGCCGATCGTGAAATCACGGCCTGCAAATCGAACGGAATCAGCCTTTATCAACTGGCTGCCCCGGTCGTAGCACTGGGTCTGGTCGTCAGCCTGATGACCGGCCTTACGACCCTGGTCCTGCGCCCGGCCAGTGAAAATGCTTTCCGGCAACAGCTTTTCAAGATCAGCGCCAGTCGCGCCAGCGTCGCCCTGCAGCCCAATGTCTTCAACGACACCTTCGACGGTCTGATCCTGTATGCCAATGAAATCGATGATCAGACCGGAGTCATGCAGGGGGTTTTCATTTCCGACGAACGCAATGAAAACCTGCCTTCTATTATCACCGCCGCCCGTGGGCGGCTCGCGCCGAACCGCGATACCATGAGCATGGTGCTGAGTCTGGAAAACGGCGTCATCCATCGCCGGGTCACGAACAGTCCACGAAACGCTTATCAGATCCTGCAGTTTGTCGACTACGACATCAATCTCGAACTCGGCCGTACTGGCCTGGAAGAGGATGCCCGCAAAGGCAAAAAACCGAAAGAGATGGGTCTTGGGGAACTTAAGGCAGCCATTGAAGAAAAGAGCGACAGACGGGGGAAGCTTCTGACCGAGCTGCACTCGCGCTACGCACTGCCCCTGGCACCGCTGCTGTTCGCCATGATCGGCATCCCGCTCGGTATCCAGCCGCATCGGTCAGGCCGTGGAGGCGCCTTCGCTCTCGGTCTCTTCACATTTCTCTGCTATTACCTGCTATCCTCCTTCACGGAGACCCTGGTTGTCGACGGCAATGCACCGGTTTCGATCATCTGGCTGCCCAACCTGCTCTTTCTGGCATGCGGGCTGTTTATCTTTCGCCGCACTGCGGAGGAAAGATCTCTGAAGTTTTTCTCCTGGTTGGAAGGGAACCTCCTCCCGGCCCTGACCCGGCTTCTCCCCGGGAGGAAAAAATCATGACAATTCTCACCCGCTATCTGACGGCCTCGTTCGGGCGCGTTTTCATCCTGGCACTTGCGGCCTTCACCGGTCTCTACCTGTTGGTGGACTTTTTCGAGCGGGTCGATAATTTTATCGAACACAGTGCCGCCTTCAGCCTGTACCTGGTTTATTTTCTCAACAAAATACCTTTTATCGCCACCCAGGTGGCGCCGCTGGCCTGCCTGCTGGCGGTTTTCACCACTCTGGGCAACCTGTCCCGATACAACGAACTGACTGCTCTGCACAGCGCCGGAATCAGCCTTTTGCGGATTACGGCGCCTCTGCTGACGGCCTGTCTGCTTCTGTCCATGGCCAGTCTGGCAACGGGAGAATACCTGGTCCCCTCCACCATCCGCAAAGCCAACTTTATTTTGGAGAGTGCCGTGGAGGGAAAACCCGTCGTAATATACAGGCGGCACAACCTCTGGCTGAGGGACGGCAAAAACATCGTTAACATCCGCTTCGCCTCCCCCGAAACCGCCACCCTGCAAGGGGTTTCCGTGCTGCGGTTCGACGAACGCTTCACACTCCGGGAGCGAATCGATGCCGCTCAAGCCACCCATTCGGATAAAGGTTGGCTGGCGACCGAGGTTGTCCGCCGCCGGTTCGAGGAATCAACAGGCGCTATCATCGCTGTCGAGCAAGCAGAGCAGGACACCCTTCCCATAAGCATCACCCCTGCCGACTTCCGCGTGCCGGGAAGCAAGCGAAACGAAGACCTGAACTACCGGGCCTTGAAGCAGCTGGCCCATAAACTGCGTCAGGACGGTTTCGACCCCACCCGCTTCCTGGTGGACATGCATGCCCGTATCGCCTACCCCTTCTCCTGTCTGATCATGGGTTTCCTCGGTATCCCTTTCGCTCTAAGCAAGGGCCGAAAAAGCAGTCCGGCCCTGGGCATCGGCATCAGCGTGGCCATCGGAATCCTGTTCTTCATCCTCCAGGCGATTCTGCTCGCCTTCGGCTACTCCCAGATCCTGCCACCCCTGGTCGCCGCCTGGTCCGCCAACCTTCTGTTTCTGCTTCTGGGAGGCTGGCTTTTCCTGTCTCGAGAAAATTAATCTCTCAAAAAAAATCAGGGCGCTGCAACTGCGGCGCCCTGAATTAACCCGGGTTAGAGATCTGTATCGGGGTCAATCGTTACCTTTAATACCGATAGTGTTCCGATTTGTAGGGTCCGGCCACCGGGACACCGAGGTAATCGGCCTGCTTTTCAGTCATCTCGGTGAGTTGTGCGCCCAGTTTGCCGAGATGCAGGCGGGCGACTTTTTCGTCCAGCTGTTTCGGCAGGACGTAAACCTGGTTGCCGTACTTGCCTTGCTGTGTCCAGAGTTCGATCTGGGCCAGCACTTGGTTGGTGAAGGACGCGGACATGACGAAAGAGGGATGACCGGTCGCGCAGCCGAGGTTGACCAGCCTGCCTCGCGCCAGAACAGTTATACGCTTGCCGTCGGGCCACTCGATCTGGTCGACCTGAGGCTTGACCTCGTGCACTTTCAGAGCCGGATCGTCGTACAATGCATCGACCTGGATTTCAGAGTCGAAGTGCCCTATGTTGCAGACGATCGCCTCGTCCTTCATGCAGTTCATGTGTTGACGGGTGATCACATCGACGTTGCCGGTGGTGGTGACGAAAATGTCCCCCCAGGAACAGGCTTCCTCCATACGCACCACGGGAAAGCCTTCCATGGCGGCCTGCAGAGCGCAGATCGGATCGATTTCCGTGACATGAACCATGGCGCCCATGCCGCGGAAGGCCTGGGCGCACCCCTTGCCGACATCCCCGTAGCCGAGCACGACGCACTTCTTGCCCGCCACCATGACATCGGTGGCGCGCTTGAGGCCATCGATCAGGGACTCCCGGCAGCCGTACAGATTGTCGAACTTGCTCTTGGTGACGGAATCGTTGACGTTGAACGCAGGAAACAGCAGCCGCCCTTCCCGGGCCATGTGATAAAGCCTGTGAACCCCGGTGGTGGTCTCTTCGCTGACTCCGACCAGCCCCTTGGCCATCCGCCGCCAGCAGTGGGGATCCTCCCGCAGTGTATCGTTAAGCAAGCGGTCGACGATCGCCAGCTCCTTGTTTTCAGCGGAAACAGGCGGGATCTGGCCGGTTCTCTCGAACTCCGCTTCCCTGGCCGCTCCCCGGTGCACCAGCAGGGTGGCATCCCCGCCGTCATCCACGATCAGGTTGGGCCCCTTTTCGTGAGCAAGGGCAGCTTTGGTGAACTGCCAGTACTCCTCCAGTGTTTCCCCCTTGAAGGCGAAAACCGGTATGCCGGCTGCGGCGATGGCGGCGGCGGCATGATCCTGGGTGGAGAAAATGTTGCAGCTCGCCCAGCGAACTTCGGCGCCGAGGGCGACCAGCGTCTCGATCAGAACAGCCGTCTGAATGGTCATATGAAGGGAGCCCGTGATGCGCGCTCCCGCCAGGGGGCGGGATTCTCCGAACTCTTCCCGCAGGGCCATCAGACCGGGCATTTCCGCTTCGGCCATGCGGATTTCCTTCCGTCCCCAATCGGCCAGGGCCATATCCTTGACCAGGTAATCGGGCGCGATTTTCGCCTGCCGTTTCATGTAAAAACTCCTTTAGGTTGGCTTTAGTTACAGTAAAAAAACGGGGTCGGGATCGCTATCGGTATGCGATACCGACACCGATACGTGGCAATTCATTTTTTCCACGCAACACACAGCAGAACATCGAGCTCTTCCGGCCCTCCGGCAACCCTTTCCGACCGGATGTCGGTGAACCCGGCGGCCATCATCCATTCTTCAATCTCCCGGGCCTCGAAGCCGAGCCACTGATCTGCCATCTTCTCCCGGGTCCATTCCTGATCGTGCCGCTGCAGATCTGCAATCAGCAGGCCCCCGCCGGCCGAGATCGTCCGGACCAGTTCCTGCAGAACAGCCGAAGGATTGGCGGCATGGTGAAGCACCATATTGAGGACCGCCCACTCTGTTTCTCCATCCATAAGGGGCAGATGATGCATATCCCCGAGCCGAAAATCGATGGCGCAGAGCCGCTCCTCCTCGGAGCGAGCAATGGCTCTGTCCAGCATGGCCCGGGAATGATCGACTACCAGCAGACGGTCGGCTTTGTTGCAAAGGGCAGGCAGAAGCCCGCCGGTGCCGGCCCCAACCTCCAGCAATATCCTGCAACAAGGAATCATCCCCAACAGCTGAGCTTGATAATCGGCCGTGGGCAGAACCTGCCGCGACAGCTGATCCCACTGCTCGGCAAAGGCATCGAAAAAAAACTGGCTGCGACGCCGGCGGCTTTCCAGAACTTCCAGCAAGCGGCGGCGATCCCCGGCTTCTTCCGGCAGCAGGTGCAGACGTTTTTCCAGGGCGGGCCAAATTTCCCCGAACAGGGGGTTGTCTTTCTGCAAACGATAGTAGGCCCAGGTTCCCTGGCGGTTGAAGGTTACCAGTTTTTCCCTCGCCAAAACCTTCAGATGATGGGAAATTCTCGATTGACCCATTTTTAGAATGGCCGTCAATTCCTGCACGGTGAATTCGCCGCCGGCCAGAACGGCCAGCAGGCGCAGGCGAGAGGAATCCGCCAGAGCCTTCAAGGTCAGCAACATATTTCATCCAAGTTTATTACTTTAATAGATCAACGAATTTTGATTTAACATGCCAAAATCTTTCCGTCAAGGCAAAAAAAAGCGAGCCTTTCGGCTCGCTTTGAAAAATCAGGGGTTCCGTTACTTCAGAGGCAGCAGAACCTTGTGCACCCGCCCGGTCTGTTCCTCCTTGAGCTGCATCCGCAACTGGGAGGCGGAAGCGGCCTCACCGGGAAAAAAGAGGAAACCGGTGGCCAGATCTCCGGGCTGCACCGCCTGGTTGACCAGCTCCTTGCTTGCGAGATCACGGGCGATCTGGCGGCTGGCGTCGGTGGAGGTTCCGGCCTGTGTCCCGCCGACCACCGCACCTCCGGCACCTCCCAAGGCGCCGCCGGCCAACGCTGCCGAGCCGATGTTTTCACCGGTCAGGATGCCGATGGCCGCACCGAGGACGGCACCCCCCGCACTACCCAGCAGGGCGCCACGCCCGCCCCCCTTTGCGATCCGGGCATATTCGGAACTGCTTTCCACCCGCTGATAGGCGGTGCGGCTGTCGAGCAGATTCCAGAGGTTGCCCTCGGCGTCGATGAGAAAAGTCTGCTCCGGCACGACCATCAGGGCGGCACCAGGGCCGTTATCGATAACGACCTGGACCGGCAGCAGACCAGCGGAACGGATGTCGAAACCAAAGGCCTGCTTGGCCGCTGCATTGTCGGAAAAAGCCTGGGCGGCGACCTCGGCTCCGGCGACCGCCTGCATGTTGCCGTAAGCCGAAGGGGCACGGAAGGGCACTTCCTGGGCCTTGTAGGATGTACAGGCAGACGCAAGCAGAGAGAGGCAACAAACGGCAAATAAGATGGAACGCATCGGAACCTCCTTTTAAGATAGCGGGTCTACGTTTCTAATACTATCACACTTCCCGTCGACTGGATAACATTGGAAATCCTGCCTGCAAGTGCAGCCAGAGCCAGGTGGCAAGAATGCAGAGTTTAATCCCAAAACTGCTTTTAAACGTTTTCTCCAGATGCTTTTCATACCAGGAAAGAGCATCGATCGATACCGTTTCCTGAGGAATGTCTTTCCGGTAGCCGCGCCAGGCGTCGGCCAGCAGAAAAATCTGCCAGATGTTGGCAGCCAGTAGACGCCCCGAGGAGTCCCAAAAACAGCGGCGCTCCTCTGCCGACAGGTCACAAAGAGCCCTGCGGACCCTCGCGAAGAAGGGCTTCACCCGGAGTCGCCCGGCAGCCTGCTGGTGGCGATAGAGATTGGGGAGTTCTTGCAGCAGATCATTTCGACCGGCCTCTTCCAGGGAGATAATAAGGGCGTTCAGGACCTGACGGCGGAAGAACCCCTCCCTTTCAAACCGGCGTGCAGAGGTCTGCAAACGGGCGGGCAACAGACTCCAGCATCCCTTCTGAAAAACTCTCACGGCAAGGCGATCATCTTCCATGTAGCCGAGAGACTCGTCAAACGGGCCTATGAGGCGAAAAAATTTTTGGGGCAACAAAAAACCCTGATCACCATGAATCGTTCCCGGCCGGCCAAGACAGGCCTTTACCTCATAGAAATAGTAGGCCAGGGATGGGGAAGAACCCTCCCGTTGAAACCTGAGGGCGAAATGCCCGGCGACCCTGTCGCTCCCGCGGCGCTCCATTTCTCCTGCCATTGCCTGCAGACCTTTGGCTAATGCCCCGGAATCGGGAAAGGAGCTGTCGACATGCAGAAACAGCAGAAAACGGCCTCCGCTGGCAACGGCACCGGCATTCATCTGCCGGCCTCGACCTGGCGGACTGATCAGGATGCGGCAGGGGAAAGAGGCCTTTTCGCCCAATCGGCGAGCCGCTTCGAGGGTTTCATCGGTGGATCCCCCATCACAGATAAGCACCTCGAAAGCAACCGCCTGCTGCCGCTCCAATTCAGCGAAAAGGTCAGCCAATCGATCGGCCTCGTTAAACACCGGAACGATTATGGAAAGAGGAAAACCGATCTGATGAGACATGACTTGAACCAAAAGAATAGAAAAGGCGCACCCACAGGCGCGCCTTTTCCAACTATCCGCGGGATTTCTCAGATTCCCGCCCGCTGCCGCAAGGAGTCGATGCGGTCGGTGCGCTCCCAGGTAAACTCGGGGAGTTCCCGGCCGAAGTGTCCGTAGGCTGCGGTTTTTTTGTAGATGGGCCGCAGCAAATCGAGGGTTTTGATGATCGCCGCCGGCCGCATGTCGAATTCTTCCCGTACCACCCGGGCAATCTGGTTGGAAGGGATGACACCGGTGCCGAAGGTATTGATCATGATCGATACAGGTTCGGCTACACCGATGGCATAGGCGATCTGAACCTCGCATTTCTTCGCCAGACCGGCTGCCACCACGTTCTTGGCTACATAGCGGGCCATGTAGGAGGCACTGCGGTCAACTTTGGAGGGGTCCTTGCCGGAGAAGGCTCCACCGCCGTGGGACCCATGCCCGCCGTAGGTGTCGACAATGATTTTTCGGCCGGTCAGTCCGCAGTCCCCCTGGGGCCCGCCGACCACGAAGCGACCGGTCGGGTTGACGAAATATTTGGTATTCTCATCGAGCATATCCATGGGAATGACCTTTTTCACCACTTCTTCGATGAGACCTTCGCGGAGGGTTTCGTAAGCCACCTCAGGAACGTGTTGCGAGGAAACAACAACGGTATCGACCCGGATCGGCTTGTCGTTGATGTACTGAATGGAAACCTGGGATTTGCTGTCCGGGCGCAGGAAGTTGAGCAACCCTGTCTTGCGCACTTCGGCCATCCGCTGGGTCAGACGATGGGCGAATACGATAGGCATGGGCATCAGCTGCGAAGTTTCGTCGCAGGCATAGCCGAACATCAACCCCTGATCTCCCGCGCCCTGCTCCTTGAAAAGCCCCTCCCCTTCGGTAACGCCCTGTGAGATGTCAGGAGACTGCCGGTCTATGGAAACCAGCACTGCGCAGGTTTCCCAATCGAAGCCGATGCTTGAGTCGTCGTAGCCAATCTCTCTGATGGTCTGCCGGACCACCTCCGGATAATCGATTCGGGCATTGGTGGTGATTTCGCCGGCGATCATGGCCATCCCGGTGGTGACAAGGGTTTCGCAGGCCACCCGGCAAAGGGGATCCTGGGCGATAATGGCATCAAGCACGCTGTCGGAAATCTGGTCGGCCACCTTGTCGGGATGCCCTTCACTGACAGACTCGGACGTAAAAAGAAAATCGGTCATGGCCATGGAGCAGAATCCTCCTATCGTTGGTTATTGGAAAATAAACAGGGAATGCTATAAAAAAACCCGCCGGCCTGTCAAGAAATTACCCTCGACAGGCCTGTCGAACGGTTTTTCAGCAACCGGCGTCTGAACCGAACAGTTTGGGAAATCTGCTTTTCATTTCCACCTCGAGCCGCTTGGCGACTTCGGGGGCTGTGCCCAACCGGAACAGTTCATCCAGCAGGCGGACGCATTCATCCCGCCGGACCTGACGAATGATCCGCTTGACCTTCGAAATGTAAGGGGCATTCATGGACAGTTCGTCGAATCCCAAAGCGAGCAGTACCGGTGTATAGAGAGGCTCCGATGCCATTTCGCCGCAGATGCCCACCTCGATACCCGCCTTGCGGGCGGCTTGGCAGGTCATCTGCAGTGCTCTGAGCACCGCGGGATGAAGGGGTTCGTAAAGATAGGCCACATGCTCGTTGCCACGGTCCACGGCCAGGCAGTACTGAATCAGGTCGTTGGTTCCTACCGACAGGAAATCAACCTCACGGGCCAGCAGTTCGGCGATCATGGCTGCCGAGGGGGTCTCGACCATAATGCCGAGTTTTACGTCGGGCTTGAAGGCAAACCCTTCATTGCGCAAATCCTGTTTGATCTTTTCCAGCAGTTTCTTGCAGCTTTCGATTTCAGCCAGACCGGTGATCATGGGCAGGAGAATCCTGACCCGGCCATGCTGGGAGGCTCTCAGGATGGCACGCAGCTGGGTTTCGAAAAGCTTGCGTTCCTTCAAGGAAAAACGGATCGCCCGCAAACCCATGGCCGGATTCCCCTCATCCGACAGATCGATCCCGGAGACAAGCTTGTCGCCGCCGACATCCAGGGTGCGGATGGTGACCGGATGAGGAGCCATCTTTTCGACCACCTCACGGTATGTCTGGTACTGTTCCTCTTCCGTGGGCAGTTTGGAACGGTTCATGTAAAGGAATTCTGTGCGGAACAGCCCCACTCCCTGAGCGCCCTCCCGCAAGGCCAGGGGAATCTCCTCGGCCAGTTCGACATTGCCGCGGAGTATGATCCGGTGGCCGTCCAGAGTCTCGGCCGCCAGCCGGCGGTAGCTGGCCAGTTCCTTTTCCAGATATTCATAGAACTGTTTTTTTTCGAGATACCGCTTGAAGGTGTCGGGTTGGGGATTGAGAATGACCGTGCCGCTGGTACCGTCGATAATGACGGGCATCGATTCGCGGATCTGAACCGTAGCCGTCTCTAGACCTATGACCGCCGGAATTCCCAGGGAGCGGGCGAGAATGGCAGTGTGCGACGTCCGTCCCCCCACATCGGTAATGAAACCGATGATGCAACTCTTATCCATCTGCATGGTATCGGCGGGAGAAAGATCATGGGCCACCACCACCGCCTTGCGGTCGATCTCCGACAGGGATTGTTCGGTCTGGCCGATAAGATTGCGCAGCAGCCGCTCGCCCACAGAGTCGATATCGGTTCGACGATCCCGCAGATACTCATCCTGAATGCTGTCGAAAACCTCCCGGAACCGGTCCAGGGTGCGCTTGAGCGCCCCTTCGGCGTTGATCCTCTCCTCCCGGATGATTCGGATCGTGTCCCCGATCAGCATCTGGTCCTCGAGGATGAGCAGATGAGTGTCGATAATGTGCAGATGTTCGACAAGGCGGTGATCGGCAACCCCCTTTTTGACATTCTCCAGCTGCAGTTTCGCCTTTAGAACAGCTTCCCGGAAGGACTGGATCTCCCCTTCGGTCTCTTCGGGGGGAATGATGCGCTCTACAGCCTTGATCCGTGTCCGGTCAAGAATATAGGTGGAGCCGATGGCAATCCCCGGCGATGCACCGATACCGAAGAGGATCCTTTCTTCCCGGCCCTTGCTGATTTCAGTCTTCTCCGAATCCATCATCGATCAATTTCCCGATGGCGGCGAGCGCTTCACCGGCGTCTTCACCGCATGCTGCGATTTCGATTCGCGATCCCTGGGGGGCGGCGAGCATCAGTATCCCCATGATACTTTTGCCGCTGACCTCCTCACCGTCCTTGGTGACGATAATATCCGACCGGAAATTGCTGGCCGTCTGAACGAGCAGGGCGGCAGCACGGGCATGCAATCCGAGTCGGTTTTTGATGGTAAAGGATCTCTTTTCCTTCATCGGCAATCCTTCCGCTAAACCCGGTCTCTTCCTGAAATTTTGTCGCCGGGTTAAATCCATTGAAACCAGGCCAACAGAGCCATCAACATCGAAAAAAGCAGAGTCAGAGGACCGATTCTTTTCCTGATCAAAAAACCGAGGACCCAGACCAAAGGCAAAGCGAGCAGGGCCCATCCCGAAAAAAGGCTCTGGCCCTGGAGCTGCCCCCCAATCAACCAGGCGGCCAGAATCCCCAAAAGGATGACAAGAAGCTGCTTCAATCTCAGCGCCAGGTCGGGCAAGCGGCAGCGCTGGACATTTTCCACCACCCTGAATCCGCGCCGGTACCCCCGGTGAAAGCCGTAAATCCGCAACCAAAGATGAGGCAGGTTGAACAGGAACAGAGCCAGCAGCGGACCCCAGAAGGAACCGCGAAAAGCAAGAAAAAGCCCTGCAGTGGAAGCCGCGGGCCGCAACGCCCCCCAGAAGAAACTGTCACCCATGGCGGCAAAGGGCGGCGTAACGGCGCTTTTGAATTCCTGAATGCCGATCTCCTTTGGTTCCCCCGCCGCGGCCTGCTGCTCCAGCTTTGCCACGGCTCCAATCAGCGCCGAGGCCAGATAGGGATGGGTGTTGAAATACTGCAGGTGGCGCCGATAAACGGCTGGCAGCAGGTCTTCCGGATACAAGCGGCGCAGGATCGGAACCAGGGTGTAGAGAAAACCCAGGCTCTGCATCTGCTCGTAGTTCCAGCTGGCCTGCAGCGCAAACGAACGCAGCCATGAACTGCAAAAATCTCTTGGGTTCAATCGGGTCATCAAGATTCCGGAGTTTCCTCATAAACCGAAAAAGCATTCATTCGGCTGTTTTTTTCAGCATGCTAAAGAAACAAAAGAGCGATAAAAAATGAACAGCAAAACAGCAGAAAAGCCCGCGGTGCCCTGAAGGTTCCAAGAATTGCGGCAATCCCGATCAAAGGAAAAGCGAGCCAAAGCCAACGGGCAACCTCCTGGAACCGTTCGGGCAGGTTTTCATGGAACCATTCCAAGGCCAGCGAGCCCATGCCGACGATAATGGCGAAGGTCGCAAGTGAGGCCAGCCCGAAGTGCAACAGACCCAGCAGATGCAGCCGCACGGCTTTGCGGTGATGCCCGGCATCCAGCAGAAACTCCGCTCTGGCCAGCAGCCGGGCGTTCCACAGACGGGCCAAACGGTCAAAATATTCCCCCGATTTGCCAAGGGGGAGACCCACGAGCAAGCTGAGAACAATCGCCGTTTCCATGGCAATGCCGGTTTTTGAAACAGCGGCAGTCGCCAGAACGGTGCAACCCACAGCCACCTGGGTATCATCGGGAGGGATGGCCGCTCCGATCGGCAGTCGCCCCACCCACAACAGTTCGAGCAATGCGCCGATCTGCAGCCCCACCAGAGGGTATCCTAGCAGCAGTCCTGTCAGGGGCGCCGCCACAATCGGCCGGCTGAGCATGAACTGCCCGACGGCTGTACGATCCAGCCCACATAAAAGAGCCACTCCGGCCGCTGTCAGGTAGGCATAAAAAGGCATCGACGGCGTCTCTCAGCTTATGGAACGCCAGTATCTCTGGCGGTCGGACGGCACACATTGCAGAACAACCCGCACCCCTTCTTTCTCCAGAGTCTCCAGGCTTTCCATATCATCTGAATCCAGGGCGACCGTACAGCTGAGCCGCTTGCGATCTTTGCCGCCGTGCAGGTTGCCAAGGTTGAGTGTGGAAAAATGAACCCCTTGACGAAAGGCCTCCATCGCGTCCGGAAGATTGCCGAACAGAAGAAAGATGCGTCTCTGGGCAGCCTCACGAGACTGAAGGAATGCCACCATCTCCTCGACGCTGCCGATCGCCACCTCGATGCCGCTGGGGACGGCGGCCTTCATCAGCTGCCGTTGGAAGGAAAGTTCGGGCAGGTCGTTGCTGGCCACAACAATACAGTCGGCACGGGTCAGCGGGACCCAGGCCTCCAGCACCTGGCCGTGAATCAATCGATTGTCGATACGTGTGAAAACAATGGCCATCCGCCCCCCAGGAATAAATCCGGTACTAACCCGACAGCACTTCGCTGGCCACCATGATGCTGCTTCGAGCATGATCCTTGAGATCCGCGGCAATCTCGGCCAGCGAAAGATCCGAGAGAACGTTGCAGGCTTTCAGCAACATGGGCAGGTTGACTCCTGTAACAACTTCCACCTTACCGGGATCAAGAAAGGAAAACCCGATATTCGAAGGGGTCCCTCCAAACAGGTCGGTCAGGATCAGGATTCCCCCTCCGGCTTCTCCGACCCGTTCGATAGCGTCGGCAAAGCGCTGGCGAATCACGTCCACACCGTCTTCGCGGTTGATGTTGATTGCCTCGACATGAGTCAGTGACCCCAATATCATTTCCGCGGCGGCGACCAGGGCCTGGGACAGGTTGGCATGGGTGGCGACGACGATACCTACCATTGGTTCACCCCTTGGCAATATCCCGGTGAATGACTTCGAGAGATATGAAAGGCTCCTGCAGCTCTTTCCGCAGATGTTCGACCAGGGCCACACTGCGATGGTGTCCACCGGTGCAGCCGACGGAAATAGTCAGATAGCTCTTCCCCTCCTGCCGGTATTGCGGCAGCAGAAATTTCAGCAATGCCAGAAAACGTTTCAGGAATTCCTGGGTGTCCGGCTGTGACAGGACATAATCGCGAACCGGTTGAGACAGGCCGGTTTGAGGCCGCAGATCAGGAATAAAATGGGGGTTGGTCAAAAACCGGACGTCCATCACCAGATCCGAACCGACCGGGAGGCCGTGACGATAGCCGAAAGACTGCAACAGGACTGCCAAGGGGAATCCGGCACCGGCACCGCCGCGGGCGATCTGCCCGATCTTGGCCCGCAATTGATGAGGCGTCAGGCCCGACGAGTCGATGATGACCGTGGCCAGAGCCTTAACCTCCGCCAGCAGCTCCCTTTCCCGACTGATGCTGGCGGAAAGGCCTTCCTTCTGCATCAGCGGATGGCGTCGTCGGGTTTCCGAATAACGGCGCATGAGGACATCGTCGGTGGCATCGAAGAAATAGATATCCACCCTGTGTCCGGCTCCCTGGACTTTTTGCAGGATGCTTTTGTATTCGGAAAGAAACTCGTGATTGCGAACGTCGACGACAACGGCAACATTGTTGTTGACGATTCCCGGTGGTTGCTGCAGTTCCATAAAATCGGGCAGAAGAACAACGGGGAGGTTGTCCACCACAAAGAAGCCCTCGTCCTCGAGGGCCCGGGCGGCAGTACTCTTGCCCGAACCGGACAGGCCGCTGATGATGACCAGACGCCTTCGATTCATCGCTCCCTCCAGGGCAGCGGCGGCAGCCACGCCCATCCCGGGTAAACAGTCTATTGGCATAAAAACAACGGCCGCACGCTACTTCGCGACGGCCGCAAAAGGTTGAACCGACAACAAATCCGCTGATTCGGGTCGAACCCCTATTGGAAGGGTAACAGGCCGGAAACCGGATTTATCGATCGGAAACCCCGGGTAGATATCACTGCGGCCCTGCCGTGGATCCGCCCGGGAGCCATACACTTGGGTCTGCAGGTTAGAGCTTTTCCTCCTCCTCAGCTATGATACGGTAAATATCCTCGCTGCCTTCCGCCTCGAGCAAACGGCGGCGGACAGCCGAGTTTTTAAGGAGCTTGGAAATGCGGGCCAGGGTTTTCAGATGAATACCCACCGATTCTTCAGGCGCCAGCAACAGAAAAAACAGTTTGGCCGGTTTTCCGTCCATGGAATCGAATTCCACTCCGGAACAGCTGCGACCAAAAGATATCAGGAGCTGCTCGATGTCCTTGAGCTTGCCATGCGGGATGGCTACCCCGTCCCCGATACCGGTACTCCCCAGCCGTTCCCTTTCCTGCAGAACCCTGATTATCTCCATGCGATCCAGGTTGGAATCGACCATCAGCACTGCATCCGCCAGTTCCTCCAGGGCCATTCTCTTGTCAGAAGCCTTGAGATCAGCCACAATGGCGGCGGGGTTAAGCAAATCGACGATTTTCATCTTTGGCATCCGACGCTCCATCCCGCAACATGAACGATGCGGGACGGAGCCGTCTCTCTCCTGAAAACATCATCAAAGTGTTATTTTCGCTCCGGGACAATCAGGCCGTAGTTACCGTCCTTGCGACGGTACACCACGTTGATTTCTTCGGTGGATGCATCCGTGTAGACAAGGAAGTTCTTGTTGAGCAGGTCCATCTGCATGACCGCCTCCTCTACAGCCATAGGCTTGACCGGAAAACTGTAGCTGCGGATGATGACCGGTTCACCCATCCCCTCATCGATGCTCTCAGCGGCCAGAACAGTTTTTTCGACCTGCCGCGGATTGCCGGGGAGGGGCTTGTGATTCTTGAGCTTTTCCTTATAACGCTTGAGCTGTCGCTCCAGTTTATCGGTCACGGCATCGATGGCCGCATACATGTCGTTGGTTTCTTCAGATCCCTTGATGGTGATCCCCTTGGCGACGATGGTCACCTCGGCGTTGTGTCTGATTTTTTTCGAAACGGAGAGAACAGCTTGAGCGTCGATCGGTTCTTCGATGTATTTCTTGAGGCGGGAGACCTTTTCTTCAACATAATTCCGTACCGGATCACTGGCTTCCATATGCCTGAAGGTCACAGCAATTTGCATAAATTCATATCTCCTAATAGTCGTTATGGGACAATTGAGAAAGAAGGCGATGGATTCCTTCCTCGGGCACCTGTCAGAACAGGCGTTTTCTTTCGGTGGAGGAGCTTATGCCCAGCATTTCCCTGTACTTGGTGACGGTACGGCGGGCAATGTCAATGCCCTGCTGGCGCAAGAGCTCCACAATTTTCTGATCGGAATAAGGCTTTTTGGGATTTTCTCCTGCAACAATCTCCTTGATTTTGCTCTTAACACTCTCGGACGCAATAGAAACTCCTACAGTTGTATTTATACCGCTGTTGAAAAAATACTTCAACTCGAACAACCCTCGAGGAGTCTGAACGTATTTGTTCGTGGTCACCCGGCTGACCGTTGATTCGTGCATATCGATATCCTCGGCCACGTCACGCAGAACCAGCGGCTTGAGGTATTCGATGCCCTTCTCGAAAAAATCTTTCTGGAATTTGACGATGCTTTTCGTCACCCGGAAAATGGTCCGCTGCCGCTGGTGAATGCTCTTGATGAGCCAGACCGCGCCGCGCAATTTTTCCTGAATATATTCGCCGGCTTTCTCGTCGACTTTGGACTCGGAGGAGAGAGCGTTGCGGTAGAAGGAATTGATCCGCAGGTTGGGCAGTCCCTCGTCGTTCAAAACGACCACGTATTCTTCCCCGATCTTGTAAACGAAAATGTCGGGTGTTATGTAATGGATCTCTTCCTGGCTGAAGGGGCGCCCGGGACGAGGTTCCAGACCGGATATGATGCGGGCGGCGCCGAGAACTTCGTCGAGACTGACATCGAGAGCCTTGGCAATGGCCTGGTAGCGGCGGTTTTCGAGATCGGGGATATGCTCCTGCAGAATAATCTCCACCAGTGAACCCTGCATGCCCAACTGCTCGACCTGCTTCAACAGACATTCCTGCAGGGTCCGGCAGGCGATACCGGCAGGATCAAAATCCTGTACAATCTTCAAGGCCTTCTCGACGATTTCCGGAGACAGCCCGGTCGCTTCGGCAATCTCCTCGTTGGTCGCCTTCAGGTACCCGCCTTCATCCAGATTACCGATGATTTCCGCCGCTGCCATTCTCTCCACATCATTGACCCGGGTCAGGTTCAGCTGCCAGCGCAGGTGGTCGGCCAACGAACTTTTTTTGGTCAGAAGATTTTCATAGCTGGGACGGTCATCCTCCCCTTCATAGAGTTCGGAGGACGTGCCTCCCCCCCCCAGATGGTAGCCTTCCAGATAGGTCTGCCAGTCGACATCATTGAATTCTTCAGGATTTTCCTTCAGTTCCCGTACTTCATCGGACCCCTGTTCGGCTTCCCGCTCTTCCTTGAACTGATTCGCCTCATCCTTTTCCTCGGCATGCTCCTGACCCTCTTCCAGAACGGGATTTTCCTCGAGCTCCTGACGGACGACGGCTTCAAGCTCAAGTCTCGACAACTGAAGCAGCTTGATCGCCTGCTGCAGTTGCGGGGTCATTACCAGTTGCTGACTCAGCTTAAGCTGTTGACGTATCTCTAAGGCCATAACACTCCCGGGGTCTCAACCCATATGCCGGTGAACAGCGATGTATGACTAAAGGCGAAACTTTTCGCCGAGGTAGATGGATCGAACCTGCGGACAGGCCGCGATTTCACCCGGCAATCCACACGCCAGAATTTTTCCGGCATTCAGAATATAGGCTTTATCGCAGACGTTTAAAGTTTCACGGACATTGTGGTCCGAAACGAGAATTCCCATCCCCTGTTCTCTCAGTCGGGAAATGATCGCCTGGATGTCGATGACCGCCAGGGGATCGATGCCGGCGAAAGGTTCGTCGAGCAACAGAAACCCGGGATTGGTCACCAGCGCCCGGGCGATTTCCAGTCGCCGCCGCTCCCCCCCGGAAAGGGCGTAGCCCTGAGTCCTGGCCACATGGGTCAGGCGGAACTCCTGCAGCAGATCCGCAACCCGGCTTCGCCGGGCCCCTCCGGCCTGGTTCACGGTTTCAAGAATCGCCAGCAGGTTCTCCTCGACCGTCAACTTGCGGAAAACTGACGACTCCTGGGGGAGGTACGCGATGCCGGCACGGGCCCTCTGATACATGGGCAGAGAGGTGAGGTCCTCCTGCTCCAGAAAAACCTTCCCCGCATCCGGGCGGATCAGACCGACCACCATGTAGAAGGAAGTCGTTTTTCCCGCTCCGTTGGGTCCGAGCAACCCGACCACTTCTCCGGAGGAAACCTCGAAATTGACACTGTCGACCACCTGCCGACCTTTGTAGGCCTTGCACAGATTTCGAGCTGTCAACTTACGGTGCATTCCCCTTCTCCTTGGGGTGGAACACCGCTTTGGTGCGGGAACCGGGTTTGCTTTTGGCCACACTGCGATCTTCGTTCAGGAAAACCGTGATTTCATCACCCTCGACGAAATTTTTCCCTTCCTGAACCCGGGGGGATCCGGTGAGGACGACTTTTTGCGCGTCATTGTCCATTTTGGCGGCCTGCCCGGTCGCCACCCTTATCCCCTGGACAATGCGAACATTCTTGAAAGCCTCGATCTCCCTGACCCTCTGGCCCCCCTGCTCTCCCTGCTCCAGATGCAGAACGAGTTCTTCGGAATAGATGGTCACATCTCCCTTTCGTGCCACCACGGCCCCGAGAAACCGGATCACCCCTTTGCCGTAATCGGCATTCATGCGTTCGGAGGTGATCTCCACCGGCTGCTCGCCTGCCTGACCCGCTGCTGGCTGGGCGGCAGAGGTTCCCGCAAAGAACGGCAGCGCCAGCACCAATGCGAAAAGAAGCAGAGCGTAAAAAGGACTGTTGCCCGGCCCGAACCTATTGATCATAAAATGTCCCTCTGACCTGGGAAAGCAGGCGGAGCTCCCGGGCATTGGCATCGAGCCGCAGACCGTTGCCAGTCATTACCATTCCGGGCCCGACCAATTTAACCGGCAGGTCGGATTGAACAAGCCCCTGTTCCTGCAGAAAAGTCAGTTTCCCGGTGTAGAAAGCGTGACCGCGGGTCCCCTTGGCCTCTACATTCCCCTCCAGTTCGATGCGCCCCTCGTCCTGGTACCACTGGCCCTGATCGGACACCAGCGCGACATCACCGAATCCCTCCAGGGAAAAAAACATCATCTGTACATTTTCCAGCAGGGTTACTGCCTGATCTGCATTATGAGCAGCGGAATCCGCCTTCAGGGTCCAGAGTTTTTCTCCACCCCGGGTTTCCGTATAATTTATCGTTTTCAGAGCGAGATCGACATCCTGAGGAAGGTTTTCTGCAATCTGCTGGGCCACAGGGGCCTCGAATTTCCTGAAAATGATCCACGACAGCAAACCGGCCATCACCAGCATGGAAATTAACAAGATATTTCGAATAGTTACCCGATTAATCATAAGTGGCCAAATTATAGCACCTGCCCCCCCGGGTGTAAAGACGATTTCCGCGCGAATTGGCACGGGATTTGATTACATCATTCCCTTCCTGGCGGAGCCGTTTTTGGACCCTCTGCCGAAAGGTCGAAATAGCGGGAGGTTAACTCGTCCCAGCGGCCACTCTCCTTGAGCAGCAGATCGCAGACTTCCCTGACCGCCCCTCGACCTCCGGGCTGCCGGGTCACATAATGCACCCGGTTCCTGACCTCCTCCACCGCGTCGGCCACAGCCACCGCAAAGCCGACCCGCTGCAGAATCGGCAGATCGACCAGGTCGTCGCCGACATAGGCCACCTCCTCATCCCGCAGGGAACAGATATCCAGGATCTGCAGATAGGGCTCAAGCTTTACCTTGGCCCCCTGATAGACCAGATCGATGCCCAATTCACGAGCCCGAATGGTGACGATACTGGAACTGCGCCCGGTGATGATCCCGATTCTGATACCGGCCCGTTGCACAAGCTTCAGACCGTGCCCGTCCTTGACATCGAAGGATTTGGTTTCCACCCCCCGGCTGTCGAAAGTGATCCTGCCGTCCGTCAGGACGCCGTCCACATCGAGCAGCAGCAGCTTGATTTTCTCCAGACGGCTACTCATCAGACAACTCCCGCCTTGAGCAGATCGTGCAGGTGAATGATTCCTACTGGTTGTCCACTGTCCTCGGTTTCGAAAACAAACAGCGAAGTGATGGAAAATTCTTCCATGACCTGGACCGCCTTGGCGGCCAGGGAGGCCCTGAGTATCCGCTTGGGGTTGCGGGTCATCACTTCATAGATGGGCCGGTTCAGCACTTCGACCCCCTTGGCCATAGCCCGCCTGAGATCCCCGTCGGTGAAAACCCCGACCAGTACCCCGGCATCGTCCGTGACTCCGGTCACTCCGAGTTTTTTGCTGGTGATTTCAAACAGGGCGTCCTTCAGCAGGGTATGCTGATGGGACAGGGGGATTTCCGTGCTGGAATGCATCAGATCCTCGACCCGGAGCAGAAGCTTGCGGCCGAGGGTTCCGCCGGGGTGGAACAGTGCGAAATCCTCCTCCCGAAACCCTCGGCGTTGCAGCAACCCCACTGCCAGGGCATCCCCCATGGCCAGGGTGGCGGTGGTGCTGGCCGTCGGCGCCAGACCGAGGGGGCAGGCTTCCTCCTTGATGGAGATGTCGAGAAAGACATCCGCAGCGCGCTGCAGGGTACTGCGGCAGTTTCCGCTCATGGCGATCAGGGGCAGCTTCATGCGTTTGATCACCGGGAGAATCCGCACGATTTCCTCGGTTTCTCCCGAGTTGGAAACCGCGATCACGATATCGCCTTTCATCAACATCCCCAAATCACCATGAATCCCCTCGGCGGGGTGCAGGAAAAAGGCCGGAGTGCCGGTCGAAGCCATGGTGGAAGCGATCTTCTGGCAGATCAGGCCCGATTTGCCCATACCCGTGATCACCACCCGCCCCTTGCACTCCAGAATCATTTCCACAGCCCGGGTGAACTCCTCCCCGATCCGTTCGGCCAAAGCCATTACGGCCTCGGCCTCGGTGATGAGCACTTTGCGGGCAATCTCAATCATGTTCATCGGCTCTTCTGTTGTTTGACGACGGCATCGATCGCCATGATCTCCCTCAACATGGGCTCGAGGCTGTCGAGAGAGAGGGAGTTGGGCCCGTCGCAGAGGGCTTTTTCCGGGTTGGCGTGTACTTCCCAGAACAGCGCGTCGACCCCCACCGCAACCGCCGCCCGGGAAAGGTCGGCAACAAATTCCCGCTGTCCGCCGGAAGATCCCCCGGCACCACCCGGCAGCTGCACGCTGTGGGTTGCGTCGAACACCACCGGACAGCCGGTGCGGCGCATGATCGGCAGGGAGCGCATGTCGACGACCAGGTTGTTGTAACCGAAGGTTGCACCGCGCTCCGTGAGCAGGATCCTTTCATTGCCGGTCGAGGCGATTTTGGCAACCGCATGGGTCATATCCCAGGGGGCCAGAAACTGCCCTTTTTTGACGTTGATCACCCGTCCGGTGCGGCCGGCAGCGAGCAGCAGATCGGTTTGGCGGCAGAGAAAAGCAGGTATCTGCAGGATGTCAAGAACTTCAGCGGCTTCTTCGAGCTGTTCCGTTTCGTGCACATCGGAAAGAACCGGCAGATCGAAATGCCGTTTGACCTGCGCCAGAATCTGCAATCCTTCCTGCAGACCGGGACCGCGGAACGCATCGACGGAGGTCCGGTTGGCCTTGTCGAAAGACCCCTTGAAAATCAGGCCGATACCCAGCTTGCCGGTCAAACTCCTGAGGCTCTCAGCCAGCTTCAGAGTTTCCGTTTCGTCCTCAATGACGCAAGGTCCGGCAATCAGCACCAGCGGCCGGCCGCCGCCGACGACCAGGTTGCCTACAGCAACTTCCCCCCTCATGACGTTCAGACCTCCTTCCGATGTTTCAGGCAGGCGCCGACGAAGGATTCGAACAGGGGATGGGGATCCATCGGGCGGGAACGAAATTCGGGGTGAAACTGGCAGCCCAGGAACCAGGGGTGATCGGCCAGTTCCACGATCTCCACCAGGTCGGCCTCGGGGAAGACCCCGGAAATCACCAGGCCCGCATCGCTCAGCACCTGGCGGAACTTGTTGTTGAATTCATAGCGGTGCCGATGCCGTTCAAGAATGTTCGACTGGCCGTAGATGCGGCGCGCATGGGTCCCATCGGCCAGGGTGCAGGGGTAGGCTCCCAACCGCATGGTTCCCCCCTTGCGGGTCACCTTTTTCTGATGTTCCATGATGTGAATGACAGGATTCAGGGCATCTTCCTTGAATTCACTGGAATAGGCATCCTCGACGCCGCAGACATTGCGGGCGTATTCGACAACCGCCATCTGCATGCCCAGGCAGATACCGAAAAAGGGCGTTCCGTTTTCCCGGGCATAACGAACGGCGGCAATCTTCCCTTCGCTTCCCCGCTGGCCGAAACCTCCGGGCACCAGAATGCCGTCCACGTTGGCAAAAGTGTCTCCGATGCCGTGGCGTTCAAGCGCTTCGGAATCGACGTAGACCAGATTCACCCGGCAGTCGTTGGCGATGCCGCCGTGAATCAGGGCCTCGGACAGGGACTTGTAGCTCTCTGTCAGTTCAACATACTTGCCGACGATGGCGATGGAAGCTTCGCCAGCCGGTTCCTTGATCCGCCTCACGATCCGTTCCCAGTCGGACAGGTCGGGGGCCTTGGTCCAGATGTTGAGATAATCGATGATTCTCTCATCCAGTCCCTGCTCATGGAAAGCGATCGGCACCTCGTAGATGCAGGGCACGTCCCGGGCGGTAATGACCGCCTCTTCCCGCACATTGCAGAACAGAGCGATCTTGGCCTTCATGTCCCGGGGGATTTCCCGGTCGCAGCGGCACAGAAGAATGTCCGGCTGGATCCCGATCTCTCGCAGTTCCTTGACGCTATGCTGGGTGGGCTTGGTTTTCAGTTCACCCGCTGTGGGGATGTAGGGGACCAGGGTCAGATGGATGTAGAGGACGTTTTCGTGGCCCCGGTCGGTGCGGAACTGGCGGATGGCTTCAAGGAAAGGGAGGGATTCGATATCCCCGACGGTGCCCCCCACCTCGATGATGGCGATGTCCACCCCCTTGGAATTTTCAAGGATTTTGTTCTTGATCTCGTTGGTGATATGGGGAATGACCTGAACCGTACCACCGAGGTAGTCTCCCCGGCGTTCCTTGCGAATGACGGAATCGTAGACCTGACCGGTGGTGAAATTGGACTTCTGGCTGAGACGGGCCGAAGTATAGCGTTCGTAGTGGCCAAGGTCGAGATCCGTTTCCGCGCCGTCATCGGTGACGAAAACTTCGCCATGCTGAAACGGACTCATGGTTCCCGGATCGACATTGATATACGGGTCCATCTTCTGCATGGAAACCCTCAGGCCCCGCGCTTCCATGAGTGCCCCGATCGAGGCCGCCGCCAGTCCCTTGCCAAGAGAGGAAACAACGCCGCCGGTAATGAACAGAAACTTGGTTTTCATAAAATTTCAACTCCTTCCCCCAAAACCTGACGGACTTGCAGCAAGCTGCATCCGAGACCGAATCCGGGACAAAACAGGGCCTTTTTCAAAGCAGGAATTCTACACTCAAGGCGCGGAAATGGAAACCCTTATTTCTTCCATTGTTCCCGCCTTTCAGCTCATCCCCCGAAGGTGAGCCTCAACCCGTGCCACATCCTCGGGCACGTCCACCCCGATGCTGATCAGGTCGGTTTCCACCACCCGAATCCGGTAGCCGTTTTCCAGCGCCCGCAGCTGCTCCAGCTTTTCCAGGCTCTCCAGCCGGGTGGGAGGCAGAGAGGCGTATCTGAGCAGAAAATCCCTGCGATAGACATACAGGCCGATATGCTTGAAGGCTTCGGGGTGCAGGCTTGCCCCGTCACGCCAATGAGGGATGGGCGCGCGGGAAAAATAGAGGGCGAAACCCTCGCTGTCGGTCACGACTTTGACCACGTTCGGATCCAGGAACTCTGCCCGGCTGCCGATGGGCGTCTTCAGGGTGCCCATCGGTATACCCGCATCCCGTTTCAGGGGCACAATGGCGGCCTCGATCATGGCCGGGTCGATGAGGGGCTCGTCTCCCTGGATGTTGACAATCAGATCCGTGGTGAGGTCTGCGGCCACTTCAGCCAGCCGATCCGTGCCGGTGGCATGATCGGCACGGGTCATGACCACTTCCCCGCCGAAAGATTCGACGGCCTGGAAGATGCGCTGATCATCGGTGGCGACAATGATTCTGTCGACCAAAGAGGCCTGGGACACCTGCCGGTAGACCCTTTCGATCATGGTTTTCCCCAGAATCAGCTGCAAAGGTTTGCCCGGGAAACGGGTTGAAGCATAACGGGCTGGGATGATGGCGGCGACTGTCATGACTGATCCTTTCCAAGGTCGCGGGTAGGGTAAAGAAATCGGATCGGGATGTCAAGAAAGGTTAAAGCAGGCAGGGGCTGCAATAATCGCAGGGCAACCGCTGCAACCATCCGATTGTCCGGTCCCGTACCCTGGTTTTGTGTATGGTTTTTGCATCCACTATTTTAATCCGCAGAATCTGCTGGCCCGTCCCCTGCTTTCAGGGTCGTCAGCGAGGTCTGTCCGCTGCCCGGCAGGAATCAGGACAGTTCGGCTCCTCTTCCCTCTCCTCCCCTGAATTACCCGCTTGGCTTTACTGGACACCTGTGATATTCATAGGTGCCCGCCGGTTTTCATTAGAGAGAAAACCGCCATCTTCCCGAGTTTTCGATCGATGTTGTCAACGCCCTTTCATCAGAAAAAGAACGTGCGGTTTGTCTGTCTGGCAGTGTTGTTTGCCTTGCTTTGCTCCCTTCCGACATCTCTCCATGCCAGCGGTTTGTCAAGCGGCGGATCCGGCGAGGCCAACAGTTCTTCATTCGTTGAAGAGGAACCCAGGATTCTGCCCCCCGTGGTGGTAAAGGCAGGAAAACCGGAAATCACCGGAAACGGTACCGTCATCAAACGGGAAACCATTGAAAATTTGCCCTTCCGTAATGACAGCATCAACGAGGCCTTGACGGTCCTGCCCGGGGTTCAGTTCAGCGAGGGTGCAGATATCTCCACCAGGGGTGGCGATATCCTTCCTCCGGCTGTCTCCATATCCGGCGGCAAAACATTCGAAAACAATTTCACTATTGACGGCATCAGCAACAACAGCCTGATCGACCCGGAGGGAGACACCGATCCGGTGACCAACAATGATGTCCCAGGTCACGCTCAGGACCTGTTTCTCGACAATTCACTGGTCGGCGCCATCACCGTGTATGACAGCAATGTGCCGGCCCGGTTCGGCAATTTCAAAGGCGGGGTAGTCGATGCCGAAATCATCAGCCCCGATCCGTGGTTCGGCGGCAAGCTGTTTTATCGAACGACCCGGGACGAATGGACCAGTTTCCATATCGATCAGGAGGACGAGCAGGATTTTCTCAATTCAACAGACCACCGGCAGCAGCCGAAGTTTCGCAAGCATCATTTTGGCTTCGACCTGCATCTCCCCGTCTCTTCAAGGCTCATGACCCTGGCCGCCTACCGCCAGATGTACTCACGGATTCCGCTGAAGCAGGACGAAGAGACCGAGACGCAGGAGCGCCGCGGCGAAAACTACCTGCTGAAAACCGTTTTTCTGGCGACGGAAGATACCAGCTTCAGTTTTCTCTGGACCTACGCCCCCTATCGCGGAGTCTATTTCAAGGACGGTTTCCGGGACAGCGAGTTCACCCTCCGTGGCGGCGGCCATCTCTTTTCCGTTACTGGCCATACGCGACTGCCCCTTGGCGACCTCGATGTTCAGGTCGCCTACCGCACCAGCGAAAACTCCCGTAAAGCTCCAACCGATATGATTCAGACGGAAATCAGTGATAACGTCTGGGATAAAGAGGGTTTTCTTGGAGATATTGAAAAAACCCAGGAAAGTTATCAGATCAAAACTGATTTCGCCTTTCGCCCTTTCTCCACCGGCCCCATTCATCATGGCGTCAACACAGGTTTAGACATCCAGAGAATCGAAGCCAAAACCGAGCGTGTGGATACCAGTTATCTGTATACCTATCTGATCGATGCCCCCCCACGACGAACAGCTTACGAAAAAGGCGAGACCGAAGTCCTTCAACGGATGTACAGCTTCCATTTGGAAGACATAGTGCGTTGGGCCAGGCTTGAGGTTCGGCCGGGCGTCCGTCTCGATTATGATGACTTTACGCATAACCTCAACCTGGCCCCCCGCCTAATGGCGGGCCTGGATCTTTTCGGCGACCAGCAAACCTTTCTGATCGCCGGCTTCAACCGCTACTATGCCAACAATATCCTTGCCTACAAACTGAGGGAGGCGCTGAATCCGACATATCAGGAGCGCTGGTCGGAAACCGATGGCTGGACTCTTTATAGCCGGTCCGTCACCGATTCCAAATATTCGGAGCTCGAAACTCCCTTTACCGACGAGCAAGTTCTCGGTCTGGAACACCAGCTGTTTGGCGGCAAGGCTGCACTGAGATACGTTCATCGCAAAGGCCGGGACGAACTGGCCAAGACATTCGAGCAGGAAGAGGACGGCATTTATTACAACACGCCGAACAACAACGGCAGCAGCCGACATGAGAGCTACAGGATCTCCTGGGAGCGGCAGTGGGCCAAACATTACCTGACCATCAACGCCGCCTATCAGAAAACCGAGACCAGCAATGAGTCCTATGACGAGCTTCTGGAGGAGGAGGACCTTCACGAGAGGGTCTGGTACGATGGTCGACTGCTGGAAGCAAGTGAGATGCCGAGGAAGGATTTCAACCGTAACTGGATCGTCAATCTGGCCTATGTCGGAAAGTTTCCTTATGGATTCACCTTCAGCGGGCTGGCCAAGTACCGAAGTGGCTATGAAAAATTGAAAACCACCGGAGAGGACATGATCCTCCCCAACGGGGATTCGGTGCCGATCTTTGACAAGGTAAAAAAGGGCGGGTCGGTCGTCGTTTCCTGCCGCCTCGAATGGGAAAAGGACCTCTGGTCGGATCAGAGCATGATTCTAAGCCTTGATGCCTTCAATCTGTTGAATAAAAAAGTGACGATTTCCGATCCTGACTCCAACGAATTCGCCGATGAAATCGGGCGGCAGATCTGGGCCGGTCTGGAGTACCGCTTTTGATAGCGCGGCCGGATTCGGTGGCCTCCTTTTCCCTTCTCACTCCTGACCTGCCACTCTAAAACTCATGGGCTCGTCCATAATTGCATATTGACCATCTCTGGAAACCGACAGCAAGTAATTTCCTGAAACAGGCAGAGGTGGGATTCGCAGGTATATACTCCCGGAGTCGGAGATGGCGGCAAGCGTCATTTCCATCGGCAGGGGCATACATTTCACCCCCCCTCCCGTGAAGGTGACACAGGCCTGGTTGCCGACCACGTCCACGCTTCTGGCGCTGGTAACACCCAATGTACCAAGTTCGTACGGCTTTTCAGGTTCTGTAAGGTCCACCACCAGCAAGCCCCGGTCATTATCGTAGATAAAAGCAAGCCTTTCGACCACCTTGGCCCAGGCGATGTTGCCCATAGCGGATACGGTGGACAGCAAGTTGGGACGATGCGGATGGGAGACATCGAAGATCTGACATCCGGCTCGTGAATTGGCCAGGAGCAGAAGGTCTTCGCTCTGGGAAAGAGCGACGGCGGTGCTGAAAACCCGTAGGTGGGAGGGGATCTCCACCTCTCCGAGCAGAAGAGGTCTTGCCGGGTTTTTCAGGGAGACCTGCAGCAACCCCCGCTCGTCGGCTGCCACATAAAGCTGATCACCGACCAGGGAGACGTCACGAACATTGCCCAGGCCAAACAGACTTCCAACTATCTGCGGGCGCCCGGGATCGGCGATGTCGATTACGAACAGGCCGTCATTTTTGACACCCACACAGGCCAGACGAGGCGACACCGTGATCGATTCTGCAGCCACTTTACCGGGGAGAGGAACAATGTTTTCAACATGCCCCTTTCCCTGGAGATCGCCGACAATCACCAGGCCTCCCCTGCGATCGGCTAGATATAATCTTTCATTGAACAGTTTCAGCCGTCGGACATACCCGGGGGTATCGATAGTGGAACCAGCTGTCATTCTGCCGTCGGAATCGATGTCGATAAAACGAACCCCTTCGTGGCCGTCGGCCAGATAGAGGCGATTTGCACTGGAAACCAACTCCAAGGCACTCCCGCCCGTCTCCAGGGTGGGCAGAGAAGCTTCGCGCGCGCGCGCGGGGTCTATGATCTGCAACCCTCCTCTGGACTGGGCAACATAAAGCAGCCCGTTGCCCGACACCACGTCCCAGGCGAGATGGGGAGTCTCGATGATTTTCTTCCTGATCGGCACGCCCCCGGGTTCTGTTTCAAGAACCTGCAGACCGAAGGTATTGACTGCGACAAAGATCCGGTTTCCGACAACGGCGATACCGCGCGCAAAACCGGGGGTATCGATTCCTTCGACGAATTCGACTTTTGTATCCTTCAATGCGAAAAGATCCACCCCCTGTTTCCCACACCCGACCAGCAGAGTGTTGCCGCTGATGGTAACCCGTTCGGCCGGGCCGCGGGTTTTCAAGGTATCCACCAGACGAAGCCCGCTCACTCTGTCGAAATCGATGATCGCCACACCGTTTTTCCCATTGGTCAGGTAGATGCGTTTACCTTTGACCCTCAGATGTCTTCTCTTCCCTTGGGGCAGATCCAACAGAAACATGCTTTCCGGATGCTGCGGGTGATCAACGGAAACCGCTGCAATACCGTACTGGTCGGCGACCAGCACAAACCCATTGAGAAAGTCTACGGCATAGGCATCTCCCCGGGTGGCGGTTGTGGAGAGGATGCGCAATCGGGCAGGGTCGGCAATCGAGATCACGACCAGACCGGTTGGGCCGTCGGCAACAAAGGCATGATCCCCGTGCACGCGGACCCCCCATGCAAACCCGGGCGTATCAACCGAACCGATAATCCGGGGTTTTTGGGGGTCGGCAACATCAACCACCTGCAGACCCCGCTTGCCGTTGGCCAGAAAGACCCGGTCTTCCCGAACCACCACCTGGTTCAGATGTCCCCAGGTTTTCAGGGAACCGACCAGCGCCCGATAATTTCCGGTATCGAAACTCAGGCTGGCCCTGACCCTGTCATCAAATCCAGAACCCGAAACTTTAAGGAGTTTTTCCCGATCTCCGACATCCACAGTCAAGGCGGATGCGAGGGTCAGGATTTCAGTCTCCTTTCTCCCTGAAAAGAGAGTCTTGAACAACCCCGTCAGCACCAGCAGATAGGCCAGAAAACTCAGGACCGCCAGGATTTTTATAAAGAAACGGGTTTTACCCGAGTCCCGTAGAAATATCTTGTCCATGCCTCATGCCAACCTGCCGTCATCCGGCTCCCGAAAAGACACCTTCCGCCAGCCATTTTTCTACGACTTGATGCAATTGCTTCTGTTTGAAAGGCTTGCAGAGATAGTCGTCCATGCCCGCCTCGCGGCACTGTTCGACATGATTATCAGAAGTATGGGCCGTGAGTCCCACGATCGGATGTCTCCAGCCCGTGGCGCGGATCTGGCGAGTAACCGTGCAGCCGTCCATCTCCGGCATATTGAAATCCATCAGTATTAGGTCGAAGGACGAGTTCCGCCAGATGTCCAGAGCGCTTTTCCCGTCTCCGGCAACCACGACCTCGTGCCCGGCGCTGCCAAGACTGATTTTCAAAAGATTCTGGGTGGTTACGTTGTCTTCAGCCACAAGTATCCTGCCCCTGCGTTTAACCAGCTCCTTTTCATCCTCCGCACCTCCGTCCGGATCCTGAACGGATTTCGGCGGCGCCTTCAGGGGCGAGGGAGGTCCCTCGAGGATCTTCGCGAGGCATTCATCGACCACAGAGGGCAGCAGCGGCCTGTAAATCACGGCATCGACGCCATCGAGTTCCCCGCAGGGCATATTGTCCCGGTTCTTGACGGCCACCAGCCATCCGTCAAAACCGCTTTCGGTCAGCAGTTCGGCCAAACGCCGGCTATCCTCCCCGGGCAGCTCCTCGTCCAGGACAACGGCATAAAAAGCGTTGCCGGCATCCTGGCCGTTTTGCAGATGGCTCCAACCCTCTTCACAGCTTGCCGCCGTAACCACCTCAAACCCTTCCGCCTTGAACCGTTCCCGGAACATCTGACGAACGGCCAGGCTGTCGTCGACGACCAGGACTCGTTTTCCGGTTCCTTTTTTTCCGTGAGAAATGCGGTCCCTCTCCACTTTCTCGGGCACCTCCAGATCGACCGTGAAATAGAACAGGGATCCCGTTCCCTGTTCACTGCTCAAACCGATCTTTCCGCCCATCTTTTCCACCAGCTGCTTGACGATGGACAAGCCCAATCCGGTACCGCCGAATTTACGGGTGACGGAGTTATCCGCCTGGCAGAAGGCATCGAAGATCCTCTCCCGGGCGGCCGGAGCGATGCCGATACCGGTGTCACTGACCAGAAAACGGAGGGTGGCACGATCCGTTTGTTGCCGCACCAGTTTGACGTGGAGCGCAACCTCACCTGCCGGGGTGAATTTTATGGCATTGCCGACCAGGTTGAAAATGACCTGGCGCAGCCGGCCCGGATCCCCGCGCAGATGCCTTGGCACATCGGGCTCACAACGGCAGAGCAACTCGAGATTTTTGTCCCGCGCCCCTTTGGCGAGCAATTTGACCGGGGTTTCAATGATCTCCGCAAGGCTGAAATCAATGTGTTCCAGAACAAGTTTTCCCGCTTCAATTTTCGACAGGTCGAGAAGATCGTTGAGCAGGGTCAGCAAGCCCTCCCCCGATTCAAGGAGGGTCTCCACCAGATTGCGCTGATAGTAATCGAGGCTGCTGGCCAACAGCAGTTCGGAAGTCCCCAGCACTCCGACCATGGGGGTTCGGAGCTCGTGACTGATGCTTGTCAGAAATTGCGATTTGGCATGACTTGCGGCTTCAATCTTGGTTTTGGCGGTTTCCAGCTCTACGACCGTCTGCTGTAATTTTTGATTCGCTTCGTGCAGTTCGGAAGTCCGCTTGAAAACCAGGTCTTCGAGATGGTGCCGATAGCGCTCCAGTTGCCCGTCCCGTTCCTCAACCCGGCTGAGCATGCTGTTGAAACCATCGACCAGAGATCCGACCTCGTCATCGGAGGTTTTTTCCGCCCGGATGGAAAAATCCTCCTCCCTTCGAACGTGGTTCATCTTCTCCACAAGATAGAGTATGGGACGGGACACCAGTTCCTGAAGGCGAAGAGAAAGCAGGTAGGCCAGCAGAAAGGAGACTCCGACGACCAGCAGCCCTGCCCCCGCAAAGAAATGCAGCCAGTTGTAGAAGGGTCCTATATCGGCATTGAGATAGACCATGCCGACGGGATTTCCCTCGAAATAGACCGGACAAAAAGTGGTCAGGTGGCTGCTGGAAAAGCGGCTCGATTTCTTCCCGGCGCTGACCCCTTCGGCAAGCTGTTTCAGTTCGGGTTCAGATAGTTCGAGGCGCCGGGAGGCGTGCTCTTCAGCCTGGCCTTTGCATCTATAATACCGGGCGAAAGGCTGATTCCGCTTGTCGAAGATGTAAGCCAGCTGGATATCGGGTTGGGAAGCCAGGGCTTCCAGGGTGTTCTGAGCCAGGTCGCGATCATTGAAAGTCAGGGCGATGGAACTGTTCGCAGCGATGACCTCGGCAAGGGAAGCGTTGTTGCTGACCATGACCTTGCGGAAAGAAAATATTTCCGCGGCGATGAAGGCGGCAAAGGTCAGCAACAGCACGATGCTGCAGACCAGCATGGTGATGCCGGTGAGCTTTTTTTTCAGGGTGGCATTGGCGAAAAGGTCGGCCATGCGAGCCTCGGGAAAATTATCCGTCTGCTCTCGCCAGGGGGCGGAGGATTACTGGAGGCATGTCTGCAGAAAAGAGGAGAAACCCCTGTCAACGCCCGGACGAAGTCGAATTTCATTTACCGGCCGTCAATTTAGCAAAATAATCCCGAGGAGGGAAGGAGTTTTCATGAGCGGCAGGGAGAAGGAGGTTTGGAGGCCGTCATCCCTTGCGAACGAAAATTTCCCGGGCCAGCATTTCGTCCACGGCGAACTCCGAATTGCCGACACTGAAGATGTAGCTGGGAAAGTTCCTGTTGAGCCTGATCTGGTTGCCGGGCAAAACCCCCATGGACATCAGTTTCTGCATTTTTTTGCTGTCGTCGGTCGCCA
Organism: Syntrophotaleaceae bacterium; assembly: GCA_041390365.1. Lineage (NCBI taxonomy): Bacteria > Pseudomonadati > Thermodesulfobacteriota > Desulfuromonadia > Desulfuromonadales > Syntrophotaleaceae > Syntrophotaleaceae bacterium. Next base: position 994,876 of record JAWKQB010000002.1, on the reverse strand, counting down.
GATAGGCGATCTCCGCCGTCTCGCCCACCTTGATCTCCGTCAGGCTCACGACGCCGACATCCCCCTTTTCCCGGGCTTCCAGACAGCAGGGGCCCGGCGGGATCGGCTTGCCGTGGGGGCAGGTCGTGGGATGGTTGAGAAGGGTGCAGATCTTGGTTTCCATCCCTTCATTGAGGAGATGTTCAAATTCGCAGGCGGTGCTGTTGGCATTGGAGTCCTTCATGTCGAGGATATCCATCATAAGGCGCTCGGCGAGGCGGTGCCGCCGAACCACCTGCTCCCCTTCGAGGCGTCCTGCAGGCCGCAGATAAACCCGCTCACCCTGGATTTCCACCAGGGACCGCGCGACCAGTTCGCCCAGGGCCTGGTCCCCCGCTTCCACACCGAGCTCGTCCAGACTGGCGGAATTATCCCCCTCCTCCACCACGGCCATCCAGAGAGCCTCCAGCAGGTCCTCGGCTTTGCAGGAATTATTCATCGTCACTTTTTTTCTCCTTCGATTTTCGGTTATTCCGCCTCTGCAGATACCCGGGCACCAGGGGATTTCCGTATCCACAGTAAGGGCAATAGCGTTTCTGGCATTTTCCCAGACAGCGGCCGCAGGGGTTTTTCGCCTCACCGGAGCGGGAGGAGAATTCTCTGCCGCAGAAGGCGCATTGCATCATAGCCATCCGGTGACCGACAACAGGCGGTTCAGCAGCCAGCCCACGCTGAAGGCCAGCAGGGAAACAAACAGGAATATGCTCAGGGCTACCTTCCAGCCCCTCTCCTTCTTCATCATCAGAAACTGGGCGATACAGGGAACGAACAGGGTCATGGTCACGGCCGCGACGGTCAGCTGAAGAGAGGAAAGCAGTCCGGAGCTGTGCAGGTCAAAAAGCCCGGCAGCACCGAAGTCCCTCCGGAAAAAGCCGAAAATGAAGGCTGCGGAAACCTCGGCGGGCAGGCCCAGGGACCGTACCAGCGGCGTCATGCCGGCGACCACCCAGTTGAGGGCTCCGGTCATTTTGCCGGCCCACAGCAGCACCGACGCGATGATGAACAGAGGAAAGATCTCCAGAAAATACCATTGCATGCGGCTGAGGGTCTTGATCATCACGTTGTGAAACTGGGGCAGTCGCAGGGGGGGCAGCTCCATATAGAACATCGGCTGCTCGCCAGGCATCAGGCGGGCCGAAAGAAATCCCACGGCCAGAAACACCAGGGCGATACAGAAGCCCCAGATCAGCAGGGCCAGGGGCACCCCGGACAACAGACCGAGGATGACTCCGAGCTGGGCGCTGCAGGGAACGGCCAGGGCCAGCAGCAGGGTTACGATAATGCGCTCCCGCACGGTTTCGAGGGTGCGGGTGACCATGGTGGCCATGGTGTCGCAGCCGAAACCGAGCACCATGGGGATCACCGCCCGGCCGTTGAGACCGATTTTTTTGAAAATGCGGTCAACCAGCATGGCCAGGCGGGGAAAGTAGCCCACATCCTCGATAATGGAGAAAGTCAGGAAAAAGGTGCCGACGATCGGCAGCACCAGAGCCACGGCGTAGCGGACCCCGAGGGTGAACAGCCCGTATTCACCGACCAGAAGCTCGCGCAGCCAGTACCAGGAAGTCGCGCGCTCGACCAGTGCGATCGCCCAGGGATTGAGATAATTTTCGAACAGGATCCCTTCGAAGAAATTGACCAGCGTGCCGGCGCCGAACTGACCAACGAACTGATAGATGCCGAAGTAAAGCACCAGCAGCAGCAGAGGGAAACCGGTCCAGGGATTGATGGTCCAGGCGGACAGGCGGTCGGCGAAATTCTTCCTGCGTTCCTGAGGCTGCTGGATGACGCCATCCAGCACCCCTTTGCAGACCCTTTTCCTCTCCAGACTGATCCTCAGGTGGAGATCGAGCCGCCGTTCGAACACCGTCTGATTGACCGACTGCTCCACCAGAGCGAAATTCTCGCCCTCGGTGCACCGGACCAACTGCAGGATTTCCTCATCCTTCTGCAGCAGCAGCAGGGCCAAAGCCCTTCTGGATAGGGCGTAACGGCCGCCGAGGGCGGAGGCGACCTTGTCGATGTCCCGGTCCAGATCGGCCGAATATCCAAACACCGCCTTTTTCGCGGGGGAATAGGCGGCGATCGCCTGACGGACCTCCGGCAGTCCGCGTTTGCTGCGCATGGCGCCGCCGATCACCGGGATGCCCAGTTTTTCTTGCAGCAGCCCGATGTCTATTTTCATGCCGATCCGCTCGGCTTCGTCGATGATATTGACCAGCAGAATGACCGGCAGCCCCGCTTCGATGAGCTGCAGGGTCATCGGCAGCATCCGCTCGATGTTGCGGGCGTCCACCACGTGGATGACGGCATGGGGCTTTTCCAGCAGCAGCATCTCCCGTGCGACCCGCTCCTCCTCCGTGATCGGCATGATGGAATACATGCCGGGCGTGTCCAGTATCTCAAACCGCGTACCATCGATCTCGCAGTGCCCGCGGGATACGGCCACCGAAGTGCCCGGATAGTTGGAAACAACGGTATAAGTTCCTGTCAGGACGTTGAAAAGGACGCTTTTTCCAACATTGGGGTTGCCGACCAGAATAATTGTGTTGCGGGACTCATCAACGATATTCTCGCTGTCCATTACAATTCGCTCACCTTCAACTGCAACGTCGACTTTCATTTTTTTCCGCACTTGGAACAGAGACCGAAAATTTCCAGACGATGGTGGGTCATGACAAAATCACGCTCCTTCGCCACCTGCTCCTGCAGCCGCTCGATGCGGGAATCCTCGAACTCGAGGATTTCGCCGCACTGGGTGCAGATCAGGTGATCGTGGTGCTCCCCCTTCCGGCTGGTCTCGTAAAGGGTCTGGCCGGCGCCGAAATCCCGTTCCTGGGCTATTCCGCTCTCGGCAAACAGCTTCAAGGTCCGATAGACTGTCGCATAGCCGATATGCGGGTGTTTGCTCCGGATCCTGAGATACAGGTCTTCCGTGGAAATGTGGTCCGTGGAATTCAGAAATGCATCGAGAATGACTTCCCGCTGGCGCGTCGACTTCAGCCCCTTGCTGATCATATACTGCCGGAAACGCTCACGTTTTTCCACCATCGCACTCCCCCCCTCCGTGAAATTGATTTTCAACTCTACAAAGATGGACAGGCCGATGTCAAGGCAAAAAACCCGGAAGAATCAGGGATTGACGGGAAGAATCTGATAGAGATAGCCGGTGACAATGCCGAACATGTTGAAAAACAGCATGACACCAACAATCATCAGCAGGATGCCGGTGAAAATTTCCACCAGCCGGATGTATTTGCGAAACGTGTTGAAAAATTCCAGGAAGGCGTGAAACAGCAGTCCCGAAACGAGAAAAGGGATTCCCATCCCCGCCGAATAGGTAGCGAGCAGCAGAATGCCCCGTCCCGGGCTACCGGAGGCGCCGGCAGCCAGCGTGAGAATGGCACCGAGAATCGGTCCGATGCAGGGGGTCCAGCCGGCGGCGAAGGCCACTCCCACCAGGAAGGTCCCGAGAAAGCCGGCTGGCTTGGCATGGATGTGAATCCGCTTGTCTCCAAGCAGAATGCCGAAGCGAAACAGCCCGCTGATATGAACGCCGAACAGGAATATGAGCACTCCACCCAGCTTCTGAATCCAGCCCAGACTTTCACGCAACTGCCCTTGAAAGGAAGCAGAGGCGAGACCGGCAAGAGCCCCGAGAGCGATGAAAACCGTAGAGAAGCCGGCAATAAAGAGCAGGCAGTGGACCAGGACGGTCCATCTCACCTGCTTTCCCGGATGGGCTTCCTGCAGCTGGCTGAAACTCAATCCGGTAATATAGGTGATGTAGGAGGGCAGCAGGGGCAGCACGCAGGGCGAAAAAAACGACAGCATTCCCGCGGAAAAAGCAATCCAGTAAGTTACATCCATAGTCATGATTCAACGGACCCGATCAATTCGGAGAGCTCTCGGCGAACCTCCGGTGAGGACCAATCCCGCGGGCCGAGATGACGTACCACAATCCTCCCCTCGGGATCAATCAGAAAAAACAGCGGGATCTGATAGGCTCCATACAGTCGCTGAACACTTCCGTCGCTGTCGAGCAGTACGGGAAATCCAAGGCCATGTTTTTCGACATAACCGGAAACGATGCTTTGAGGCTCGCCGAGATTGATGGCGAGAAGGGCCAGATCGGAATCGGCAAAATCTCGATACAGGCCCTGGAGGGCGGGCATTTCTTCACGGCAGGCCGGACACCAGCTGGTCCAGAAGGCAAGCAGGACGAATTTTCCCCGGAAGTCGGCAAGCTCGACCTGTCCGCCGTCGATGCTGGTCAATTCGAATCCCGGGGCCTGCTCCCCGACAGCGATGTCGTCTTCTCTCCCCCTCTGCATGAGCAGCCCGATCAGAACCAGCGCAACCAGGGCGGCCAGGGCGACCGCTGCCGCCAAGGTCCACCTGGAAAAACCCTGTTTCCTGCCGCCCGTCATAGGACCTCCCGGATTCCGTCGCATCAAAGGTTTATTAAACATCAACTATAAGGCCTGGATTGTCAAGCAAAGACATCTGCCTTTTGCCCGTTGCCCCCGGCTCCGTCCTTGAGGTATGCTTGCCCCACCTGCGGCAAGCAGAATCGCGGACAGGCCAGGCCCTAATCATCGAATGAAAATATGGCATTGCTGAATGTTCTGAACATCATCCTGCCGGTATTTCTGGTCGTAGGGCTGGGCTCCCTGCTGCGGTACCTGGGGCTGCTCGACGGTGGATTCTTTCATCAGGCCAACCGTCTGGTCTATTTCGTCTGCCTGCCCTCTCTTCTGTTTTACAAAATCGGCACAGCCGATTTCCACAACACCTTCAACGGCCCCATGGTTCTTGGCGCATCGGCGGCCCTGGTTGCGGGTTTCGCTGTCAGCTATCTTTATGCGGCCTGGAGGCCGTACCCGAAAGGGGACATCGGGACTTTCAGTCAGGGGGCCTTTCGAGCCAATCTGGCCTATATCGGGCTGCCCATCGTCTTCAGCGCCTATGGAGAAACGGCTCTTGCCAGGGCCGGCATGCTGATGGGGTGTCTGGTCCCCCTGCTCAACCTTCTCTCCATCCTGGCCCTGCTTCTGCCTTATTTCAAAGGCCGCTGCGAGGGAGAACAGAGCCTTTCGCTGAAAAGGGACCTGCTTTACAATCCCCTCGTCATCGGTGCCCTGCTGGGTTTGTCCTGGAGTTTCTTCGACCTGCCCCTGCCTGCCCCCGCGGCCAGCGTTCTCGACCTCCTCGCCCGGGTTGCCCTGCCCCTCGCCCTGATCGCCATCGGCGGCGGATTTTCCCTGCAGAAGCTGCGGGGGGATCTCAGAAAGGCCTTGCTGGCAAGCCTGTTCAAAACCCTCGCCATGCCCCTGGCAACCTTCCTTTTCCTGCGGCTGCTGCAGGTTCGGGGACTCGACTTCAACCTTGCCATTCTCATGGCAGGGGCGCCGACGGCGGCCGCCAGTTATGTCACTGCCCACCAGATGAGAGGCAACGCCGAGCTGGCAGGATCCATCATCATGCTTTCGACCCTGATATCCGTGGCCAGTTATACTGTTCTGCTGTTATGGCTGGGTAATCGTTTAGTGGGATAATGCTTTTGAGAGGAGGCGGGTTCCGCCCCGGCAGGGACGAGCCCAAACCTATTTGTCTGGTCTTTCCCGGGGACTGCCCCCTTCGCGATCGCCCTCATCCGTCGGCAGGGCGAAATGAACCCGCGTTCCCCGTCCCACCTCGCTTTCCACCCAAATCCGGCCGCCGTGGCCTTCCACGATCTGCTTGACGATGCTCATTCCCAGCCCCAGGCCTCTGACTGCTGCTGTATCGGAGGCATCGGCCCGGTAAAACTTGTCGAAGATGTGCGCCACCTGTTCGGGGTGCATACCGATCCCTTCGTCCTCGACCGTCACCTGAAATATCCCCTCCAGAAATTCTCCCTTCATGCGGATTTTTCCTCCTCGGGGGGAAAATTTGACAGCGTTGCTGACAAGATTATCCAGGACCTGGTAAATCTTGTCCGGATCCAGACTGAGTTCAATCGGAGTGCGGGGAAGATGGAGGGTGAAGTCGTGTCGAGGGCTCAATCCCCGCCAGGTGGAGGCAGATCTTTCCAACAGGGCGGCAAGGTCCTGGCGGGACCTGTTCAAGCTGATCAATCGCCCCGCGTGCACTCTGCTCAGATCGAGGAGATCCTCCACGATCTTTGCCAGTGCCTCTGAATGCCGGTAGGCTATCTCAAGATAATTTCTCCGGTCTTCGTCGGATACGGGTTCCTCCCTGTTCATCACCAGCTCCAGGTAACCCATGACAATCGTCAGAGGCGTGCGGAGTTCATGGGCGGCAGTGGAAATGAACTCATTCTTCAACCGGTCGAGCAGCATACGCTCGGTAATGTCGGTGGATATGCCGCAGACCGCATACACATTGCCTGACTTGTCGAGAACCGGCGTCTTGATCGAGATGTAAGTGTGCATGCCGTCGTCATGGGGCACTTCCTCCTCGGCCTGGAGCGGAGTTCCGAGGGCGACGACCTGCTGGTCAAAAACGCGGTAAGTGGCGGCATGGTCCGGCGAAAACAGGTCATAGTCGGTGCAACCTGCCACGGATTGCCGGTTAACATGGAAAACCTTTTCAAACTGCCGGTTGACAAGGAGATAACGTCCCTGAAGATCCTTCACATAAATCACCGCCATCGAGTTGTCGATTATGCTCTGCAGCAGGCTTTGGCTTTCGCGGACCGCCTCCTCCGCCCGTCGCCTCTCCCTGTTCTCCCGCTGCAGATCGCCGTAGAGAACGGCGTTCTCAAGCGAGATCGCGGCCTGGGAAGCGATAAGCTCCAGCACCGCCACCCGTCCTGCCGTAAAGACACCGGGGGTCAGATTGTTTTCGAGGTACAGAATGCCGGCAAGTCGCTTCTGCCTGAGCAGAGGGACGCAGAGAAGCGACCTCGAATTTGACCGGCGAAGATACTCGTCGGCCGAAAAAAAGTTGGGGCTCGAGGCGTCATCCAGGATGAGCTTTTCTTGAGTGCGCAGAACGTAACGCACGATCAATTCGGGCATTTGGGCCGGGATGACCGCAGGCGGCCGGGAAATGATCACTCCCTTGCCCGGTCCTGTGACGGCTTCCGCTTCGACCCGGTATTCTTCCCCCTGTGGAAGGATCAGCAGAGCCCTTTCAGCACCGGCATGCTGGAGGACAATGGTCATCAGAGTTTCGATAAGTTTTTCCAGCACGATCTCGCCGGACACGGCCTGGGATGCCTTCATCACCGAGAGCAGGTCGAGTTGATCGGGATGCATGGCAAATGTGCCGGTGGGTGGAGCGCCCCTGGTTCTAAAAAGACCGGGGTGTTTGCCTTCGAGCTGTTTCACCTTGCCCTCGGCGCCCCAGACGGCATAACAGGTGACGGCCTCGCGCAGGTAGGCGTCGGCGATGAGATCAAACCCTCGGGTCCGATAAAAGCCCGCGGCGAGTTCATAGGCAAGCCCTGCGTTCTGAACGAAGCCGCTCCCACTGGAGGAGCGGATCGCCTTCTCATAAAGCTGCATGGCCTCCCCGTCCCGGTTGTTCAGCCGCGCGATCTCGGCTGCGACAAGCGCCTCGCGATTGCCGAAATTGGCGGGACAATTCTCCGCCCAGATCTGGAGCTGCTCGTGATGCTCGACGGCGGCCTGCAGATGGCGCGACCGATCGACGCCCGGCGCCGATTCACAGCAGGCGGAATGAGCGAGCGCGGCGAAGAAATGATATTCGGCCGTCTCGAAGAACGATGGCGACGTCCAAAGCAGTCGATCTGCCCTGGCCGCGGCATCGACGGCGGATGGATAATCGCCCGCGAAAAAGCGCCCCTGGAGCTTACGGATCCAATACCAGCAGCTGGCAATGGCCAGGCGGGGATCCGCTTCCAGATGCCGTTCGAAGTTTTCCTCGTTGAATCCTTCATCATCAAAGGAAGAAAAATCGGGCATCAGCCCCCGCAATACCCTGATAAGCCTCAATTGACCGGTCATAATGTCGACAACCAGCCCGAACCTTGCCTTGCGCACGAAGGCAAGCGCCGCCTCGGCCTGCCGCTCCACCTCTCCGAGCGGCTCGCCTGCGGCAAGCAGCAGTGTGATGAGACAATTGCGAATGTAGCAGGCATAGGTCAGGTCCCCGGTTTCCTGCGCCACCCTGGCTCCCTGACGCAGCCAATGAACGCCGCTTCGCAGGTGTTTGGTCCAGGGATTGATGAGATGACCGAAGTTCAGGTAGGTCCGCGCCATGAAACGCCTGGGGCCCCGCTTCTCCAATAGATCGAGGCCGAGCTTTCCGAACCGGAATCCCGACTGGTAATCTCCGAAACGGGGCCCAAGAACCATGCCGAGCCGGATGTAGCCGAAGCCGGAAGCATCGCCGTTTCCATGCTCCAGGCTGAGATTCACCATGCGTCCGGCGATAAGGCAAAACAGATTATGATCGGTGAACAGGGCCGGTGAGCTGGCCCAGGAAAGAACATCCAGCGTCGCGTTCCAGTCCGGCTCGTTCATGGCAGGCAAGTCGATCAACTCTTCAATACGGCGGCTACCGAGACGTCTCCACAACAGCCGGTATTCCTCGTCGACCGCCTCCTCGGCCGGGTGTGGCGACCACTCTATATTCAGACGCCGGAGGAACTTGAGGCACGCTTCGACGGCGAAGTCGCTTCGATCCAGGGTGGTGTAAAGGGCCGCCTGCACGCTGGCGACGGCGGCGGCGTCGACGATATTGACGGCCTTGTGCGAGAGCATTGACAGCCGCTTCTCGGCCTCCGTCGTCTTGCCGGTCAGATATTCGCATTCAGCCCTGCTGAGCTCCAGGGGAAAAACGAGATCGTATCGCCGCTCCCAGGCATCCTCCGCCAGCAAAGCCCGTCCGGCGGCGAGATACTGAAGACCCGACGCGAAGTCCCCGGAAGCTTTGGCCCGTCTTCCAGCAAGCAGGTTGAGTTCGGCTACCCGCTCCCGTTCCCATGCTGAAGAGATCAGAACCGTACCCAGATTGAACTGGCTCACGATTTCGAAGATTTTTTCCGCCAGATCTTCGGGCGATGTCTGTTCCAACAGCAGAGTGCCGATGCGCAGATGCAGCTCCGGCAACTGCGGTCCAGGGATAAGGGAATAGGCCGCCTGTTGGATGCGGTCATGGGCAAAGGCAAATTTATCATCGTATCGCAGGACGAAACCGTCCCTGATCGCAGGCCAGAAATCGGCAAGTGTCTTATCACCGGACTTTCCGCAGGCAAGGGCAAGCAGTGGAATCCCGAAACTGCTGCCGAGACAGGCGGCGGTCCGAAGAATATTTTGGGTAGCGGCAGGAAGCGTTGTAAGCCTTTCGGCAAGGAAATCGACCACATTCTCGGTGAAGCCTTTCTTCCGAATTTTCTCCAGGTCCCACCGCCAGGTCAGGGTGTCTTTGTCGAAATCCAGGCATCGCTCCTGGTAGAGGGCTTCCAGGAATTGTTCCACGAAGAAAGGATTGCCGGCGGTCTTGGCATGCACCAGCCGGGCCAGCGGTTCATTGCGAGGAGGTTTGCACTGGAGGGTATCCGCGAGCAATTGTCCCAGGTCATCGACGGACAGGGGGCGCAACACTGTCTCCTGTAACGGCGCCCCGCTCCTGCGGATCGCCTCAAGGGTAACAGCCAGAGGATGGTCGGGTCCGACCTCATTGTCCCGATAGGCGCCGATGGCCAAAAGGTATTTGATGTCGGAGTAGGTGAAGAGGTATTCAAGGAACTTGAGGGTCCCCCTGTCGAGCCACTGCAGATCATCGAGGAAAAGAACGAGGGGATGGTCCTGGCCGGCGAAGACCTCGAGAAACCGGGCCAGAACCCCCAAAAACCGGTTCTCAGCCTCCCGCGGCCCGAGGTCCGGGACGGGCGGCTGTTTGCCTGTAATGAGTTCCAACTCGGGAATGAGATCGACAACCAGTCGGCCGTTCGGATGAAGCGCCTTCAGGATCTCTGTCCGCCAGACGTCGAGTTCCGCATCGCTCTTCAACAGCAGCTGCCGGACCAACTGCCGCAAGGCCTGAGCGAGGGGTGCATAGGGGATATCATGTTTGTACTGATCGAATTTACCCGAACTGAACCAGCCGCGGCGCGAAACAATGATCTGCTTCAGTTCGTTGACAACGGACGATTTGCCGATGCCGGCGAAGCCCGATATAAGCGTCAGTTCCGGCGTACTGCCGGCAACGACCCGCTCGAAAGACTCCAGCAGGGCACGAACTTCCCTGCTCCGTCCATAGAGTTTCTCAGGGATGAGCAGCCGGGGCGACACGTCCCGCTCGCCGAGAGGAAAAGGTTCGATCGTTCCTTTTGCCTGCCATTCTGAATGGCAACGGCGCAAATCGGCCGCAACGCCTGCAGCGGTCCGGTAACGCTCCTCAACGGTTTTCGCCAGCAGCTTCATGACGATGGCCGAGACCGCCGGTGGGAGCTCCGGACTGCGTTCGGCAAGGGATATCGGTTGGCGAGCCACATGGCAATGAACCCATTCGAGCAGGTCTGCGGCCACACAGGGAAGCGCGCCGGTGAGCATTTCGTAGAAAATGACGCCAAGGGAATAGAGATCGGCTCGGGAATCCACGGAGCGGTTCATGCGCCCGGTCTGCTCGGGAGCCATGTAGGCCAGGGTGCCGGCAATGACTTCCGGAGGCTCGGGCGTCGGCCGTTCACGGGGCAGACGGGAAGCGAGGCCGAAGCCGATGAGCCTGACTTGATCGGCACCATCGATGAAGATATTCGAAGGCCTGAGATCCTTGTGGATCATTCCATGGGCATGGACCTGGCTGACGGCATCAGCGAGAGAGATGGCAATCGGCAGGAAACGTCCGAGGTCCAGAGGAGAACCGAGGAGACGCTCCAGTGGTTCGCCCCCGAGATCCTCGAAAACGAGAACCTTCCCTCCATTCTTTCGGACAAGAGCAAGGGGTTTGGCGGCCCAGTTGGATTCGAGCTCCCTGCGCAGCGCATACTCGTGCTGCAGACGCTCGTCAATCTCCTGCCGTGGAAAAGAGACCGGAACCTTTATCAGAACCGGCAAAAGATCCCTGTTTCTTGTTCCGCGCCAAAGGGCAAATTGATCATTTTTCAGCAATATTTTCTGCAGGGTAAATCTTGGCACATCGACCATTCCTCAATCCCCGGTAAAGTGACCAGAACGGAAGGATCGTCAAAACTTCAGTACTATTATATCAGCCACGGATACTGCGAGAACACTCTCCGGGACCCTTCGCGAACCCTTTGCCCCCCCAAAAAAAACGGCCCGCAAGCGGGCCGTTTTTTTTTTTGATTATTTCGAGCGTTTTTCATTCGAGGATCAAGAGCAGCTCTCCCTGCTCGACCTGGAGTCCTTCCTTGATCAGAATTTCAGCTATGGTACCGTCCTTTTCGGCCTTGACGTTGGTCTCCATCTTCATCGCCTCGGTCGAGAGCAGCACGTCGCCTACCTTGACCTTGTCCCCGACATTGACCAGGATCCGGAAGACTTTGCCAGGCATCGGTGCGCCGACATGGTGGAGGTTTTCGGGATCGGCCTTGCGATGGGTGACGACATCCGATTCCACCGAAAGATCCTTGACGTTGACCTGCCGGGGTTCGCCGTTCAGCTCGAAAAAGATATCCCGGGTGCCGTTTTCCTGGACCCGGCCGATGGCGTTGAGCTGGACGATCAGGGTCTTGCCCGGCTCGATGTCGATGCTGGTCTCATCGCCGAGGTCGAGGCCGTAGAAAAAGACCGGCGTCGGCAGGACCGAAACGTCGTCGTATTCCTGGCGTTGCAGGGCAAATTCCTCGAAAACGCCGGGATAGAGGACCGCCGAGAGGACCTCCCGGTCGCTCAGCTCCTGGCCCAGCTTCTTCTCCAGTTCGGCCTTTTTGGCTGCCAGGTCGACTGCCTCGAGGAATTCACCGGGCCGGCAGGTGATCGGCTTTTCCCCCTTGAGCACGATCTCCTGCAGCTTTTCCGGAAAACCGCCGTGGGGCTGGCCGATCATGCCCTTGAAAAAGTCGACGACCCCCTGCGGGAACGCCAGTTCATGGCCCCGCGCATAGACGTCCTCCGGCTGCAGGTTGTTCTTGACCATGAACATGGCCATGTCGCCGACGATCTTCGACGACGGGGTGACCTTGATGATGTCCCCGAACATGTCGTTGACCTTGCGGTACATCTCCTTGCAATCTTCCCAGCGATGTCCGAGGCCCATCCCTTCGACCTGCGGTTTGTAGTTGGAGTACTGGCCGCCGGGAATCTCATGATAATAAACCTGGGCAGTGCCGCTGCGCAGTTCCGACTCGAAGGGTGCATAGTAAGTGCGCACGGTCTCCCAGTAGTTGGCCAGCTTCTGCAGCCCGGGCTCGTTCAGCTGCGGATCCCGTTCTCCGTCCTTGAGGGCGGCCAGAAGAGCGTTCAAATTCGGCTGGGCGGTCAGGCCCGAGACCGAGGAGAGAGAAGTATCGACGATGTCGACACCGGCCTGGGCGGCGATCAGCAGGGTCGCGCCGCCGTTGCTGGAGGTGTCGTGGGTGTGCAGATGGATCGGGATGCCCACCTCGTTCTTCAGAGCCTTGACCAGCTTTTCCGCCGCAAAAGGTTTAAGCAGGCCGGCCATGTCTTTGATGGCCAGGATGTGGGCGCCCATGCGCTCCAGCTCCTTTGCCATTTCAACATAATAGGACAGCGGGTACTTGTCCCGTTTGGGATCGAGGATGTCGCCGGTGTAGCAGATGGCGGCCTCGCAGATGGCACCCGACTTGCGCACCGCATCCATGGCCACGGTCATCCCCCGCGTCCAGTTCAACGAATCGAAGACCCGAAATACGTCGATGCCACTCTCCGCCGCCTTGGCGACGAAGTTCTGCACAACGTTGTCCGGATAGTTGCAGTAACCGACGGCATTGGCCCCCCGCAGCAGCATCTGGAACAGGATGTTGGGGATCTGCTCCCGCAGGCGGTCGAGACGCTCCCAGGGGTCCTCCTTGAGAAAACGCATGGACACGTCGAAGGTCGCGCCACCCCACATCTCCAGGGAGAAAAGGTCGCTGCCGAGGAAACTTGTGGCCTGGGCGATGCGCACCAGATCATAAGTCCGGAACCGTGTCGCCATCAGCGACTGGTGAGCGTCGCGCATGGTGGTGTCGGTGATCAGCAGCTGCTTTTTGTCAAGAGCCCACTGCGCCAGACCCTCGGGGCCTTTCTCCAGGAAGATGTCGCGGGTCCCCATGGGACGGGCCATCTCATAGGGAATCTCGGGCACCTCGGGTTCCCGCAGATCACGAAAGTGCAGGGGCTGCTTGATCCCGGGGCTGCCGTTGACGGTGGTATGGCCGATGAAGGACAGGAGCTTGTTGGACCGGTCCCGCACCACCGGAATGTGGAACAGCTCCGGATGCATGTCGATGAAAGAGGTGTCGCACTTGCCATTCAGAAACGTCGGATGTCTGACGACGTTCTGCAGAAAGCCGATGTTGCTCTTCAAACCGCGCATACGAAACTCTTCCAGGGCGCGGGTCATGGAGCGTCCGGCATCGGCCAGCGTCAACCCCCAGGTGCTGACCTTGACCAGCAGTGAATCGTAGTGTGGCGTGATGCGGGCGCCAGGGTAGGCGCTGCCGGCGTCGAGCCGGATACCGAAGCCGCCGGGGCTGCGGTAGGCGGAAATGGTGCCGAAATCGGGGGCGAAATTGCGCTCCGGATCCTCGGTGGTCACCCGGGACTGGATGGCGTAGCCGACCAGATGGATGTCCTTCTGTTTCTTGATGTTGATTTCCGGATCGGACAGACGGTGCCCCTCGGCCACACGGATCTGGGCCTGCACGAGATTGCGCCCGGTCACCATTTCGGTCACCGTATGTTCCACCTGAATCCGGGTATTCACCTCGATAAAGTAGAAATTCTGTTCCTGATCCATCAGAAACTCCACCGTACCGGCGTTTTCATACCCGACGGTTTCGGCGATCTTCAGGGCATAGTCGCAGATTTCCTTCCGCTTTTCGGAGCTGAGCCCCGGGGAGGGGGCGATTTCAACCACCTTCTGATGACGGCGCTGAACCGAACAGTCACGGTCGTAGAAATGGACGATATTGCCGTACTTGTCCCCAAGGATCTGGACCTCGATGTGCTTGGGTTTTTCGATGTACTTCTCGAGGAACACGGCAGCGTTGCCAAAAGCAGCCCGGGCTTCGGAGGAGGCCGATTTGAGCCCCTCGGCCAGTTCCTTGTGATTGCGGGCGACCCGCATCCCGCGACCGCCGCCGCCGGCGGATGCCTTGATAATGATCGGATAACCGCATTTGGCGGCAAAAAGGAGCGCTTCCTCTTCGCTCGTAATCGGTTCTTCAGTACCGGGAACGACCGGCACGCCGGCCGCCATCGCCACTTTTCGCGCAGAGACCTTGTCCCCCAGTTTGCGCTGGATATCGGCGTTCGGACCTATGAAAACGATCCCGGCCCGTTCACAGGCTTCGGCGAAATGGGGATTTTCCGAAAGAAACCCATACCCCGGATGGATGGCATCGACCCCCTTCTTGAGGGCCAGGTCGATGATTTCATCGATGCCGAGATAGGCTTCGATCGGCCCCTTCCCCTTGCCGATCAGGTAGGATTCGTCAGCCTTGTAGCGGTGGAGTGAAATCCGATCCTCATTGGAGTAAATGGCCACCGTCTTGATGCCCAGTTCGATACAGGCTCGAAAGATGCGAATGGCGATCTCCCCGCGATTGGCGGCCATAACTTTTTCGAATTTCCTTATTTCCATCAAAACCTCCAGGCGATTCTTTTTATCCCAGTAGTGAACTCGGGAGTCTACCAGATCCGCCTTTTCAAAGCAACTAAGTGTTAAAAACGCGATTCGGGACTGTTTTCGAACAGTCTTGAGGGGATTTTATCATGCTGCATGGCGCATCTTCCATTCCCTGGAAGATGCGCCTTCCATAAACAGAACCTGCGGGGAATCAGTCTTTGCCGGAGGTTTTTTCCGGGCTGTCTCCCTGCAGCCTTTCAAGAAACGGTCGAACGAGATCGATGGGGAACGGGAAGATAATGGTCGAGTTCTTTTCCGTGGCGACCTCTGTCAGGGTCTGCAGAAAACGGAGCTGAAGAGCGCTCTTGTCCGAGGAGATGATACGGGCCGCCTCGGTCAGCTTCTGCGCCGCCTGAAATTCACCTTCGGCATGGATGACCTTGGAACGCCTCTCCCTTTCGGCCTCGGCCTGCCGGGCCATGGCGCGCTGCATTTCCACCGGCAGATCGACGTGCTTGATCTCCACATTGGATACCTTGACCCCCCAGGGGTCGGTCTGCCGGTCGAGAATCTCCTGCAGATGCTGGTTGATCTGCTCCCGGTGGGCGAGCAGATCGTCCAGTTCCGACTGCCCCAGCACACTGCGCAATGAGGTCTGGGCCAGCTGACTGGTGGCGTAGAGGTAATTCTCCACTTCGATGATCGATTTTTCCGGATTGACCACCCGGAAGTAGATCACCGCATTGACCTTGATGGACACGTTGTCCTTGGTGATGACATCCTGCGGAGGCACGTCCATGGCTACGGTCCTCAGGCTGATTTTCATGATCCGGTCCACGACCGGTATGATGAACCGCAGCCCGGGCCCCTTGACCGCGGAATAGCGGCCCAGGCGAAACACCACGCCCCGTTCGTATTCATAAATGATGCGTATGGCGCTGCTGGCTATGATCAGGACCAGCAGCAGAACGATAATGGGAAGCACCATGGCTGTTCTCCTTTTTTTAAAGCGGGCAGACACACAGGTCTGCCCCTACGGTGGCGGTTCCGCCTTTTTAACCTCCAGGCGCATCTTTTCACCGAGGCGGATTACTTCCACCGTTTCACCCTCGGAAATCCGCTCCCGGGAAAAGGCATTCCAGTACTCGCCGTGAACGAAGACACGACCCTCGCCGTCGATGTCGGTCACCGCCTTGCCCTGTTCGCCCGCCATCCCTTCGGCGCCGGAAACGAAGCGTTTTTTCTGGGTACGGACCACGAAGGAGAGGACCAGCAGAAAAAGGGCACTGGTCACGGCGACAGTGGCGGCAATGACCGGCCAGGATATGCGCATGTAAGGGTTGGTATCTTCCATCAGCATCAGGGAGCCGAGGGTCAAAGAGAGGATACCGCCTATTGTCAGCAAACCATAGGAAACCACCTTGACTTCCAATATGAACAACACTACCGCGAGCAGGATGTAAAGCATGCCGACATAATTGACCGGCAAGGCCTGGAAGGCAAAAAGGGCCAGAAGCAGTGCAATGGCGCCGATGGCACCGGGAAAAATGGACCCGGGCTGGGAGATTTCGAAGAAAATACCCAGAATGCCGAGCATCATCAGCATGTAGGCGATATTCGGATGGCTGATGGTCTGGAGAATTTTCTGGCGCCAGTTCATCTCCATGAATTCAAGTTCGACCCCGGTGGTCTTCAGAACAAACTCCTGGCCGCCCCGCTGATAGACGCGGCCATCCAGCTTGGTCTTCAGCTCCTGCTCGTTTTCGGCGATCAGGTCGATGACTTTCTGTTTCAGAGCCTCCTCGGCGGGAGTGGAAATGCTCTTGCGAACAATCTGTTCCGCCCATTCGACGTTCCGCCCCCGCTGCTGGGCGATGCTGCGGGCATAGGCCACCGCATCCTCGACCACCTTGCTCATCATCGCGCTCTCGCCCTCCTTTTCACCGGCTCCGATGGCCACCGGATGGGCAGCCCCGAGATTGGTGCCCGGAGCCATGGCGGCGAAATCAGCCGCCAGCGTGATCAGTGCCCCCGCCGACGCGGCCCGGGCCCCGGAAGGGGCGACGTAGACGATGACCGGAGTCCTGGAACCGAGCATCGCCTGAATGATGGAACGCATGGCGGTATCGAGCCCCCCCGGCGTATCCAACTCGAGCAGAAAGCCCTTTTGCCCCAGCCGGTTCGCCTCTTCCAGCTGTTTGGTGATGAAATCGGCAATGGTGGGACTGATGACCCCGGTAATCCGGACCGCACGGATGGAATCCGCGGACGGCGGTTCGGCAGCTGCCGACCGGAGAGCCCCGGTGGCCAAAAGGCACAGGGCCATAATAAAAATTGGCAAATATTTGAAAATCATGGCTAAATTCCGATTTTAAGTAATAATATCGTAGCCGTAGGCAGCACGGGTGTCAAATGAGACATGACTGAAAATTTTGGCAAAGATCTTGCCGTGATTGGAAATACATGCTAGCTTGAATTTCACCGTCAAAGACCTGACACGATTAATCAGGACGATTCCATGGACATGGACAATCTTTCTCAGATTCTGGTTATCGACGATGAACCCAGCAACCGGGAAGCCATCAGCCTGCTGCTGTCCAGTGCCGGATACCAGGTCCAGACGGCCGAAAGCGGCGAGGACGCCCTGCTGATTCTGCAGAAAAACCCCTTCGAGGTTATCCTCACCGACCTGTTTCTGCCCGGAGTCAGCGGCATCGATATTCTGAAAAAGGTCAAGGAGGACGCCCCTTTCACCAGTGTCATCCTGATCACCGGCAAAGCGTCGGCAGAAACCGCAGTCGAAGCCATGAAGGAGGGGGCTTTCGACTACATCACCAAGCCTGTCCATCTTGAAAAACTGAAGGTGGTCATTTCCAAAGCTCTCGAAAAAAGCCGTCTGCTGGCAGAAAATCGCTATCTGAAGCAGCAGCTGCGGGGCAAGTACCGGTTCGACAACATGATCGGCAACAGTCTTGCAATGCAGCAGGTGTTTTCCCGCATGGGGAAAATCGTCCAGACCGATTCGACCATCCTGATTCTCGGTGAATCAGGCACCGGCAAGGAACTGGTGGCCAAGGCCATCCATTTCAACAGCAACCGCAAAAACCAGCCTTTCGTCGCCATCAATTGCGGCGCCATCCCCGCCGAACTCCTCGAGAGCGAGCTGTTCGGGCATGAAAAGGGAGCCTTCACCGGAGCCGTGGCGGACAAATCGGGAAAGTTCGAGCAGGCCAACCACGGCAGCATCTTTCTCGATGAAATCGGCACCATGCCCATGCATCTGCAGATGAAGCTGCTGCGGGTGCTGCAGGAACACGAGGTGGTCAAGGTCGGGTCCAGTAAAACCATCAAGCTTGACGTGAGGGTGATCAGTGCCACCAATGCCAATCTGGAGGAGGCGGTGCGGCAGGGTCTGTTCCGGGAAGACCTCTACTACCGGCTCAATGTCATCCCCATCCACCTTCCCCCACTGCGCGACCGCCGCGAAGACATCGCGCTGCTCACCCGGCACTTCGCCACCCGGGTCTGCAAAGATCTCGATCATCCCCCAGTCACCTTCAGTTCCGGAGCCATGCGAGCCCTGGAATCCTATTACTGGCCGGGCAATGTCAGGGAACTGGAAAACGTGATCGAAAGGACCATCACCCTCGCGGAAACCGAGATCATCGGCAGAAAGGACCTTCCCACCAATATCGGCGGAAACAACGATGAGGATGAGAGCCAGGAAATAACCTGCCCCCGCCTCACGGAACAGGGAATCGACATGGTGCGGATCGTCGAGGGCGTGGAACGCTGCCTGATCCGCAGCGCCATGGAACTGGCCGGCGGGGTCAAGGCCCGGGCGGCCGCCCTGCTCAACATCAAACGCACCACATTGGTGGAAAAGATCAAGCGGCTGGACCTGGAATTGTGAGCGCGAACTGCGCGACTTGCGGAAGCGGACTGGAGGAACTCATTTACCAAGGAGACGGTGATGCCTGATACAGTCGATCGCAATCAGGTGTTGAGGCTGGACCTCAAGTTGCTGACGAAGTTCATTTACGAGCTGAACATCGCCCGGCACCATTCCCTTTCCTATCCCACCGGTCATCCCCTCATCCGGGCCTCCATCGATCGGGCTCTGGACCTGCTGCAACAGCTGTCCCCGGAAAGGGAATCCTTTTCCATCGGCATCACCAGCGATTCCCTCTGGTACGGTTCCACCCCTCTCGATCAGAAGAATCCCGTATTTCGTGATTTTGCCCATCACCTTTTTTCCCGCGGCGGCGCCCTCATCACTTTTCAGGCCGCCCTGACAGCCCGGGAGCTTGAAATCTTCTTCGCGGTGCTGGCAAATACCCGGGAGGAAATTCTGGAGCAGGGCGGTCTGCAACAGACTCTGAAGGCGGCCGGTATTGTTCACCTCTCCCTGCAGCAGATTGACTATGGCCGGTTTCGTCCGATCCGGAAAACGCAGATTTCACCAGGGTCTCAGGAAACCGGAAAACGACATTCGGTCCTTTGGGAACGATTTGTCCGGGAACTGCTCGATGATCAGGCCGGACATTCCGTGGAGTCCCCCGTTGACACCGTCTCTCCCGAGACTCTGGCCGAAATCCTGAACCAAAAAGGTGAACCGCAGGCGAGAAAGACCCTGGGACACTACGAGCAGGCCATCACCGAATTCCTCAGAGAAATGGATCGGGAAAAACTGGACGAGGAGGTCTGCACGCCCGCCATCAACCGGCTCAAAATTCTTGCCGCCAATCTTAACCCCGAATTTCGTTTTCAGCTGATGAACAGCACCTTCAGAGAGCTGGATAAACGACCGGACACGGCGGCCCGGTTTCTGCAGCATTTCCCAGCCGGCATGCTGCTGGAAGCGCTGGAAAACCTCAATAACCGCAGGGAAGCCGTCCCGCCGGTGATTTTCAAGCTTCTGTCCCACCTGACCCTGCAGAAAACGGATTTGAAACACTTCAGCGGCAGCACCACAGCCGCGGGGATCATTCAGGATTCCGATCTTGAACCGCTATTCATGCCGGATCAAACCATCGCCTATTCCACCGAAGAATATCGCGGCATGCTGAAATCTCTGGATGGCGCCGCAGCCCCTGCCGTGCCAGCCGCACCGCCGGTCAGTGTCAATCTGGACGATCCGGAGTTTGATGCGAACATCGAAAAAAAGACCTGCGAAATCATCTTCCATCTTTCGACAGGCATCCAGGTTGGCGAAGAAAGCGGGTTTTTATGGGAGACCCTGCTGCAGCTCTGGGACCACCTGCTCGGTATCGGCGATTTCAACACCCTGGCCGATATCTATCAGAAGTCGCTGAATACCGGCTCCGACTTTTTTACGACTCTGCATCGCCCAGAGGCTCTGAACGAAGTTCTCGACTCCCCGAACCATTGGGGAAAAGAAAAATTCGCCGAAATCCAGCGGCTGGTCGTCACCATAGGCTCACCCGTCGTAAAGCCACTGCTTGACCGGCTGGCGACCGAAAGCAAAAGGTCCCTCCGGTATTTCCTCATCGATTGCCTCGTTGAACTGGGGGAAACCGCGAGACCCGAGATACTGGCGCGGCTCAAGGATCAACGCTGGTATTATCTCCGCAATCTCCTGACCGTGCTGCGGCGCCAGGGTGATCCTTCCGTCATGCCTGAAGTCCTTCTGCACCTGCGCCAGAACCCCAACGAAATCGTTCATCAGGAGTTGTTGAAAACGGCCATCGGCCTGTCTCATGCAGAAATGGACCAGCTGCTGCTGGAAGATCTGGCTCATCCACTGATCCAGCGCCAGCTCGGAGCTGTTCGGCTGGCCCCTCATAGCCGCCACCCGCAGGTCTTCCAGTCCCTGCTCCGCTTTCTGCAGATCCGCGACCTTTCCGATGCCGGATTCAGACAAAAGATCGCCTCTGTGAGGGCCCTGGCCGAAATGAACAATACCGCGGCCCTCCCCGACCTCGAACGGCTCTATTCCAGACGGAGCCTGCTGCATCCGAGAAGGCAAAGGCTTTTGCAAACAATCATCCTGGAAAACCTGCGGCATTATTCGGGCCAGGACGCAGCGCTGCTGTACCGGAAATTGGGCGGGAAAAATTGGCAGAAGGATTAGAACGGGGGCGGAGAAGATCATGATAAATGACAAGCGATCTTCCTGGCATGAATTTTTCCGCTGCCTGGTCACGGCAGCCGCCCATGCCGACCTTTACGACTCAGGCCATCCGCAGGTTCGGCACCTGGTTTCGAAAGCCCGCACCCTGCTGGGCAGTCTGGTTGCTGGCGGCAACAGTGCCGAACTGCTGCTCCTCGACGAGGACATCGTCATCGACAAAGCTCCGCTGCCTGCAAGCCTGCATACCCGCCGTTTCTCCACGGCGCTGATAACCAGCGGCGTCGAGCATCTGCGGATTATGCCGGATATCACCGAACGGGAACTGCTGTCTCTGGTCCTTGCCCTGTCCCGCCGTGGGCGGAGTGACGCCCCACTGCAATCGAGCGCACATCTGGTTTTCGGAGTCATCGACCTGGAAGATGGGAGAAACAAAGGCTCCTCCTGGGCGTGCCGGGAACAGGTGGAATTCACGAATGAAGGGGAAATTGCCGAAGAAACCGCCAGATTTGCGGAGATCTGTGAAAGCGCCAGGCAGCACCGGCCGGTCAGCGTCATCGGATTGTCAGAAATCGTTGTCCGTTTCATCCATGCTTTCGAGCAGGAGCTGCCGCCGCTGGGGGTGCTGGCACCCCTCAGGGTTGCCGACGAATACACCTTTACCCACGCTACCAATGTCTGCCTGCTCAATCTGGCCCAGGCCAAAAGTCTCGGTGTCGAATCCACCCTGCTGCACGACATCGGGCTCGCCGGGCTGCTGCACGATGTCGGCAAGCTCTTCATTCCGCAGGACATATTGCAGAAGCCCGGAAAACCGACGGACCAGGAATGGGAGATCCTGCAGCAGCATCCCGTAAATGGCGCCCGTTATCTCCTCGAGTCCTCTGGGGTGCCCCATCTTTGCGTGGTGACCGCTTTCGAACACCACATGAAGTTCAACCTTTCCGGTTACCCCATGGTGGCCTCCCGCTGGCGTCAGCATTTTGCGAGCCATATCACCACCATTTCGGACATCTTCGACGCCATATGCACCAAACGGTCCTATCGGGATCCCGTTCAGGTCAAAGAAACGGCCCGTTTGATCGCGGGCTTGAAAGGAACCGAACTTCACCCGCAACTTACGGAAAACTTCCTGGGCGTTATCGAGAGGAATCTTGCCGAAACGGCCTGATGCAGGGGCTAACGTCCCCTTTCCCGCGGAGCTGTTATCCGGGCTGCCTGGATTCGAATTCCTGGCGCATGAAGGATCTCACAAGGTGCATGTCTTCCACGGACAGATCGAGAAACTGCACCCCCATCCCGCACGGCATGAAGGGATTCTGTTTTTTGGGCGGTTCATTGACCCAGGCGACCCGGCCCTGGCAGGAGATAGGCAGCGGCTGTCCGGGCAGGACAAACTCCAGGTCGAGCGGTGTATTCATCGGCAGGGGTGAATCCGTTTCGATAAACAACCCCCCCGCACTGATATTGATGGAGTAGTTGCTGAGTTTCCTGCGGTCGGAAGCCGGCCCGTAAAAGACAGTCATCCGAACCGGAATCCGGGGGGCCGCGCCCAGTTGGATGCGCAGGTGCTTCCTGCAGACCTCGGTCATCTGGGACCAGTCGACCGGCCCGGGGATAAGGTCATCACAACCGGCGCGGCGACAACGATCCAGCATATCCTGATGAGCCAGATCCACGACCAGAACCACCGGTATTTTTTTCAAGTCCGGATGGGTTTTGAGACGACAGCAGCATTCGTCGCCGTTCAACTCGGGAAGAACGGCATTCATGACAATCAGGTCCGGTCGGTCGTAGACCGCGCTTTCGTAAGCCTGCACCCCGGAACAGGCGACAAGAAATTCATATTCGCCTTGATCTGCATCGGCTCTCTCCCATTCCCTAGAAAACCCGTCCGCGTCCACCAGGAGTATTTTTTTCCGAATCAATGTCAACCTCTTTCCATCAGAATCAAGCAGCCCTCAACGAGCACAGTCCTCCGGATCACCCTTCAGTTTCTTCAGGCCGTGGCCCAAAGCCGGGAGCACCACCTCGAGGTTTTCCCGAACCCCTTTGGGACTGCCCGGAAGATTGATGATCATCGCTCTGTTCCGTACCCCCGCCAGTGCCCGGGAAAGCATGGCATGGGGGGTTTTCTCCAGGCTGGCGGAGCGCATGGCTTCGGCGATTCCGGGAATATCCCAGTCGATGACCCTTCTGGTCGCCGTTGGGGTGACGTCGCGGGGACTGAGCCCGGTGCCGCCGGTGGTCAGAATCAGATCGAGATGCTCTTCATCGACCCATTTGACCAGCGTCTCCACGATCGTCTCGACATCGTCGGGGATAACCTGATAGTGGGTCACTTCGCCGAGTCCGGCCACCATCTCCCGTAACACCTGCCCGCTGATGTCTTCCCTTTCACCGCGGGCGCCCTTGTCACTCAGGGTCAGGACGCCGATCCTGAATCCTTCTGAATCTTTCATGGGGCCTCTTTTCTTTCCGTTTCCAGCATCAGGACAATGACGCGGTCTCCCCTGGCCACAGGACCGCCCTTGACCACTTTGGCGAAGATTCCTTCCTTGGGCATGACGCAATCGCCGGCCTGATAGTAAATCTGGCAGCGGGTGTGACAGATCTTGCCGATCTGGCTGATTTCGAGCAGAGCGGATTCACCCACCTGCAACTGGGTACCGACGGGAAGACCGCACAGGTCGATCCCCTCGGTGGTCAGGTTCTCGGCGAAATCTCCGGCCCCCACATCCAGCCCCTTGGCCTGCATCTTGGCGATGCTTTCCTTGGCGAGCAGACTGATCTGCCGATGCCAGTCGCCACCGTGGCCGTCCCCTTCGAGGCCGAATCCGGCCACCAGCGTCCCCTGCCCGACGTCTTTTTTGCGTCCGCCCTTGGTGGGGCTGACGCATACTGCCACCACTTTTCCCTGCATCATCTACCTATGACTCCTCTAGGAATTCCTACCGCCGCTTCTGCCTGGCATTCAGCAGGCGACGGGCGTTGTTGACGATTATCTGCGATATTTCGCGGCTCTTGGCAAGCACTTTCAGGTCCCGGTCTGTCATTGAATTCATATAGCGAATGGCCTGTCCGGGAGGAACCCGCGGATGAACCACCAGGGCCTGCCTGATCGTGTAATTCTTCATCCACTCCCGGTTCTGGGTGATCAAGCGGATCATCTCCTCGCTGGCCCCCTTGTTCTTGGCCACCGTCAGTACCTCGCCATCGGTGATTCTGGGGTTTTTCAGTACCGCCGTTGAGACGAGCTTGTTGGTGTCCTGGATCAGGATCTTGCGCCATTCCTTGTCGCCGTTGAGTGCTGCCTTGATCTTCTCCGAGACGCCCATGCTGAGAGCCTGTTGGTATTTGGACCGGCTTTCTTCATCCTCGACCTCCTCGTCCCAGGTTTCCTCGCCATCCTCCCCTGCGCCGGCGTCCTCGTCTTCTTCAGGCATTTCCTCGAAATCCGGAGTCTCGTCGTCCGCCGCCGGAAACGGCTGTCCGTCCAGGCCGGAAAGTCGCGCCAGCAACTCCTGGTCGGCCGCAGGATTTTCCGAGGCCGCCTGGTAAAGGGAGGCGGCTTGCGGGCTGAAGGAAAACCGGTCTGTCAGCAATTCCAGCACCGCCCGATCGGCATGACGGGCCACCAGGGGGAGGACCTGCGGATCGAGCAGCGGGTGAGACAGCAGTCGCTCCATGATCACAGCGTCATCCGGCCGGCAGGCGGCGATGAACTGGAGCAGTTGCGGATGAAGCTCTTCTTCCTGAAGCAAAGGCAGCAGGCGCGACGCCGGCATCCGTCGCAAACCGAGTCGGGCTGCTCGGCGTATCTCCTCGCCGCCGCGGTGGGCCAGCAGAAAAAGGGCGGTCAACTGCTCCTGGTCGCCAAGGGGCAATTCGCCCCTTATCGCCCGGAGCTGATCCTGCTCGGAAACACCGGCATCAATCAGTTCCCCCACCCGGGGGGTTACTTTGAGACGAATTGTTCGGGTCTGTTCTTCCATCGCAAAACAAATCCGCCATCCGGCGGTTCCTAGAATCATCCCTGAAAAGAAAAATTATCTTCGCCTTTTAACCGGATAGTGTCAAGTAGGGGCAGGCCCCTGTGATGGTCGGGTTGTAAACTTTAGGTTTATCCAAATCGAAATCGCTATCGAAATCGAAATCGGGTGTTAGCCTTTTCGTTTTTGAAGCCAAAAGCCAAAGGCCGATTTCGATTTCGATTTCGATGAAAACCTTGTCCAACCCTTTTTTTGAAAGCTTTTGTCGCGGAGTCAATAAAAGACGTCCTCCGGCCCTGGTTGGGCCGGAGGACGAAATCAATCCAACAGAATCCAATGCCGTTTTTCAGACTTGTCCGGCCTGCCTGGGCTCACTCCGCCTGCTTCCGGCTGGCCACGACCTTGTCCGTGATATGCTGCGGCGCCTCTTCATAATGGGAGAACTCCATGCTGAACATCCCCCGGTCGGAGGTCATGGAGCGGAGTTCCGGCGAGTATTTCAGAACCTCGGCCAGGGGCACCTGCGCCATGATGACCTGATTGCCGCCCTTGGGATCCATGCCCAGCACCTTGCCGCGGCGGGAGTTCATGTCGCCGATGACATCGCCGACGCAGTCATCGGGGACGGTGATTTCCATGTGGACGACAGGCTCGAGCAGGATCGGCTTGGCCTGTTCCATCCCTTTCTTGAAACCCATGGAGCCGGCGATCTTGAACGCCATTTCCGAGGAGTCGACGGTGTGGAAGGAGCCGTCGAAGAGGGTGGCCTTGAAGTCGACGGTGGGATAACCGGCCAGGGTACCGGATTTGGCCGCCTCGATGATCCCCTTTTCGACAGCCGGAATGTACTGGCGGGGCACGGCGCCCCCCACGATCTTGTCTTCGAACTCGAAACCGGTGCCGCGCGCCAGCGGAGCGAATTCCAGCCAGACGTCCGCAAACTGACCGCGACCGCCGGACTGCTTCTTGTATTTGCTCTGCAGCTTGGAGGTGCCCCGGATCGTTTCCCGATAGGGCACCTTCGGTTCCTTCAGGTCCACCTCGACGTTGAACTTGCGCTTCATCTTTTCGGTGGTGACTTCCACGTGCACCTGACCCATGCCGGAAAGAATCAGTTCATGAGTCTCCTCATCCCGCTGAACCTGCAGGGTGGGATCTTCCTCGACAAGCTTGTGCAGGGCATTGTTGATCTTGTCCTCGTCGGCCTTGCTGCGGGCTTCCAGGGCGAAGGAGATGACCGGCTTGAGGGGTTCGGGATACTCGAAAAGGATCGGCTTGCCGGCATCGCAGAGGGTGTCCCCCGTTGCCGTCTCCTTGAGTTTGGCCACCGCCACCAGATCGCCCGGTCCGGCCTCGTCCACCGGTGTCTGCTTTTTGCCGTTGAGCATGAAAACCTGGCCGTAGCGCTCGCTGGTATCCTTGTTGGGGTTGTAGAAATTGCCGTCGGATTTGAGGGTGCCGGAATAGACCCGAATAAGGGTCAGCTTGCCGGTGTAGGGATCGCTGATGGTCTTGAACACCAGCCCCGAGAAAGGCGCATCCTCGGCGGGAGCCCGTTCCTCAACTTGCTGGTTTTTGGGATTGGTGCCGTTCAGATTGCCCTTGTCCAGAGGGGATGGCAGGCAGACCGTGATGTATTGGAGCACTTCGGCAATCCCGTAATTGGCAGTGGCGCTGCCGGCCACGACGGGAATAAAGGTTCCGGCCAGGGTTCCGGCCCGGAGTCCCTGAAGTATTTCCTCGGGGGAAAGATTCTCCTCCTCGAGATATTTTTCCATCAGGGCATCGTCGGTGTCGGCGACCGCCTCCATGAGCATGATACGCATGGTTTCCGCTTCATCCTGCAGCTCGGCGGGCACCTCGGCCTCGTCGTACCCCCCCTTCTGGCCGTTGAACAGATGCGCTTTCATGGTGACCAGATCGACCAGTCCGCGGAAATTATCTTCGGCGCCGATCGGCAGCGTGACCACCACCCCCGGCACGCCGAGCGACTCCTCCATGCTGGACACCGCCTTGGCGAAATTGGCCCGCTCCCGGTCCATCTTGTTGACAAAGGCGATGCAGGCGACGTTGAAATCCTTGCACCATTCCCAGATTTTCTGGGTCTGCGCCTTGACCCCGGAAATGGCCGAAATCAGCAGTACCGCGCCGTCCACGGCCCGCAGGCAGTTGCGGGTGTCGTGGAGAAAGTTGGCGTAACCGGGAGTATCCACCATGCGGAGCTGATGCCCCTGCCACTGGCAATGCCCGATGCTGGCGCCGATGGAAATGTTGCGTTTGGTCTCTTCCGGTTCGTAGTCCATGCTGGATGTGCCTTCATCGACCCGCCCCAGCCGATCGGTGACTCCGCAATCGAACAGAATCGCCTCGACCAGGGAGGTCTTACCCGCACCCCCATGGGCAACAACCCCCAGATTTCTCACTTTGGCCGTATCGTACTTTCCCATAGTCTCTCCCTTCCTCTTTCCCCCCCAGCGGGGAACTGTCTAAGGATCACATACCAGGAAACAACGAACAGCGCGGCGTCCCCCCGCCGCACCCTATCCCGATCCGGCAGCACCCTGCCGGTCAAATCGATCAATGGGTTGAGCATGCCCGGTTTGGAAGCGGGCAGAATCAATTCTCTGTTTCAAATCTCCTTTCCCGATCCCGATAAGGATCGAATCATTTTTTGTTGCGCAGATACAGGATTCTCAATCCCTCCAGGGTCAGGAACGGCTCCACTTCGTCGATGGTCTGGGAATCCGGGGCGATGACCCTGGCCAGCCCGCCGGTAGCGATCACGACCGGATTTTCCCGGGCTTCTTCCTTCATCCGCTGGACGATGCCGTCCACCAGCCCCACGTAACCGTAGTACAGCCCGGCCTGGATGCTGTTGACCGTATTCTTGGCAATCACCTGCGGGGGCCGGCTGAATTCAACCCGCGGCAGCTTGCTGGCCCGCTGGAAGAGCGCTTCGGCCGAAATGCTCAGTCCGGGAGCGATGGCTCCCCCCTGATACTCTCCCCTGGCCGATACCAGATCGAAGGTCGTGGCGGTGCCGAAGTCGACGATGATGAGGCTGCAACGGCGTTTCTCGAAAGCCCCGACCGCATTGACGATTCGGTCTGCCCCGACCTCCCGGGGGTTGTCGTACTGGATCGGCATTCCGGTTTTCATCCCAGGGCCGACCACATAGGGGGTAAGGTCGAAATATTTGCTGCACAACCCCTCCAGGGCATTGCGGGTCGGCGGAAGGACGCTTGAGATGATGATATCCCGGATCTCTGCAAAAGAGATTCCGCCCAACCGGAGCAACTCGTGCATGAGAATGGCGTACTCGTCGACGGTGCGGGTCTTGTCGGTGGTGATCCGCCAGCTGTGCAGCAACCGGTCTTCCTGATAAACCCCCAGAACGGTATTGGTGTTGCCTACGTCAATGACCAACAACATATGGAAACTGTGAACTCCAGATATCGATTTCAATCACAAGTGGATTTTTCACCACGAAGAACACGAAGAACGCGAAAAAAATCTTTTCTATACAAATATGTCTTGAGATGTTTTCTATTTGTTTTCCACTTCGTGAACTTCGTGCTCTTGGTGGTCATGGCTTTTGATTCAGTACTTGATTCCCCTATTCCAGCAGTCGGACATCCCCGGACAGCACCCTCCGCTCGGTTCCGTCCCCCATTTTCAGCAGCAGGGCGCCGTTATCATCGAGTCCCGACACTCTGCCGCGCAACCGGTACTCCTGACAGTCCACCTCGACCTCCCTGCCCGCCATTTCAAAAAACTCCTGCCATGCCGGCAGGACTTCAGCAAAACCCCGCTGCAGATAGAGTTCATAAAGGCGGTCGAGATTTTCCAGCAGCGCCCGGACAAAAGGTAAACGTTCCATTTTGTTTCCGGTCTCCATCGCCAAAGAGGTCGCCGGATAGCGCAGATCGGGAGGAAACTGGTCAGGCTGCATGTTCAGATTGACCCCGATGCCAAGGATCAGATAATGGATCCGTTCCGTTTCTGCATCGATTTCATTGAGCAGTCCCGCCACCTTCCGTCCCCGGAGCAGGACGTCGTTGGGCCACTTGACGCTCGGAGGCAGCCCGGAACACTGGGCCACACTGCGGGCGACCGCCGCTGCCGAAAGAAAGGTCAACTGAGAGGCATGATGGGGGGGAATGGCCGGACGCAGCACCACTGAGGCATACAGATTCACGCCCGGCGGCGATTCCCAGCGGCGGCCGAGTCTCCCCTTGCCTGCAGTCTGGGCATCGGCCAGCACAACCGTTCCTTCGGATGCCCCCTTCAGGGCCAGTTCGTGGGCCCGGTTATTGGTCGAATCGGTCGAAGAGAAGAATATGATCTCACGACCTATGCGTCTGATGTCCAGCCCGTTCCTGATCTCCTCAGGTAGCAGTATATCAGGGGTGGATGCCAGACGATAACCTCGCGAGGGCACCGCATCTATCCGGTAACCCAGGCTCCGCATCTGTTCGATCCGTTTCCAGACCGCCGTACGGGAGATTCCAAGGTCCCGACTGATCCGCTCGCCGGAAAGATATTCTCCGGCATGGTCATGAAACAGCTTCAGGATCTGTTCGCCGGTACTCTGCTGGTTCATTCCGATGGGATCCGCCTTTGGGCCAGTCGGGGTCGTTATCGGTTTCGGAATCGGGGCTGAAGCAGTTTCGATACCGACCCCCGATACCGACGCCGGCCCCGAAGAAGCAAGTGCAATTACCGGAACAACATCGATATGTCCACAGCGCGGGCCGAATGGGTCAGGGCACCGACGGAGATCAGATCGACACCGGTTTCGGCAATGTCCCGAACGGTTTCCAGATTGACTCCGCCGGAGGCTTCGGTCAGGGCGCGGCCGTCGATCATCCGAACCGCCTCACGCAATGTCTCAAGATCCATATTATCGAGCATGATAACGTCCGCCCCGGCGGCCAGCGCCTCCGACACTTCCATCAGATTGCGGGTTTCCACTTCGATGCGCAGAGTATGAGGTGCGTGCTGCCGGGCTCTCGCCACAGCGGTGGCAATGCCGCCGGCTGCCGCAACATGGTTCTCCTTGATCAGGACTCCGTCATATAGGGAGGTGCGGTGATTGCGCCCTCCCCCCATCCGCACGGCATATTTTTCCAGGGCCCGCAGGCCGGGAGTCGTCTTGCGGGTATCGACCACAGCGGCACCGAGACCCTCGATTTTTTTGGCGAAAGCCGCGGTCAGAGTCGAAATTCCGCTCATCCGTTGCAGCAGGTTGAGAGCGACCCTTTCACCCTGCAGGAGGGCTCGGGCATCCCCTTTCAGCCAGGCCAGAACCTCGCCCCGCTGGACGGCGAACCCGTCTTCCCGCAGCTTTTCGAAAGCCACGGATGGATCGAGAAGGGCAAAAACCCTTGCAGCGACATCGATGCCGGCCAGCATGAAATCTTCCTTGGCCACCAGTTCCGCGCGACTGACCGTCCCAGCCTCGATTGTGGCCAGAGTGGTCACGTCACCGAGGCCGATGTCTTCCTGAAGGGCGTTGCGGATGATGCGATCGGTTTCGAACATGGGGTCTCCAGAAAAAACGGTCGGATGGAACGTTGAAGCAACATGCTAAAACAAGGTTTTTATAGCATGCCCGCCAAACCCCCCGCAACCGAAAAGCCGGCGCTATGAAAACTATTTCCCTTTACATTTTCGCCAATTTTGCGAGAAAATCGGACAACTTATGTTTTGGGTCCGTCTGCAGAAAGACTTGCGGCAACCGCAGGTCAGCCCCGCCCGACAAGGAGATCGATGATGTTTCGAAATGTCCTGATGCCCGCATTCCTGCTGCCGGCGCTGCTGATTTCCGGCTGCGTGAGCAAGACCGAATATCAACGCAGAACCGACGAAGTCCGCAATCTGGAAGCCGCCGTCGCCGGGCTGGAAACCGATTATCGCCAGGCCATGGAACAACAGAAACAGCTCGCCGAAAGATACGATGAAATCAGCCAGCAACTTGAGGCGGCGACCCGTGAAAACGCTGCCCTGCGCAAGGATCAGCTGCGTGCGGCGGCTGACATAGAGAGGCTGGAAAGCGTGCTCAGCGCCCGCAGCGCCGAGGCCGGGGCAGCCCTCAGCGAAATGCGCCAAACGGTTGACCGTCTTGAACAGGAGAAACGGGACCTGAATGACCGTCTGGAAGAGGAACGGCTTGCCCGCCAGGCCCGCCTGGCTCAAATGAATAACACCTACAATGAACTGGTCGAAAAGATGGAAGCGGAAATTCAGCGGGGTGAGATCACCATCTCAGAGCTGCAGAACCAGCTGACCGTCAATCTGGTGGAACGCATCCTTTTCGATTCGGGAGAGGCGGAAGTCAAGCCGGCAGGCATACAGATCCTTCGCCGTGTCGGCGATATCCTCAAAGGCACAACCGATAAGGATATCCGGGTGGAAGGCCATACCGACAATGTGCCGATCAGTCCCCGGCTGAAAAGCACCTTTCCTTCCAACTGGGAGCTTTCCACGGCGAGGGCCAGCAATGTGGTGCGCTTTCTCCAGAGCGAGGTCGGCATTGCCGGTGAACGTTTGACGGCCTGCGGGTATGGCCCCTATCGCCCCGTGGCGGAAAACAAAACCGTCAAGGGCCGGGCCCAGAACCGCCGGATCCAGATCGTCCTGGTGCCCAGTCAAAAAACAACCAAGTAGCGGCCTTATTTTTGCTCCACCTTATGCTCATGCATCAACAACTGGACCACATCCATTTCGTGACGGCTCATGGTCCGCACGACATCGATCAGGGCCAGGAAAATGGGAGCCGCATGGGGCAGACAGAGGCCCTCCACCAGACGGGCTTCATGAGCGGTGGCAAAATCGATACTCAGGTGGCTGAGCTGGGGAGCCTTTTCCTCGAGGATCAATTTTTTCAGAACCTCGTTGTCGGTCTTGAAGATATCGACCAGGGTCCGCAGAATCTCGATCTGCCCATCGAATAGTTTGTTCGCCTGATCCATGGCTTTACGGGAAAAGGGGATGCCCTCCCTGATCTGTTTTTTCAGCGGTGGAATCGCTTCGTTCATCGCCTCGACGATCATTTCCAGGTGGCTGAGAACGCTGAACAGCTTGATCAGGGGCGTCTTCCCTTCCTTGTGGCTTTTCATCATGTGGGCGTCAATACGCTCCGAGGCGAGGGCGATTTCCTCCCGGGCGATGCCCTGATAACGTTCCAGTTCGGCCAAATCGTGACGATTTTGGCGGTTGAAGGCGCTTCGGGCTGTCTCCATCATCACCAGATTCGCCACCACGTCCGCAAACAGATTCAATTGCTCTTTTAGTGCTTGTCCCGACATTTTTTTCTCCTTGTCCCAGCCCAAACCCTGTGAATCCCTGACCAGATTCGAAATCCCTTTTCGGCCGCAGCCCATCTCCCGTATACAATCCTGAGGGACGACAACACCGACCTTTACGCGGATCCGTTCAGCGGTTCCTATATGTTGAATAATAACAGGCTTTTCCAGACCTTAAAGCAAAGCCGGGATCATTTTGTGCGATCGGGCATGTTTTTCGAAGATTCACCGGTTGAGACTGGCTTTCACTCGAAAGCAAGGCTCGGACTCAGGCATGAATCTGCGCCGAAAAAAGCTGGCCGGTCCAGATCAGGCGTTCAACAACAGGGATTCAAAAACGACGTGGTGCTTGAGAAGGGGGGTACCGCCTCCCTCGGAGACAACCCTCAGCACTCCGCCGGCATCGCGCACCCGCGCCCCGGAAATCTGGGTCATGGGAGTTCCGACGAAAAGCTCCGGCAGCAGCGGCGCGGAGGGTCCAAGAAGAACCGCACCGCGGGGACTGCCCATGGCGTCGAGAAGACCGTCAATGGTACCGGTAATGAGACTGGTTCCGGTGACAATGGCGATATCACAGGCGGCCAGGGCCTTCATTCCCTGCTCGGCATTCAGGTCGGCCGGTCGTTCCGGGTTGATTTCTACAATTTCCAGCCGGCAACCGATCTCCCGCAGGTTTTTGACCAGCGGGCCGAAATAGCCGATCATGACCACATGGTCCTTTGGCGTGATATTCAACAGTGATAGAGCTTCCCTGGTAGTCGCATCAGGGCGCGGGTTCCCCGCCAACAGGGCGTTGGCCGTCGCCACCCCAATGGTCCGGGTCAAGGCCCCTTCGTCCGTCAGCATATTCAGAAGCTCCGAAGCCGGACGGCCGCCCAGGGTACCTGCAAAGCTCAGATGAGTGCAGCCGCAGCCTTTCAATGGCGGGGTCCAGGCCAGACCGGCCGCACCATCGTCGAGTTGAACGGCGGAGTAACCCAATCCAAGCCGGACCTCGGAGACTCGCCGGGACTGGGCCTCATCCACAAGCAGATCATGCAACTTCTTCTGAAGCATCAGACTCATTCTTTCCTCCCTGTCAATGGTGGGCCCCCTTCATCCGAAAGGGAAAAAATTAAAAAACTGGCAGACGCGGTTCTGACTCGGGAAATTGAGATCTGAATCCACGGTTCTGTCGGGCTAGATGTCAATAGCACCTAAAATAATACCCACTGGACCATTAAACAAGGAAAATAATCTGTTTGGCCCTATTCCCGCTGCAGCACCTTTCGGCAGTGAGGGCAAAAAGCGGGCTGTTTGCGGTCGGTATCTGACAGACAACTGGAGAAATGCATGACGCAACCGGTCTTGCGGCAATGGCCGAGACCGAGCAGATGCCCGATTTCATGCACCGCTTCGACCAGGGCCCGACGCAGCAGCAACATTCTGGAAGCGGCAGGCACCAGACGGGCCAGAGATATGACCGCACAGCCGGTTCGGGGATCGGCGCTGCCGAATACATAGTTCATTCCAGGGGCGAACAGGTCCGCCACAGTAACGGCCAGCAGCAGGCTTTGGGCCGGCTTGCGAAGCGGCAACTGCTGCAGAAAAAGGTGTGAATCAAACTGGCAGGATCTCTCCCTGCAGGCATCGAAATCCGGTTCGAAGCGCTTCTCTCCCGTGACCCGCAAGCTGAAAATGCCGGGCAGACGGTCCCGCAAAAAAAAGATGACGTCCTTGTCCACCCCTTCGGTCCACAACAGGCGGATTTCTCTGATGGTCTCCCCGGGCGGGGAATCGGAGAGG
Organism: Syntrophotaleaceae bacterium; assembly: GCA_041390365.1. Lineage (NCBI taxonomy): Bacteria > Pseudomonadati > Thermodesulfobacteriota > Desulfuromonadia > Desulfuromonadales > Syntrophotaleaceae > Syntrophotaleaceae bacterium. The sequence continues at coordinate 960,932 of JAWKQB010000002.1, read as the reverse complement.
AACATGGGACAAGTCAGTCCTTTATACCTGTGAGGATGGCAACGGGTTTCTTCCTCCAGCACAAACTTATTCAAAATTTAAGTGCAGAAAAGCAGGATTTGCAAGAGGCAATTTGACTTCGAACTTGGCAAATCCATGCACCCCCGTTTCTAACTTTTTTCCTGATAGGCGCAGAATCCCGGGCGGGGACCGATTTGTGGATGATTCCGGCAGGTGGCCGGTCGTTTCTGGTAGATGGTGCAAAGTCGGGTTTTCTGGTCAAGAAAGAGACAATCGTCATTGGCCCGGCGGGCCAGAGTGAACACTTCACTGCGAAAGTTGAAGTGATCGATAAACCCTGCCTTACGCAGTTTTTTCGCAATCTCTCTGGCGGGTTCCTCTGCTGCAAAGGGATCGATCAGCTCCATTCGCACCAGGTCGTCTACAGTCACCTCGACCGGCAGAGAGCAGCAGGTTGCCCGACAGTTCCGGCACAGGCTTTTGTGATATTTGACCCAGGTGTGGGGATGGTCGACATGGCAATACTGTCTGACATGAGATTTCATGAAATAGGGGTCCTTCTGCTGATTGGGATTCAGATCGATGAGGGTTGTGACAGGGACTTCAGCAAAACGATGGGAAAACCTGCGGATTCCGGCACAACGGTCCGGGAAATTAATAAAAATGACGGGGGATTGCAAGGGGTTTTTTGGTGAGGGGTGAGGGGTGAGGGGTGAGGAGTGAGGCGAAAGAAACTGCACAAAATTCATGCAGACCCGGCTTTTTTCCTTGCACCTGTCCAGGCAAAGACGGTCTTTCATGACGCGATTCCGGGTATTTAAGCCGTATGGCAAGCCTCTTGCTTATCCCTTTCCTGTAAGCTTCAGTCCCAACGACGTGACAAAGCTTGCCCAACCCTTTGTGAAAGGAGTCAGGCTTTGGCACAGAAACCGAAAATCCGCGAACTGCTCGACGAAAGCTCCTGCTCCCATAATCAGACCAGAAAGAGCGCCTGCAACGCCCCGGTTCCCGGCGCCACCACCGGCGGCTGTGCTTTCGAAGGTGCCCAGATCTCCCTGTTCCCCTACGCCGATGCCGCTCACCTGGTCCACGGACCCAATACCTGTCTCGGCGCCTCCTGGGAGACACGGCTGACCAGAACCAGCTGGCCGGGCCGTGACCTGACCCAGATGGGGTTCACGACCGGCATTTCCGGCAACGACGTCGTTTTCGGCGGCGAGGAGAAACTGCGAGAAGCCATCGCCTATATCGTCGAACATTACGCCCCCCGGGCAATCTTCGTCTACAGCACCTGCGTCACCGCCATGATCGGCGATGACATCGATGCGATCTGCCGCAAGGCCGAGGAAACCCACCAGATTCCCGTGGTGCCTGTTCATGCACCGGGGATCGCCGGAAGCAAGAATCTCGGCAGCCGCCTGGGCGGGGAGGCGGTGCTGACTCATCTGATCGGCACCCTCGAACCGGAATTCACGACCCCCTGCGACATCAATCTGATCGGCGACTACAACGTCACCGGCGACATGTGGCAGTACACACCCCTTCTGGAGGAACTCGGCATCCGGGTGCTCTCCACTCTCAGCGGAGACGGCCGGGTGGAAAGGATCCGCACCGCCCACCGGGCCAAGCTCAACGTTCTGGTCTGCGCCAAGTCTCTGGTCAGCCTGACACGCAAGCTGAAGGAACGTTACGGCACCCCCTTCATCTCCGTCTCCTTCTACGGCAAACGGGACACCAGCGCCGGGATCCTGGCCATCGCCGAGGCCCTTGGCGATGAAAACCTGATCGGCAGGACCCGGGAGATCATCGCCCGCGAGGAAGCCTTGCTGGATGAGAAGCTCGCCCCCTACCGGGACATTTTCCAAGGCAGGAAAGCGGTTCTCAACACAGGCGGCAACAAATCCTGGTCGATCGCTTCGGCCCTGCAGGATCTCGGCATCGAGGTGGTGGCCACCTCGGTTCGCAAGGCGACGGAGGAGGACAAAGAAAAAGCCCGCCAGTACCTGGGGGAGAATGGCATCCTGATGACCAATCCGGCTCAGGAGCAGGCCCGCATCATCGATGAGACCGGCGCCGACCTGCTGCTGGCCGGCGGCCGCAGCCTCTTCACCGCCATCAAGAAGAAGATCGCCTTCGCCGACGTCAACCAGGAAAAGAAAAAGAGCTACGGCGGGTATGCCGGCCTGCTCAACCTCGCCGAGGACCTCAAACTGGCCTTGCAGAATCCGGTGTTCAGAAACGTCGGCAGGAGGGCGCCATGGGAGAAGTGATGAACAAGCCGGTCAAACCGCTGCAGGTCAACCCGATCCGCCTGACTCAGCCGATGGGCGCGGCCCTCGCCTTTCTCGGCGTGGACCGCTGTATGCCGCTCATGCACGGCGGCATGGGCTGCACCTCCTTTACCAAGGTTTTTCTGACCCGGCATTTCTGTGAGCCGATCGCCATTCAGACCACGGCCGTCACCGACGTCACGGCTGTCCTGGACGGCGGCGATGCCGGAATTGTTGAGGCCGTGAAAAACATCACCGCCAAGGTATCGCCAAGCCTTATCGGCCTGCACACCACCGGACTGACCGAAACCAAGGGGGACGACATCGGCGGTGTGGCCAGGCAGGTGGATTTCCCCCTGGTCTACGTCCACACCACCGATTACGATGGCGGTCTGGAAAGCGGATGGGGCAAGACCACCCGGGCTCTGATCGAGCAGCTGGCGGAACCCTGTACCACCGTCTGCCGGGACAAAGCAGTGCTGCTGCCCCACGTAAGTCTGCAACCGATCGAAGTGGAACGCATCAAGGAGTTCATCGGGCGATTCGGTTTCCGGGTCCTGGCCCTCCCCGATCTCTCCACCTCCCTTGACGGTCACCTGGGGGAGAAGCAGAGTGCCCTGAGCAGCGGCGGCATCACCGTCGAGGAGATCCGGACACTGGCCGACGCAAATCTGGTTCTGTCGGTCGGCGAGTCGATGAAGCCGAGCGCGGCGGCCCTGCTTTCCAAAAATCCGGGCATGCGGCACCTCCACTTCCCCCACCTGCAGGGTCTGGAAGCCGCCGACAATCTGGTAGCGGCACTGATGGCTGAAACCGGCCAGGAGCGGCCCCATGACAGCATCATCCGCTGGCGCAAGCGGTTGCAGGATACCCTTCTCGACAGCCACTTCGCCCTCGGCAAAACCCGCCTGCTTGTCGTGGGAGAGCCCGATTTCTTGGCCGGAGCCTGCCGCGCCCTGGCGGAAGCGGGGGGCCGAACGACCCTGGCCATCTCTACCGTCGACTCGCCCCAGCTGAAAGGTCTTCCCGCCGACCGTGTCCTGGTCGGGGATCTGGAGGATGCCGAAAACGCGCGGGACGAATACGACCTTATCGTCGGCAATTTCCACTGCGAATCCCTCGCTCATCGATGCCATAAGGGTCTGGTCCTCCGTGGTTTCCCCTGCTGGGAGATCGTCGGCAATCAGTTGAAAAATGATCAGCTGTACGAAGGGAGCGCCTATTTCCTGTGCGAGGTGGCCAATGCGGCCGAGGAGGCGGCAAAGGAGAACCACTGACGCCCCTTTGAGGAAAAGACACTGGAAGAGAAGGACATTGCGATGACCGGTTACACGGAAACCATTCTGCGATATGCCTCAGACAACCGTTTTTCGGGGGAGCTTCCCGATGCCGACGGGGTCGGCGAGGTGGGATTGGGCGAGGGGGAAGCCGGGCGGCGGATCGGGGTGCGCTTCGCTCTGAGAATCGAAGGCCGCCGTGTCAGCGAAGCCCGATTTCAGGTTTTCGGCTGTGGATTCTCCGTAGCCGCCTGCGCCGCGGCTGCTGAACTGACCACGAACAGGTCGGTGGAAGAGGCTCTGACCATCGATGCCTCCCGGGTGGATGCCCTTCTGCAGGGGCTGCCCGAGGAGCGAAGCTACTGTGCCGATCTGGCTGTGGAGGCGTTGCAGGCGGCTTTGGCATCCGCCCTGAATGGGTCCGGTACCGTTCATCAGAACTTTCAGCCGCGGATGGCGGACCACGGTCCGCGGGTGAACAAGGAAGATCCTCTCTATCGCGCTCTGATGGATGGACCGGCCCCCCCGGGGGCCAGAGAGGAGGATCGTCATCTGTTTGCCTGCCTGCTGGCGGTGGCGGCCACTGAACCCTTCGATACCGCCGAGGCTCTCGGCCTCTCGCCCGAAGACCTGAACGGGCTCCTCCGCGACTGGTTTCCCGCCGCCGACAGGAATTTGCTGCAAGGTTGCCCCCCTTCCACCCGGCAGTCGCCGCCGGAAGTCAACCCTGAGGTTCTGGCCATTCTTCTATCCCATGTGCCCTCGGATGCGGGCGGTTGTCCCCGGGCCGACGCGCGACGCCTGTCGCACATTCTCGCCGCCCGGGCCGCTCATCCTGGACACCTCTGGGTGGCCATGGGCCTGTTCGAACGGCCCGAGTTGAGTGCGGCCATCCGCCGCCACCTCCCCTCCCTGGCCGACGCCAACAGCCAGAACATGCGCTGGAAGCGCTACCTCTTCAAACAGGTCTGCGACCTCAACGGCGGGGTGATGTGCAAATCCCCGAACTGCGGCGACTGCGCGGATTACCCTCTTTGCTTTCCGGAATCTGAGTAGGTGGTTCGAGGGACATAAAGGACACAAGGGACTTCAAGGACGGTGAAAAGCCTTATTGACGTAATCTGCCCAGAAATTCGGCAACGGTGGCCATGCCTTTCTCGAATTGGGCCAGACTGAGTTTCTCGTCGGGTCCGTGGGGGCCGTCGTCCGGCAGTCCGAAGCCCATCAGCACGACGGGTACCTGCAGAACCTGGTCGAACAGGGCGGCAACAGGGATTGACCCTCCTTCCCGCAAAAACACTGGCGGTTCCCGGTATACGCTTTGGATGGAGGCGGCGGCAGCCCTGAGAAATGGATTGTCGGGCGAAACGAGCACGCCTTCTCCACCACTCATCCGAACGACCTCGACCCTATGGCCGGCCGGGAGATGAACACGAACCGCTTTTTCCAGCCAGGTGAAAACCTGCTCCGGCTTCAATCCGGCCGGCAGGCGCAGACTGACCTTGGCCGTCGCCTGTGCCGGTATGACCGTCTTCACTCCCTTGTCGACGAATCCCCCCCGGATGCCGTGCACCTCCAGGGTCGGCCGGGCCCCGATCCGTTCCAGAGGTGGATAGGCCGTCTCCCCCACCAGGATGTCCACTCCCATCTCCGCTCGCAGGGCGGCAGCCAGATTCAGAGGATCGGCCTCCCAAAACGCCTTTTCCTCCGATGAAGGCGGCTGCAGGGCCGCGGCGAGTTCGGGAATATGGATTGCTCCGTCCTCCCCTTTGAGCCGGCTCAGCAGCAGACACAGCCCGTGGATCGGATTGGGCGCCACGCCGCCATAGCTGCCGGAGTGAAGATCCCTGGCGGCTCCGAAAACCGTAATTTCCGTATAAAGGATGCCCCGCAGTCCGGTGATCAGGCTGGGCCTGTTTTCGGCCACCATGTGAGTATCGCAGATCAGCGCGGCGTCGGCCTGCAGCCTGCCGGATTCGGTCCGCATCCAGGCTTCGATCGACTCGCCGCCGATCTCCTCCTCCCCCTCGAGGAGAACCTTGACATTGACGGGCAGACCTCCCGTCTCCCGGGACCAGGCCTCCAGCGCCGCGAGCACCAGCATGACCTGTCCCTTGTCGTCCACAGCTCCCCGGGCATAGATGTTGCCGTCCCGGATCACCGGCTCGAAGGGCGGACTGGTCCAGGCCTGCAGCGGCCCGGCCGGCTGCACGTCGTAGTGGCCGTAGATCAGCAGGGTCGGCTGGCCGGGACGGTCCAGCCATTCGGCGTAAACCAGAGGATGACCCGCCGTCGCAACCGTTACAACCTGGGGAAATCCGATGTCCTCCAATTTGGCCTGCGCCCAGGCCGCCGCTCGCTGCAGGTCTACGGCATGGTCGGCAGAGGTGCTGACGCTCGGGATCTTCAGCCAGGTCGTAAGTTCGGCAACGAAACGATCGAAATGGTTTTGCAGGTAGGACTGAACCGCGATGATTGGCATTACTCCTCCTCCCCCCCGATCCGGATCACAAGGCGCCTCTGCGGTTCCCGTCCGGTGCTCTCCGCCAACAGGCCCCGGCCGGCAATGAGGCGGTGCTGCATCTTGCGCAGGGAGGCGGGGCGGGGTGTCAGTTCCACTTCGACCCCCTCGGCAAGAGCCCGCCGGATGGCATCCTCGGTTTCCGCAACCATGTCCTGCACCTCCTCCCCCTCGATCCCGTCCATGACGTAGAAAACCCGCTCCAGCAAACGGCGCATCTCGTTGGCGGTGTTCCGCTTGATATAATGGATGGGCACTCCGCTCACCTCCGTCATCCGGCGCAGGCGGCGGTCTTCATTGCGGGAGCGGAGGGCGATGATCAGGTCGGACTGTTCCGGACCGCCGACCGTGCGGGCATTCAGCCGCAGGCTCCGGATCACCCGCTCCAGCAGGTCTCTGGACAGGGCGTAGGGGTAGATACGCACCGGCCCGCGGGGCACCTGATCGTCGCCGCCCGGCACGCTGATGGACAGGCCCGGCGCCTCTTCCTCCTCCGCCTGCACATGGATCTGACCGTCACCGGCCTTTTCCCGCCGTTCCCCGCCCGGACTCATGCCCCGCAGCAGGCGATCCACCGCGGCCGCCGTATCCGGATGCACGATCACCTCTTCCCGATCCACCATCTCCACCACGATGTCGAAAGTGGGGAGAGCCCTGCGTTCACTGACCGTCTTGGCGGTACGCCGTCGCCGAGCCTCCTCGTCACTCAGGGTCACCACCTGCACCCCGCCCACAAGGTCGGACAGGGTGGGATTTTTGATCAGGTTTTCGAGGGAGTTGCCGTGAGCGGTACCGATGAGCTGCACACCCCGTTCGGCGATGGTTCGGGCCGCGACCGCTTCGGCTTCGGTCCCTATTTCGTCGACGATGATGGCCTCCGGCATGTGGTTCTCCACCGCCTCGATCATCACCGCGTGCTGTCGGGAAACCCGGGCCACCTGCATTCTGCGGGCTCTTCCAATCCCGGGGTGGGGAATATCGCCGTCGCCGGCGATCTCGTTGGACGTGTCGATGACGATCACCCGCTTGTCCAGGTCGTCGGCCAGCACCCGCGCCATTTCCCGCAGCTTGGTGGTCTTGCCGACGCCCGGCCGGCCGAGGATGAGTATGCTCTGTCCTGTCTCCACCAGATCACGCAGCAGATCGATGCTGCCGAATACGGCCCGGCCGACCCGAAGGGTCAGACCGACGATCTGCCCTTTTCGATTGCGGATGGCGGAAATACGATGGAGGGTCCGCTCGATCCCGGCCCGGTTGTCGTCACCGAACTCCCCGAGCTGGGCTGTGACGTGGGCGAGTTCTTCGGCATGAACCGGATTCTCTGAAAGCTGCTCCACCCTGTCCGCAAAACGGGCTTCAGGAATCCTCCCCAGATCCATCACCACTTCGATGAGCCGCTCGAGCTCCATCCCGAGCAGAACCCCCTGAAGCTCGGCGGGAAGAATCGATATCAGCAAAAGAATATCTTCGCCATGGGTCTGTATCTTTTTCCGGCCGCCCTTCATTTTTTCCTCCGATATCCACGGGGGCTGCAACTCTCTCTGTTTCAAGCATGACTCCGCCGGGAGGCTCAGTCAAGACAAGCATAAGTCCGTAAACTGAAGCTGCGGAGTAGGATGCAAGGATCGGAGCTTTTACCGGAGTTACTTGACTTTGATCCAGAGACTCAAACTGGCGGGAGCTTCCACATCGGCCCGCTCGTCCCAGGCCTTGAAGCCGGTTTTATGAAGACGTACCGCTTCGACGGCGGCCTCCGGGCCAATATAGGTCTGCAACTGGTCGGTGTCGATCCACAGGTTGTAACCGCCCGCACCGTTCGGGGCAATGGTAAATGTGCCGAGAGGGCTGTAATAGTACCACATCGCTTCTATCCTTTCTTGTTGTTCAGATGAGTAAATCAGCCGGGAGAACAGGGAGGGTACAGGCAAATAGTCCCGCGATCCCGACAGTTTATGCCATCTACCATAAACCTCTTCCCCATGCAAGGCCTAATGACGGTCCTATTGGACCGGCAGCCTGCTGGTCACCGGAAATAATTCCCCGTTCCGGTTGACAGGAGCTCCCCCCGAGATAGTAGTTATGCTAAATTAGCCGGCCTTCAAAAACCATATCTCAGAAAAAGGCAAAGAGATGAAGATACCAAGCATGGACAAGCAGCTCATCACCCTGTTCACCGTTCTGCTGCTGCTGTTCTTCCTGCCCTGGGGACGAATTAATCCGGTCGCGCAGGAGCAGAACGAATTCACCGATCAATTCCCAATCCGGGACTGTAATTTCCGCAGCCACGGGAGCAATGCGTTTTTCGACATCACTCCCGGCCGGACATGGAAGTACAGCAACCTCGAATGCTTTAATTCAGGAGAATGCGCTTCGCTGGAGGAAATGGACGTCTCGGTGCTGGACCAGACCCTTGACATCCCTTTACAGATTGAAGGGTTGGCGATGCCGATCAATGCCCGCGTTGTCGTAACCGAAAAAAGCGTCGACGGCCAGATGGTGGAGACCAGAAGTGATTACTACGCCGAGTGCCGCGAAACCCAGGATGTCTACCACTTCGGGGCATCGGTCCAGACCATTCTGGCTGACGGAAGCACAAGCACCGAAGGCTCCTGGCTGGCGGCTAGGGATGATGCCCTGCCCGGGCTCGCCTTCCCGGGGGGGGCTTTTCTGCTCGGATCCAGATATCGGCGGGAACAGGCGCCGGGGGTCGTGCTGAGCAGCGCTCACCACGATGCCATGGGGCTGGAGGTCACTGTTCCTTTCGGAACCTTTACCGGATGTGTTGAGGTGAGGGAAACCGACGGCCTGGACCCGGGGCGTCGCTCGACCAGGACTTACTGTCCGGGAATCGGACTGGTCAAGCAGGATGACACGCAGCTTCTCCTGACGACCGGCATAATTCCGGCAGGAGACGCAGCCCGGACGGTCCCGAACCGCCATTAGGGACAATTTTTCAGGGAACAGAGCGTCCGAATATTGCCTCGAGGACGATATCGAAAAGACTATTTCGCCCCCGGCTCCGCTACCGACAGCGACCGCCATGAAATTCATCCCTTGGGGAGGCTGCTGGCTATCCTTTAAAGGTTTTGCCCTGTTCCAGCCCGCAGGCCAGCATCTGGTCAAAGGCGGCCCGCTGGGGGGCATTGCCGATAATCGCGACCAGATCCCCCGACGCAAACCGGAAATCGGGTGCCGGATTGGCATGGAAAGCCCCGTCTCTCAGCACACCGACAATGGATGTGCCGGCCCTGTTGCGAATCTCGAGCTCGCGGATGCTGTGGCCGACCATCGGGCTGGTTTCGCAGAAACGCGCCCAGCCGAGTTCCAGCAGGTCCTTGGCGACCTTGAGCTGATGCAGTTCCTGGTAATCCTCCCGTGCCTCCGATATGGGATGGTAGAGTTCGCGACGGATGGTATCGGAATAACGCTGGATGACCGAAGCCGGAATCCTTAATTCCAGCAGGGCCTGCCGGGCGATTTCCAATCCGGCCTCGAATTCGGGAAGAATCACGATATATACCCCCAGACGGTGCAGGGCTTCCATCTGTTCCTGCCCTTCACAGCGGGCGACGATGGGCAGGTCGGGGCGAACCTGGCGGACATGACGGACCAGGGCCTGGGCCGGTACAATGGCGGGAAGGGTGATCAGCAACTGTCGGGCATTCTCGATTCTGGCCGCCTCCAGCACGGTGGGCTGGCTGGCATCACCGTAGATGCAGGGAAACCCCGCCGCTTTCGCATCCTGCAGGCGGCGGTAGTCGGCTTCCACGAGCACGAAGGGAACCTCGATCTCCCGCAGCAGCCGGGCGATATGCTGCCCGACCCGGCCGCCTCCGGCTATGACGATGTGGTCATCCAGACCACTTGCGGGAAGATTCAGGGTTTCCAGGGGTTCCTGAGAACTGAAACGCCGGTACAGACGGTAAATGGGAGCCGTCAGGCCGGCTATCACCGGGGTGACGGCCATGCTGATGATGGCGGCCGAAATGACAAAGGAATGCGCCTCCACATCGAAGACTCCCCGCGCATAGGCGACCTGGCCGAGCACAAAGGAGAATTCCCCGATCTGAAACATGCCGAGCCCGACCGCCAGGGGCACGACATTGCCGTAGCCGAAAAGCTTTGCCAGAAGGGCCATCATCCCCCCCTTGCCGAGCCCGACCATCAGCACCAGCAGTAGGACCGCCACCCAGTTTTCCAACAGGAATTGAGGGTTCAGCAACATCCCCACGGAGGTGAAAAAAAGCAGTCCGAACAGATCCCGCAGAGGAATAATATCGCTCAGGGCCTGGTGGCCGTAATCGGATTCGCTCATGACCAGGCCGGCGACAAAAGCGCCAAAAGCGAAAGACAGGCCGACCAGGTAGGTGGCGTACCCGACACCGAGACCGATGGCGGTGATGGTCAGCAGGAAGAGCTCCCTAGAATGCCAACCGGCCACGATCCCCAACAGACGGGGGAGCAGTTTGGTGCCGACAAGCACCATGAGCCCAAGAAACACCGCCGACTTGACAACGGCCAACCCCAAAGCCGGCACTCCGGTGGCAGGGTCGCTGATCTGCGGCAGCAGGATCAGCAGCGGCACCACTGCCAGGTCCTGCACCAGAAGCATGCCGATCATCACCTTGCTGGACAGGGTGCCGAGGCGCCCCTGACTCATGAGGGTTTTCAGGATGACCATGGTACTGGACAGGGAGCAGAGGCCCCCCAGCCACAGAGAGGGAACCGGCGCCCAGCCAAGATACTGTCCCAGCAGGTAACCGTAGCCGATGGTGAGCAGGATCTGGATGGGTGTACCGAGCAGGGCGATGGCCCGCACCGGCCGCAACTCCTTGAGGGAAAACTCCAGTCCCAGTGCGAACAGCAGCAGTGCCACTCCGATTTCAGCCAGGCGCTCGATCTGATGGATGTCGGAGACGGCGATGCCGCCGGTGTAGGGACCGATCAGCACCCCGGCCAGAATGTAGCCAAGAATCAAAGGCTGCCTGAGCCGTCGGGCCACCAGGGCCCCAAGCAGCGCGGCCACGACGATGATGACAATGTCCGATGCCAATCCCATTTACTTCGATCCCCCCGTTTGCCTCAATCAGATGATTACCTCGCATCATACCAGATAAAAGCATCGGTCCCGAATCCAAAAATCCCCGTCCCGGAAACCGGAGCCGAGGCTCGGACCTCGGACCTCGGGCCTTGAACCTCGAACCTCGAACCCGGGACCGCCCCTGCCCCTTGACCCCCAGCTCTTATGCGTTATTTTTTAATAAGATGAAAAGGAAATCAAAGGATACCGCCATGCCCCACTGTTGCACCCCCGGGAATCGACTGCGCGCGGCGCTCGACGCCGAAAAACCCCTGCAGGTGGCGGGAGTCATCAATGCCTATGCCGCTCTCCTGGCCAGGGAAGCCGGTTTTCGGGCCATTTACCTGTCCGGCGCGGGGGTAGCCGCGGCCTCTCACGGCTTGCCCGACCTCGGTATGACCACCCTGACCGAGGTGCTGGAAGATGCGCGGCGGATCACTTCCGCCGTTGAACTCCCCTTGCTGGTGGATGCCGATACCGGCTGGGGAACGCCCTTCACTATTGCGCGCACGGTCAGGGAAATGATTCGCGCGGGAGTTGCGGGCATTCACATCGAAGACCAGGTGACCGCCAAGCGCTGCGGCCATCGCCCAGGCAAGGAGATCGTATCGGCCCTGGAGATGATGGACCGCATCAAGTCGGCGGTGGATGCCCGGACCGATCCCTCTTTCGTCGTCATGGCCAGAATCGACGCTTTTTCCGTCGAAGGACTGGAATCGGCAATCGATCGGGCCCATCTGTGCCGGGAGGCCGGAGCCGATATGATATTCCCCGAAGCTCTCGCCAAACTTGACCACTATCGACGGTTCGTCGATGCCATCGAACTGCCTGTCCTGGCCAATCTCACCGAATTCGGCAAAACGCCGCTGTTTACCCTCCAGGAGTTGACGGACACCGGCGTCGCGCTGGCGCTCTATCCCCTGTCCGCCTTCCGGGCCATGAGCGCGGCGGCCCTCAAGGTTTATCGGGCCATTCGCGAGGACGGCACTCAAAGCGGCCTGGTCCATACCATGCAGACCCGGGAAGAGGCCTACCGACTGCTGAACTACCATGCACGGGAGGAACAGCTGGACCGGCTTTTTTCGAAGGAGAAGGAATAATGACCCGGAGTCCCGGCCTGGCCGGCATCATTGCCGGCGACACCGTTCTCAGCACTGTCGGCAAGGAAGGCCTCGGCCTGAACTACAGGGGATATGCCATCACCGACCTGGCGGACCGGGCAACCTTCGAGGAGGTTGCCTATCTTCTGCTCTACGGCAAGCTGCCCAACAGCCAGGAGCTGGAAAGCTACCGCAGAAAGCTGGTCGGACTGAGAAGGCTGCCTGAGGGACTGAGGAATCTTCTGGAGCAACTGCCCGCCAGTTCCCATCCCATGGATGTACTCCGCACCGGCTGCAGCGCACTGGGGACCATGGAACCGGAAACCTCCGAGCGGCCTCAGGATTCGGTAGCGGATCGGCTGCTGGCCACTTTTCCCGCCATGCTGACCTACTGGTATCATTTTCACAAGGACGGCAGGCGGATCCTCACCGTGTCGGAGGAAGAGGGTCTTGCCGGGCATTTCCTCCGCCTGCTGCATGGTACCCCTGCCGAGGAAAGTCATCGCCGGGCCGTGGAGGTGTCGCTGATTCTTTATGCGGAACACGAATTCAATGCATCCACCTTTTCCGCCCGAGTGACCGCCTCGACCCTTTCCGACTTCTACTCCGCGGTCACCTCCGCCATCGGCACTCTGCGCGGACCGCTCCACGGCGGAGCCAACGAGAAAGCCTTCAATCTCATCGCTCCCTTCACATCCGCGGAAGATGCGGAAAACGGCATCATGGCTATGCTTGGCCGCAAGGAAAAGATTATGGGCTTCGGCCACCGGGTCTACCGGAAGGCCGATCCCCGCTCGGAAATCATCAAGTTCTGGGCGGAAAAGCTGGCTGACGAGTCGGGCGACAAAGTCCTTTTCCAGGTCAGCGAACGTATCGAGCAGGTGATGAAGCGGGAAAAAAATCTTTTTCCCAATCTGGATTTCTACAGTGCCACGGTTTACCACATCTCCGGCATCCCCACCGAGATGTTCACTCCGATTTTCGTATTCGCCCGCACCGCCGGCTGGTCAGCCCACATCATGGAGCAGCGCGCCGCCAACAAGCTGATCCGTCCCACGGCCGAATACGTCGGCCCGGCCCCACGGCCCTTCGTGCCCATCGATCAACGGACCTGATGTCCATTCAGTCCATTCAGTCGATACAGTTCATAAAGAAGATTTTTTAAAGGACCTTCCGTGACCGAACGCACCGACGCCAGCAACATCCGCCCCCAACCTGATCAGGAACTGGTCGACATCGCCGACTACGTCCTCAATTACCGGATCGACAGCGAGGAGGCCTGGGAGACGGCCCGACTCTGCCTGATGGACTCCCTGGGCTGCTGTTTCCTGGCCCTGAATTATCCGGAGTGCGGCAAGCTGCTCGGGCCGGAGGTTGAAGGCAGCACAGTTCCGAACGGGTGCCGGGTTCCGGGTACCACATTTGTACTCGATCCGGTCAAGGCGGCCTTCGACATCGGCACCCTGATTCGCTGGCTCGACTTCAACGATACCTGGCTGGCCGCCGAATGGGGACACCCTTCCGATAATCTGGGAGGCATTCTGGCCGCGGCCGACTACGTCAGCCGACGAAAACCCGCGGGCCTGCCCATAAAAGAGGTTTTGACCGCCATGGTCAAAGCCTACGAAATCCAGGGTTGTCTCGCCCTGGAAAACGCCTTTAACCGGATCGGACTGGACCATGTGGTGCTGGTCAAGGTGGCCTCCGCTGCAGTGGTCACGGCCCTGCTGGGCGGATCCAGGCAGCAGGTGATCGATGCCGTCTCCCAGGCTTGGATCGACGGCCACAGCCTGCGGACCTACCGCCAGCTGCCCAACACCGGTTCACGTAAATCCTGGGCCGCCGGAGATGCCACCAGCCGGGCAGTGCGCCTGGCTCTGCTCACCCTGAGGGGGGAAACCGGCTATCCCGCTGCCCTCACCGCCAAAACCTGGGGTTTCTACGACGTGCTGTTTGGCGGCAGATCCTTCCGTTTCCAGCGTCACTACGGCACCTACGTGATGGAAAACATCCTGTTCAAGATCGCCTTTCCCGCCGAATTCCATGCCCAGACTGCCGTGGAGGCGGCCTTGGAGCTGCATCCCCAGATCAGAAACCGTCTGCATGAGATCGACCGGATCGTCATCACCACCCAGGAGGCGGCCAGGCGCATCATCAGCAAGACCGGACCGCTCTACAATCCTGCGGACCGCGACCACTGCCTGCAATATATGACGGCCGTTGCCCTCATCTTCGGCGAACTGACGGCAGACCACTACCAGGACCGCACGGCCGCCGACCCGCGCATAGACCACTTGCGCAACTTGATGGAGGTGGTGGAGGACAAGAGATACAGCACGGATTACCTCGACCCGGAAAAACGCTCCATCGCCAACGCGGTGCAGGTTTTCTTCAACAACGGCGACCAGACCGGAAAGATCGAAATCAAATATCCCCTCGGCCACCGCCGACGACGGCGGGAGGGCCTCCCCCTGCTCCATGAAAAATTCCGCAAAAATCTCGCCACCCGCTTTCCGGCGGATCGGGGCCAGATCATTCTTCAGCTGCTGGAGGATCGGGGCCGACTGGAAAGAACTTTGGTCCATGAATTCATGGAGATGCTGGCGAAATGAACAGTGAGGGGGTGTATTACGTTACGCTACGATTGAAAACCTTCAAGCTCTTCTCAAAGCAAAGGCTCCGTGTTCGAAAACAGCGTAGGAATCCTGATCGATCCAGTCGCCGAGGGCGATGAGCGTTTTGTCGCCAGTCTGCCGGAAAAGCGGCACATGGAAATGCCCGGTGATGACGGCGTCGTATCCCTCGGTGAAGCGTTCTTCGGCAAAATGGAGCAGGAGTTTTTCCGGAAGCCGGGGCTGGCGGCGGGTTTTTTTGCAGTTGCTTAAACGGCTGGCCCGGCGGGCCACCGACCAGGCCAGGTCGGGAGGGACCAGGGTAAGCAGCATTCGGGTCAGGCGGTTGCGGAGGACCTTTCGCAGCAGGAGATAGCCGCGGTCGTGGGGATTGATCAGATCGCCATGGGCAAGGAAGACCTTCCGGTCGTCGAGCAGCAGTTCACCGCCGTCGGGCAGAATTCTGCATTGGAGGATTTCGCTGAAGAAAGGGCCCATGTGAAAATCGTGGTTTCCCTCAACGAATATCAGCTCGGTTCCGCTTTCGCGCTGCCGGCGGAGCTCTTCGAGCAGAGGCACGAAGGGTGCGAATACCGTGTGGCGGTATCCGATCCAGAAATCGAAAATGTCCCCCAGCATGACCAGGTGACGGATACTGCCCCGATGATCGGCCAAAAACGCCAGCAGCCGGCGATAATTGCCGGCGGCGGGGTCGAGGAGGTGGGCGTCTGCGAGGAAGATGTCTTTCATTGCCGCTAAGAATAGAAGCCGGATAAAGGAAAGTCAAGAAACTCGAAATTTCATCGAAATCGAAATCGGGATCGGGATCGGCTATTAAGAGCTTTCCTCACCCCTCACCCCTTCTGCCTCCCGCCTTCAACCCTCCTCATTACCAAATCCTTCAGAGTCATTCCGTCAAAAACGCTTTTCTCCGACTCTTCCAGCTGCCTTTCCACCTCGGCCACCACCTGCCCGGCCGGCAGACCGGGATCGATCGGGCAGTCGGCCCCGGAAAAGCGCAGGCTTTGCAAAAGCTTTTCCATTTCTACGGTTTCCGCGGGCCGGCCCGGCTGGTAGCCCGTGTCCTCATCGTTCTCGCCATGCACCACGACCAGCAGCCCGAGGTGCAGCAGCTCGTCCAGAAGTTCGGTGACCTGCCGGGCCGGCAGACCCAGCTGATTGCAGAGCTGCATGCGGGTCCAGGGAGGGTTTCCCCGGTAAAAAGCCTCGCCGACCAGAACCAGGATGGTCAGGGCGACCCGCTGCCGGCTGGCGTAGTTGAGCCGA
This sequence comes from Syntrophotaleaceae bacterium, assembly GCA_041390365.1. Lineage (NCBI taxonomy): Bacteria > Pseudomonadati > Thermodesulfobacteriota > Desulfuromonadia > Desulfuromonadales > Syntrophotaleaceae > Syntrophotaleaceae bacterium. Next base: position 944,785 of record JAWKQB010000002.1, on the reverse strand, counting down.
CCATCGGTCAGTTCCTGACGTAAAGTGGAAGCGTTCTGCACGGCGTATGTCAATTCCAGTCCGAGCAGGACGATGACCCAGGACATGTAGAGCCAGATCATGAAGACCGGCAGAGCGGCCAGCGTTCCGTAGATGGCGTTGTACTTGGCCACGCCGAACTGGAAGTGGACGTAGGCCCACTGGACGAGCTGCCAGATGGTGCCGCCGACGACGCCTCCGACCAGAGCGGCATGGAATCGGACCCGGGTGTTGGGCATGAACAGATACAGAAAGATGAAGGCTGCCCACATGACCAGAAAGGGCACCAGTTTGAATATCAGCACAATCGCCTCTCCCACATAGGCGGTTTCCACCAGGCGCTGCAACAGAACCTGGCTCTGCAGGGTTGTGCTGATGGAGACTGCCGCCAGAATCAGGATCGGCCCCAGCAGAACGACGGAGAAATAGTCGGAAAAACGGCGAAGCAGAGTGCGGGTTTCCTTGACCCTCCAGATATGATTGAAACTTTCCTCGATACCGGACAGCAGGGCCAGAACCGACACCACCAGAAAGACCAGTCCGAGCCAGCCAAGGCGCCCGAAATTGGTGTTTTCGATGTAACGGAAGATGGCGGCAACAACCTGGTCCATCCCCCCGGCGAGCCGTTCCAGAATAAGCGGCTCGATGACGTTCTGGACGCCCAGCCCCTTCAGCACGGCAACCATCAGGGCAAGCAGGGGAACGATGGACAGGAGCGTGGTATAGGTCAGGGCCGAGGCCCGCAACAGACATTTGTCGTAATAGAAATCCCTGACGGCCAGGGACACGACCTGCACCAGACGCAGCCAGATTTTTGGCCATCGTCCCAACTCGCTGGAATCGTAATTCCAGATTTCCTCGGCAAAAAAAGTCCTGATCCTGTCCAGATTCTTTTTCGGATTGTCCATGTGTCCCCCGCGGGAAGATCCCGATCGTTACATAACATGACCAGAAATGTTATCCAGCCTTTCGCGTCTTTTCCGGCTCTTCCTTATCCTCCAGATCTCTGCCGGGGGCAACAGGCAGTTCGAAAGCTTCCGCCAGCTGCCTGGAATCCAACTGTTCCCCGACCAGAACGATCACCTGCTGCCGGGGATCGAGATAACGGCGTGCGACATCCAGAACCTGAGGTACGGTCACATCAGCCACCCGGTCGCGGTAGCGTTCCAGATAGTCGGGGGGATAATCGTAAAAATCGAGACGCATGGTCTGGGAGACGATTTCGTGGGTATCTTCGAAAGCGAAAACGAAGGAGTTGATCAGGCTTTCCTTGGCCAGCCGGAGTTCTTCATTGGAAACCGGCCGTTCGGTCATCTGCTGCATGAGGCTGCGCATGAGATCGACAACCTCCGGAACGGAGGCTGTCTTGGTCTCGGTACCAGCAATGAACAGCCCCGGCAAACGGCGGCCGATGTCGTAGTAGGAGAAAACCGAGTAGGCCAGCCCCCGGTTGGAGCGCACCTCGCGCATCAACCGGGAATTGAATCCTCCCCCGCCGAGGATGAAGTTCATCACCCGCAGCGCATAGAGATCCGGATTGTCCTTGTCAATGCCTCTTTCGCCAAGCAGAAGGGTCGTTTGCGGAAGGTCCTTCACCACCGGATAGATCGCCGGTGATGATGCCGGCGGCAGGGGAGGAATCTTTTGCTGGACGAAATTCCCCGAAGGCCAGGTTCCGAATAGGTCGTCCAACAGCTTCATCAGCTGTTCACGATCGAAATCTCCGGAAACGCCGAGCCAGAGGTTATTGGGCCTGCTGAACCGTTGGTGGAAATCGAGAAGATCTTCGCGAGTCACCGCACCGGCGGTTTCGACCGTCGGTGTGCGGCCCAGGGGATGGTCGCCGTAAAGAGCCTCGCGCAGGGTCCGGTTGGCGACAAAGCCGGGATCATCGTCCTGCCGCCGGATCTGCTCCACCAGCTGACGGCGGGCGAGCTCCAGCCGTTGCGGATCGAACCGGGGCTGACGGAAAACGGACGCCAGCAGTCCCAGCCCCCGCTGCAGATCGGAAGCCTGCATCGACATCCCCGCGGTCGTAGCGTAACTGTCGGCGCCGATCGCCAGATCGATAGCCAGACGGTCCAGTTCGGCATCGAAATCGGCTGGAGACAGATTACCCGCGCCGCCGGTCTGCAAAAGGGCGGCATAAAGCCGGCCGAGCCCCGTCTTGTCCGCGGGATCGCCGATGGTGCCGGCACCGATCATGGCGGTGACCTCCACCAAGGGCAATTCATGGTCCTCTTTCAGATAGAGACGGATGCCATTGGGCAGGGTGACCCGCTCCACCCCGGGCAGGTCGAAGACCAGCGGAGGCCCATCATACGCTCTCGGATTCAGCGCCAGCGACGATGACACCCAGGCGATCGGCAGAAAAAAGCAGATGAAGAGGAAAAAAAGTTTTCGCATCGGTCATCCCTCCTGATTGCCGACGGTGGCCACGGTGCGGTTGGCCGGCGTCAGATAACGCCGGGCCACCTGCATGATCTCCGACGGGGTTACCGTAGCGATCTGCTTGTCATAATCGACCAGGTAACGCCAGTCGCCGGCCACGCTCTCGTAGAAGGTCAACTGACCGGCCAGACCATCGTTGCTCTTGAGCAGCCGCAGACGCTCGACCTGCAAACGGTTGCGGACCCGGGCCAGTTCCTCTTCGGTTACAGGCTCTTCGGCAAGTTTTTGCAATTCTTCCGTAATGGCCGCTTCGACCTCCCCGGTGGTATGGGGATGGCGGGGAACGGCGTTGATGACGAAAAGGTTGGGATAGCGAAAGCCGGGAGCGCCGTAGGCGGACACGGATGTGGCCAGTTGTTTGTCGATAACCAGCGACTGGTACAGGCGGGACGTTCGACCCTGGGCCAGCAACTGGTCGATGACGTCAAACACATAATCGGCTCTCTCCGGCAGGGTCGGTTTGTGAAAAGCCATGGCCAGTTTCGGTTCCGAATCGAACCGGACATGAATCCGCTTCTCCCCCCGTTGCGGTGGTTCCACGGCCGTCACCTCCGGCACCGAGGTGCCGGGAGGTATATCCCCGAAATACTTTCCGACCACCGAGACCACCTTGTCGAAATCCACCGCCCCCACAATGGCGATGACTGTATTGGTGGGCATATAGTAGTTCTCCATGAACCAGTGGGCCTCGTCGGGAGTCAGATTGGCAATATCGGAAGGCCAGCCGATAACCGGGTTGCGGTACGGGTGAACAGTAAAAGCCGTGGCGATAAGGTTTTCGTAGAGCAGTCCGTCGGGATTGGTGTCGTAGGAGCGACGACGCTCCTCCATGACCACGTCCCGTTCGGTATAGAATTCCCGCAGCACCGCATTCTTCATCCGGTCGGACTCGATGGCGGCCCAGAGTTCGAGTTTGTTGGCCGGCAGTGAGATGAGATAGGAGGTCAGGTCCTTGCTGGTGAAAGCATTGTAGCCGACCCCGCCGTGGCGGGCATAGATGCCGGCGAACTCGTCCTTGATGACGAAACGCCGGTGCCGCTCCTGCAGTTCGTCCAGACGTTTTTCCAGTTCCGCGATTTGAGCCGGGTCGGCATCCTTGCGCAGCCGCATGCGGTCGAGGGCTTCTCCCGCTTCCTCGATACTGTCAAGCAGCGGTTTTTCCTTGGCGAAGTCGGTGGTGCCGATGGTCCGGGTTCCCTTGAATCTCAGATGTTCCAGGAAATGGGCCATGCCTCGCATGGAACTGGCTTCATCCACCCCGCCCACACCGACGGTCAAATATGCGGTAAAAATAGGCGCTGAAGGCCTTTCCACCACCAGCAGCTTCAAACCATTGGCAAAAGTATGTTCCCGAACCTTCTCCTCGAGCGTTCCCGCCTGGAGGACTTTCTCCTCGAGGGCGGCTGTCTGCCCGTCCACCGTTTCGGCAGCCTCTGGCGCCGAAAACGGAACCGCCAGTAACAGCAGGGCGGCCGCCAGCCGCCCGAAAATCCACTGAAGTCTCATTCTTTACTTCCCTCCTCTCAGGGGTCGGTTTTTCTCCCTGGCAGTATACAACAAGTAGACAACAGTTCCGCAACCCCATAAACCGGCTTCAGTAAAGGTCACTCGCGGTCATCCTGGTCGTTATCGTTATCTTTCTCGTTATCGTTGCCATGATCGTAAGCAAGGTAAAAAGCCGCCACTGCGGTTGCGACAACGACAACCGTTACGCTACCGCTTCACTGACAACGAAAAAAATGTTCCGGAATCCTGTTACAGTGCTAGGGTGCCATAGGGGGCGTGGGAATGGAATCCGACGGCAGCTTTTTCTTTTTCAGATCGCAACCCTCGATCAGGGCGATGGAAATGATATCCTCCATGCTCTCGACCGGCACGATTTCCAGTCCTTCGCGGATCGCCTCGTCGATCTCCCGAAGGTTATCCATATTGTGGCCCGGTATCAGGACCGTTTTCACGCCGGCCCGGTTGGCCGCCAGCACTTTTTCCTTGATTCCCCCGATGGGAAGGATGCGGCCGGAAAGGGTCAGTTCACCGGTCATGGCCACCTGGCGCCGGGATGGGCGTCCGGTCAGCAGGGAAATCAGTGCGGTGGCGATGGTCACTCCTGCGGACGGTCCGTCTTTGGGAATGGCGCCTGCGGGGACGTGAATGTGCAGGTCGGTCCGCTCGAAGAATTGCGGATCGATGCCGAACAGGCCGTGATTGGCCCGTACATAGGAAAGGGCCGTTCGGGCCGACTCCCGCATCACATCGCCGAGGTTTCCTGTCAGAGTCAGTTCCTTCTTGCCGGCCATCGAAGAGACTTCGACGAAGATGATGTCGCCGCCGTTTTCAGTCCAGGCCAGGCCCGTCGCAACGCCCACCCGGTCTTCTTCCGCCGCGGCGTTGGCGAAATACCGGCGGGCTCCCAGAAGATCCTCGACCTCGCACTCCGTGAGATTCACCCGCGGTTTTTCCCCTTGGGTGATCTCCTTGGCCACCTTGCGGCAGATGGAGGCGATCCTCCGTTCCAGGGAACGCACCCCCGCCTCACGGGTATATTCCCGGATCAGCTTCAGAATCGTGGCCGGCTCGAAGATGAAATGATGGCCGTACAGACCGTTTTCCTCGAACTGTTTGGGAATAAGATGCCTGAGAGCGATCTGCAGCTTTTCCTCGTCGCTGTAACCGGACAGACGAATCACCTCCATCCGATCGCGAAGGGGGCCGGGAATCGTATCGAGGAGGTTGGCCGTCGTGATGAACATGACCCGCGAAAGATTGAAGGGAACATCCAGGTAATGATCGGTAAAGGTGTCGTTCTGCTCCGGGTCGAGCACCTCAAGCAAAGCCGAAGCCGGATCGCCGCGAAAATCATGGCCCAACTTGTCGACCTCGTCGAGCATGAACACCGGGTTGCTGGACCCGACCCTGCTGATTTCCTGGATGATACGGCCGGGCATGGCGCCGATGTAGGTGCGTCGGTGCCCCCGGATTTCCGCCTCATCCTTCATGCCTCCCAGGGAAATGCGGATAAATTTCCGGCCCATGGCCCTGGCTATGGACCGTCCGAGAGAAGTCTTCCCCACCCCCGGCGGGCCGACCAGGCAAAGGATCGGTCCTTTCAGGGATTTTTTCAGAGAATGCACCGCCAGGAACTCGAGGATTCTCTCCTTGACCTCCTTCAGGTTGAAATGGTCCTCGTCGAGAATTCTCTGTGCCTGGAGGATGTCCAGAGACTCCTCGGTTGCACGATTCCACGGCATGTGACAGAGGTATTCGAGGTAGGTGCGGGAGACGGTGTATTCGGGCGATGCAGGGCTGATCCGCTCCAGCCGGGCGAGTTCCCGATCGGCTATCGGGCGAATATCCTTGGGCATGCCGGCTTCCAGCAGGAGGGCCCGGAGTTTGCGGATCTCGGCCTGATGGGGGTCCTCATCGCCGAGTTCGTTCTGGATCTGCTTGAGCTGTTCCCGGAGCAGATATTCCTTCTGGTTCTTGCCAATCCGCTTGGCCACTTCCGACTGAACCTCACCCTGCACCTGAAGTTTCTGCACCTCGACGGTCAGCAGCAGATAGACATCCTTGAGCCGTTCGAGAGGGTCGAGGGTTTCGAGCAGCCTCAGCTGATCCTTGAAGTCCAGGGTCAGGTAAGCTGCCACCAGGTCGGCCAACTCTCCCGGCTGGGTGACCTGGTTCATCATCCTCAGCACTTCACCCGGAAGCGGCCGACCGTAAGCCAGGGCGACCTTGAGCAGGCCATTGACGCTCTGCATCAGGGCATCGGCGATCGGACCGCGGCTTTCCCGGTCGACCAGCGCCTTGACCGTTGCCTGGGAGATGGGATTTTGCTGACGGATACCGATCAGACGAACTCTGCTCAGCCCTTCAAGCATGACCTTGGCGCCGCCTTCGGGAAACCGGAAAACCTGGCTGACCCGGCAAACGGTTCCGATCCGGTTGTACTGTAAAGGAGCGTTTTGCGTCTCGTCCCCGACCATGGCAAACAATCCGAGCAGGCGGTCGCCGCGCAGCGCCTCGTCGACCGGCGCGAGATCGTCAGACTGAACAAAAAGGGGATGAGCCATGTGGGGGAAGACAATCTGGCCCCGGGCGGGGAAAACCGGCAGAATGGATGGAATATTCAGAAAACTCTGCATGCATGGCTCCGTAGATAAGGGCCGAAAAAAACCGAGGAACATGCGCTCACTGAATGAAAACCGCAGATTCCGGCAAAAACATGGAAAACCGGCTTTATTTTCAAGAATACTTATGGTCCGGGGGGTGTCAAGGCGCGGGAGGAGTGACGAGGCAAAAGGTATGAGCGGGAAATGCCAATTTAATCTATGAAGCGGGGCGGGTGATGCGTCATCCTGAATTTTGAAACCGGTCCAGGGCCAGCGGCTGTCGGCCCTTCCCGGCCCTACCGCTCTCGGGTTACGACGTAATCGGCCAGTTCAAAAAGGGCCGATTTTTCAGGAGATTCGGAAAAGATATTCAATCGGCTCTTGGCTTGGCCAACAAGTTCCTCGGCCCTCTGCCAGCTATATTCGAGACCACCGGTGCGGCGGATGAGATCCATGGCATAACTCAGATCGGCCTCTTCCATTGTTTCCCCGGTAACAATTTCCGTAATGCGCCCTTTTTCTTTCGGCGAGCAGTTTGCCAGCGCATGAATAAGCGGCAGGGTCATCTTGCCTTCGGCCAGATCATGTCCGGGGATCTTGCCGAACACCTTCTCCTCGGCTACGTAGTCGAGGGCGTCGTCAACCAGCTGGAAAGCCAGTCCGATATTGAGTCCGAAGCTTGCAAGGGCATCTTCCGCCGCCGGCTCGACCCCGCCCAGGATCCCGCCGCAACGACAGGTAGCGGCAAACAGAGCGGCGGTTTTCTTCTCGATTATATTGAGATAGCTCTGCTCGCCGACCTCTAGATTGCCGGTCTCGATCAATTGCAGCATTTCCCCTTCCGCCATGAGGGTGGATGCCTGGGACAGGATTTGCAGGGCCCTGATATTGCCCCCCTCCACCATCATCACAAAGGCTTTGGCAAAGAGAAAATCCCCGGTCAGAACAGCAGCCTGATTACCCCAGACCGAATTGGCGGAGGGGCTGCCGCGCCGCAGTTCGGCACCATCAACCACATCATCGTGAAGCAGGGTTGCCGTGTGGAGAAATTCGATGGCGCTCGCCTGGGCAATGTGTTGGCGGCCCCGGTAGCCTGTGAGTCGGGCACAAAGCATCAGCAGCAGGGGTCGAATACGCTTGCCGCCGCTTTGCAGGAGGTGCTGGCCGACCTTGTTGATCAGTCCCACTTCCGAGGCCATGCTGTTTTTGAACTTTTCCTCGACGCTGGCCAGATCTTCGCGAAGCAGGACAAGGGCATTGTTCATAAAATAGAGGGTTCCCTTTCAGGCAAATGTCGTTCATCGTAAAGAATACGGTCCGGGCTTGTCAAAGCAAATCTTTGCCGCATTTTTATCCAAACGCCGGCAGAAGCCAATCCCTGGGCGGCCTGCGCCGGAGTCTATCGAACAGGAAGATTCATAAGCTCGGCAGACTTCTCTTTAGGAATCAAATACTGAGTATTTGCGAACTGGATCAAAAGGACCGAAAGGAAAGGATTCCTGGTGAATAGATGAGATTGTTAAAAAGGGATGCCATGGCCCACGGCTTGCCATGTGCTGTCAGCCAACACTGCCCAGACTGGCCAGGGCCACCAGGCTTTGGAGATTTATCGAGGCCGTATCGCCAAGAACCATCAACCGGGTTGTGCCGCTACAAACAAAGCCTGCCTTCTCCATAAGGCCGGAAGCTATGCGGCCGCCAAGGACGTCAGCCACCAATTCTTCACAGCATTTCGCCGCATCCCTTATCGAGTTAAGCAACTTGCATTGTTCATCGCCGGGACGGCCTGCGCCATACCAGGGCCCGAGAATACCCCTGCCCGGCTCCTGCTGCAGCAAAGCCCGTTGTTGTCCACAGGAAAACAGCCGGCCCCCGATCAGCAGATGGTCCAGCAGAATGCGCTGTCCCCCCCAGACTCCTGCGTCTGCCTGACGGAAAATTCTTTCAAGTTCTCCTGCGCAGGGACACTCAGCATTTCCGGCAGGATCGGTACCCCTAACTCCTGGCCGGGTTTGGAGAACCCACCTCTCCACCGGGCCAATTGTTCTGAAACCCTGGGCTGCATAAAGGGGAAATCCCGTTTCGGAGGCCGTCAGCCAAACGGACGCGGCTCCCCTTTTCTGCAGCTCGCACAAGGCTCTTTCGAACAATGCCCTGCCGAGGCCCTGTCCCCGCAGAGAGGGTTGGACGATCAGGTTTCCGATCCAGGCAGTGGCACCGTAATTGACAAAAGTCACCATTCCGGCAAAACTGCCGCCGCAATGCAGGGCAAGGGCGCCGGAGGCGAAAGGGCCACGAAAAAGTTCGATTTCGGCAGCCGGAACCCGCCAGCCTTCCTTTGCGGCGACAGCCAGGAAACTTTCCCAGTCGTACTCCTTCGGAGGTAAGAATTCACACCTTTGATTCATGCCGTTCCGGAAGAAAACCTGCCCCTCAGGTCGGTTCAGCCAATGTCACGCCCGAACTGATGGAATTCTTCAAGATTGCTGAATTCTCCCCACGCCAGATATTGATTCGGCGCGTTGATGAAATCATAAATCTGCCGTAGCCGGGCGACACGCCGGTCTTCCTCCTCAGCAATCCGTTCGAGTGCTTTTCTGATTCCCCTGGCCCGGGCACGCTCCAGAAGATCCTCAAAGCAGTGCATTTCCGCCTCTTCCCACTCCAGGGCCAACCTGTAAGCGGCCTCGTCGTCGATCTCTCCGTTTAACCGAACACCCTTGTGCCATGGGCCGCACGTCACCCCGTGGTCGTTCAAATCTTTCCACTGGCTGGAAACTTTGACCTTTTCGATAAATTGCCTGCGTTGCACATGGTCCATTGCCAAGTCGATAAAGATCTGCTTGGGCCCCCTGTCCGAAACCTGCCTGGCCAGATGAGTATAGAATTCCACGGCTTCCTTTTCCATCTGTAAGGCAAACTCGAAGATATTCATATGTAACTCCTTATCATCGATTCATCTCTCCCTTCGTCTGCTGCCGAGCAACCTCGAATTCCCAAACTCTGCGCCCGACCTCATCCATGGGAGACGGATAAGATGAAACCACAGGTTTTTTTGAAATTGAATCTCAAATACACACTCACATTCTACCCTATTTTTTTCATGAAGGAAGCACTTTTTACTTTTTTGTTTCAGAGCAACCCAAATCAGGCCACTTTGGGAAGACTTCTGCAAAGCAGCAACAGATCCTCGTCGCCGACCGGCCTCTTCTGCTGCTGGGAAAGGCTTCTCACCCGCTCCAGGAGGTCCTCCAGTGCCACTCCCTCGGGGGCCAGCCCGAGTTGGCGAAGTCGGGCTTCCAGAGCTCTTCTGCCTGAATGCTTTCCAAGAACCAGGTGGCGGGAGAGCCCGACGGTGGCCGGGTCGAAAGCTTCGTAATTCTCGGGGAATTTCAGGACGCCATCGACATGCAGTCCGGATTCGTGAGAAAACACCTTTTCCCCGACGATGGCCTTCCAGTCCGGTACCGGGCGGGCACTGGCTTGCGCGACCAGCCGGGAAACCTCGACGAATCGGCCGGTATCTATCCTGCAGTCGAGCCTGCAGGCGTGTTTGAGAGCCATAACCACCTCTTCGAACGCCGCGTTGCCGGCCCTCTCACCGAGACCGTTGACGGTGGTATTGACAAACCGGGCTCCTGCCTTGATGCCGGCAATGGCATTGGCGGTAGCCATTCCGAGATCGTTATGAGTATGGATTTCGATATCGAGCGGTGAATTTTCCGCTAGATAGCGGATCTTTTCGAAGGTAACAAAGGGGTCGAGCAGACCGAGGGTATCACAGAACCTGAAACGGTCCGCTCCCATTCCCCGGCCGATCTCCATCAGTTCGAGGATGAAATCGGGATCGGCCCGGCTGGAGTCCTCCCCGCCGACAGAAACATAGAGATCGTGTTCCTTGGCAAAGCCGAGGGCTTTCTTCAGCTGTTCCTTGACCCATTCGCGATCCTTGCGCAACTTGTTGGCAATATGAATATCCGAGACGGACAAAGAGATGTCGACCGCCTTCACACCGCTGTTGATGGACGCCTGGATATCGGAGACCAGGGCCCGGTTCCAGGTGATCAGCCGAGCCTTGAGGCCCAAATCGACCAGGGCCCGCACCGCAGCCTGTTCCTCGGCACCCATGGCGGGAATGCCGCACTCAAGTTCCTGAACTCCCATCTCGTCCAGGAGCCGGGCGATGGCCTTTTTCTCTTCCAGGGAAAAAACCACTCCCGCGGTCTGCTCGCCGTCGCGCAAGGTGGTGTCGTCAATGATGATCTCCGGCCTTGTTTCATCTATCATGGGAATCCCCCTCTTCTCGAAACGAAAAAACCCCGTGAGTCTTGTCGACCCCGGGGCCTCGGTGCCCTGATTCCCGCGCCGTTGCGGAGGTTGTCCATTTACCGGATAGAAACAGCAAATACCGTACCATGGCCAAAATATCGAAGAACCGGGGATTTAGCGATTCGATTCGAAAAAATTGCCATAAAATAAGGCATTCATGCGAAGGGGTTTGGTTAATTCCTGGGCTGGGAAAGCAGGGGAACCGGTAGCAGATGCTGACCGGTGGCAGGAGGGATACTGCCCCTTCTGCCAGGAAAGCGGTCGCAAGAGGCAGCGGTCGCAGAAAGCAGCGAAAAGCGAAAAGCAACTTCGCCGGTCCCGGCCGGCAGCCGGGTAACTTTCTTTTCAAGGCCGAAAAGAAAGTCACCAAAGAAACGGCCTTGCACTTGCAGTGGGCAGCAGCGGGCTACTGGCAACTAGCGGAACTGGAAAGGGCCATCTGCGGTGATTTCTGCGAACTTTTTCGCTCCTGCGAGAGAGTCGTTGTTGTACGGCCGGATGAGCCTCTTTTTAACAGGGCGTTAAGAGGCTGCTGTTTGAAAGGCAAAAACCTGAAACCTGAAGACAGGCAAACTTCCGATTTCGATTTCGATTTCGATTGAAAGACTTTCAACCAGCAACACATGCTGACGAGTGGCAAGAGGGATACCGGCACCTTCTGCCAGGAAAGCGGTCGCAAGAGGCAGCGGCGGCAGGAAGCAGAGGCCAAGGTCACGGTAAAAAATCTTAAATACCCACTACCATGCGAGCAATGCCCCCTGCAAGGGCAGCCGCTTTTTGCCTCCTTTTTGTCGGCTTACAAAAAGGAGGGCGCCTGCGGGGCGAGTCCCGGCGGTTTTCAGTTTAAAAGGTGAGAAGTGAGAAGGGAAGAGTAAATTCAAGAGCCAGGGCCGATATCAGTACAGACGCCGGAAAGCATCCGCCTTGATGCAGGCGAAAACCTCGCTGCCGATGCCGAGCTCCCACTCGGACACGACTCTTTTCACCACCTGGGCAACCACGGATTCCCCACCCGTCTCCAACTCCAGCCCCACCCGATTCTCCATCTCGATGATGCCTTTCACCCGGCAGAGGAGCAGATTTCTCGCGCTGACCGATTCCGGATGCCGGCGGAACAGAACGATATCCTTGGAAGACAGGGTGAACAGGGATTCCCGGCCACTGCAGCCCTGGGTCAGCAGCAACTGGTTGCCGCCCCAGCGGTATCGAAAAAGTCCGTCCTCTTCCACCGGGTCGCACAATCGGAAAAAATTCTGATACCCCATGGGGCAATTCTGCATGCGCAAACGGGCCACGCTCTCCGCCGAAGTCTGGGAGACCACCCGACCGCTGTCCAGCACCACCACTTCATCAGTCATCATGCGCATTTCGTTCATGGAATGACTGATGTAAAGCAATGGGATTCGGAAACGGGTCACCACTTCGTTGAGATAAGGAATGACCTGGTACTTCAGGGCCTCGTCAAGTCCGTTCAGCGGCTCGTCCATCAAAAGCAGCCGGGGATGAGCCAGAACCGCCCTTCCCAGTGCGACCCGCTGCTTCTCGCCACCGGACAGGGAGGTCACACGCCGGTCGAGCAGACGATCGATGTCGAGGACCCGGAACAGGGCCTCGGGATCGATGTGGCGCTTTTGGGCGGGAATGCGGCGCAACCCGAAGAACAGGTTACGGCGGACATTCATGTGCGGAAAAAGATGGGCCTGCTGAAAAACAACCGCAATCCGCCGCTTTTCAGGAGGGACGGCGATCTTTTTCGAGGAATCGTACAGAACCTCGTCGTCGACCTGAATCCGGCCCCGGTCGGGAGTCATCATGCCTGCCAGCAGATTGACCAGGGTCGATTTGCCGCTCCCCGACCTGCCCAGCAGACCGATGCGCGGGGCACTGGTGCGAAAAGCCGCGTCAAAACGAAAAGTTCCGAAGGTTTTTTCCAGGGAAAGGTAAAGATTCACTGTTCCACCCTCCCGCCGAAACGCCTGGCAAGGGTTTCATTGAAGGCCAGGACGACAAAGGAGATGGAGACCGATATGAGGCACAGAGCGAGGGCCATCGCATCACCCCCGGGTGTGTTGGTGTAGTCGTAGATAGCCAGGGGGATGGTCTGAGTCACGCCGGGAATATTTCCGGCCAGAATAATGGTGGCGCCGAACTCCCCCAGGCTGCGGGCGAACATCAGGGAACCGCCGGCCAGAACGGAGCGCACCGACAGGGGGGCGATGATCGAGATCAGGACATCGTGCCACCGGGCTCCCAGGGTTCGGGAGGCCATGATCAACTGACGATCGATATCCTCCATGCCGATGCGGATCGCACGCACCAGAAGGGGGAACCCGACGACTATGGCAGCCAGAACCGCCGCCCACCAGGTAAACACGATCCGCACGCCGAATTCCTTCAGCAGGCCCCCTATCGGACCCCGCTCGCCGAACAGAAGCAGCAGGAGATAACCGACCACCACCGGAGGCAGCACCAGGGGCAGGTTGAGAACGACCTCGACCACGGTTTTTCCCCTGAAGTTATGAAACACCAGCAGGTAGGCGGCCATGAAACCCAGAGGCAAGGAGAGCAGAGTCGCCATAAAGGCCACCCGGGCCGAAAGCAGCACCGCCTGCAGGTCGCTGAAGTTCAATTCAAACATGAGAACATCCTCTGAGACCTGTCCAATACGTCCTATAAGCCCTATAGGTCCTATAGGTCCAATAGGACTTATAGGACCTATGGGACCAAAGGCTCAAACTTACCCTGCAAACCTCACCCCGCCTGCCTTTGCCACCGGAGCCTGCAGGGTGTTCAGGTCGATGTCCTGCCCGATCAGTCCGGCAGCGTCGGCCCGGCACTGTCCGCAATGGCGGGCCTGGGAAAGAATCGATTCGGCCTGGTTCCGCACCAGATCCATGACCAGATCGGAAGGACGATCACGATCCTTGAAGATCCCCTGGGGAATCAGCGGCAGGATGTTCATCATCGTCGCCCCAAGTTTGCGGGCGGCTACAGCCAGCGGCAGGGTTTCGTGGTCGTTGACTCCGGGAATATAGACCGAATTCACCTTGACCAGCATCCCGGCCGCCACCGCCGCCTCGATGCCCTGAAACTGTTTTTCCAGCAAAAGCTTCGCCGCATCCTCCCCTTTGAGACGGGCTCCCTGGTACTGCACCCACTGGTAGACCCTGGCTCCGGTTTCCGGTGTCAAAGCGTTGACCGTTACAGTAACGGAATGCACTCCAAGCTCCTTGAGCTCGTCTATCCGATCCGGCAGCAGCAGTCCGTTGGTCGACAGGCAGAGCATCAGTTGGGGAAACGCTTCCTTAACCAGTCTGAAGGTAGCGAAGGTGTTCTGGTTGGCAAGGGGATCGCCGGGGCCTGCGATGCCGACAACCCTCATATTGGGCCCGCCGAGGGGATGGGCCATAACCTGTCGCACCCTCTGCACGGCTTCGCCGGGAGTGAGAACCTTGCTGGTCACGCCAGGACGGTTTTCGTTGGCGCAATCAAAACGCCGCTCACAGAAGCCGCACTTGATGTTGCATCCCGGAGCGACCGCCAGGTGGATTCTGCCGGCTTTCTGGTGATTGTTGCCGCCAAAACAGGGGTGACCCGATTTATTGCCGGTTCCGGAACAGGATTTTGTGGACATGACTCTCTCCTTTCATGGTGGACCCGACGCATCTCGGTCCTGGAAAACAAAAAGCCCCAGGGAATCAGTCCCCTGGGGCCTCGTTGCCGTCATTCATCGAGCACTTCGTTGTGTCGGATGAACCTTGCTGGAAAGCTCGATTTTTTTTTAGGCGGCCAGATCCTTTTCCGCCCGAAAAAAAGCGGGCAGGAAGTTCCTTATGGGGCCCTTCCTGCCCAAAAGCAAGTCTGGGGGAAGGATCTACGGTCGCTTCGGACAAGGGAAATGTTTCTTGCTAAACAGTGAATCGGACAATTTCCCTTGCTCTTATCTGTAATTTATGCATTCAGCATGCCAAGTCTTAAACATCGAAAAAATGGGCAGGAAGCTCCCCCCATGGGACCTGTCCTGCCCAAGCCTGGGGCAATTCCACCTCCGAAAGGATTTTTTTTACGCACCGGCCGGACCGAGTGGCCCGTCAACACCTCCCCCGGAGATCAGGAGATAAGCTTTTCGCAGGGCCTGTTCGAGGGAGCCCTGTCCATTGACATGCAGAATGCCGGAGCGGGTCAGTGCCGCCCTGGGCACATCGCCGATCTGTTGGCTTACCACGACCCGGCACCCATCCAGAACCTTGGCGATGGCGGCGAAGCGGGTTTCATGAAAGGTATGATTAGGGTCGCTGGAACAGTATTTTTCCACCGTAATCACACTTTTGCGGCGGATTTCCTGTTCATCGACATCATAGATGGTGAAAGAATCGGCCTGGCCGAAATGGACATCGACCTCTTGCCCTGAGCGGGTTGCTACCGCGATTCTCATGATCTCCTCCCTGTCGGGGCGCCTTCAATGTGCCGGCGTCCCCAGGCTCGAAATGGGTCTAGATGGTCAACGGTTTGAAGGAAAAAGCTTTTTTGGGGCAGGTCACGCCGCAGGCTGCACAGCCGATACATTTACCTGGGTTGGCTATGTACATGAACATGCGGGCGGAATCTTCCTCATCAATTTCCTTGAAAGCCAGAACCTTCTTGGAACAAACCTTGTAGCAGCGTCCGCAACCGAGGCACTTTTCATCATCAATCGATTCTATGAAAGTCGGGGTCCAGTCGCTGCCGTCGCGGGTTTTTCCGGTGTAGTAAGCCATGATGCTATTCTCCTTTTCATTTGTCTCTGGTCTTGATGTCAACTGCCCGGCCGTTCCCCTTTGAGCATGGCCTTGCGCAGCCAGGGAGGGGGGTTGCCCTGCAGAACCTCCCGCAGTTTCTCCAGAACCTCCGGAATAGTTTCCGCACCCTTGCTCTTTATGGGATGAATTTTGTGGGCCACCAGCCTTGCTGCGGCGGGCCCACCGATCTGGGTGACATAGACGATGGCGCAATCGTGCAAGGCCCCGAGCCTGGCTTCGATCTTGTCCTCGGCATCGTCACCCGAAGGCTGGACCTGCACCAGGCCGGCAAACCTCGCCTGGTCCACCTGCACGTCCCAGATGGAGAACTTGTCAGCCCAGCCGAAGTGCTGATCGATATGATGATTGTCACTGCTTGCAAAAGCTACTTTCATCGCACATCCTTTCTCCACAGGCGGATTCACGACTGTCAACCGTCTCGTCACTGCCACGATGGTTCCTCCCCCGAGGCCGAGGCTCCGGTTCCTGGTCATGATCGGCGGGGGACAGCTCCCCCGCCGATCAAGCCATGAATCATCTCATCATTTCAAAATTCCGGTTTTCACAATTACGATCCACCTCGTCCAGGAAGGTGTTGGCAATGGACGACAGAAGGTTGATCGCCCCCTGGTAGCCGATAAAAGGCAGACGATGCAGGTTGACCCGGTCCATGATCGGGAATCCGACCCGAATCAGTGGTATGCCGGTATCCCGGGAGATGAATTTCCCATGGGTGTCTCCTAGAAGGGCATCGACCGGGTCTGTCGCCACGATACTGCGCAGATGCCACAGGTCTTTGTTCATCCAGATCTGGCACCCTTTGCCGTAGGGCGATTTGTCCAGCAGAGCCTGCAGGTATTTGCCAACCCTCTTGTTTCCGCGGCTGCAGACAATGTGATAGGGCTTTGCCCCCATCTCCAGCAGGAAGCTGATCATGCCGGCCAGAAAATCCGGATCGCCGTAGATGGCGAACTTCTTGTTGTGCAGGTACTGGTGGGCATCGGTCATGGCGTCCACTGCCCTCCCCCTTTCGGCCTTGAGGGCGGCAGGTACCTCCTTGCCGAACAGTTCAGCGAGTTTTACCAGGAAGGCGTCGGTATTGGCGATGCCGATGGGGTAAGGCAACTCCTCGACCGGTGAGTCGGTCTGCTCCTTGAGCCATTTGAGTGTCTCGCCGGTGGCATGTTTCTGCATGGACAGGGTTGCATGGGCATTCAACACATCGGCTGCTTCCTCCAGCGGCGTGCCTCCCGGGTAAGGCCTGTAGGTTCCGTCCAGAGGCGAATCGAAGGATTCCGAGATATCTGCCAGAATCGTGACAGGAATTCCAAATGCTTCGCAGATCCTTCTGTACTCCCGGTAGTTTCCGGTATTCGCGTCGAAACCGGGGATGAGGTTGAGTTTGCCGTTGTCCTTCCCCTCGACCTTTTTGCCTTCGCTGAGGTAGGCGAGGATCGACTTCAGCATCGCATCGTAGCCATTGATGTGGGTGCCGTTGAAGCTCGGCGTATTGGCATAAGGAACCGGAAAATCCTGCGGGATGTGACCGCCCTTGCGCGCGTTGATGATGAAGGCGGTCAAGTCGTCGCCGATGATCTCCGGCATGCAGGAGGTGAAGATGGCGATCATTTTCGGGTGATAGAGCTTGTAGGCGTTTTCAAGGCCTTCGAAAAGATTGTTCTGGCCGCCGAACACCGCCCCGTCCTCGGTCATGGCGCTGGATACGGCGGGAGCCGGCTCGCGGAAGTGACGGTTGAGGCTGCTGCGGTAATAGGATGCACAGCCCTGAGACCCGTGGACGAAAGGCAGGGTGCCTTCGAAACCGTGGGCGACCAGTTGCGCCCCGAGGGGCTGGCAGGTGTGAGCCGGGTTGATGACCACCGCCTCGCGGGCGAGGTTCTTTTCGCGATATTCTTCACTGTTGATCCATTCCTTGACCCGAGCCACCTCTTCCGGTGTGATTTCGGTCACTTTTTTAACTGTGCAGGTTTTGCTCATGGCGTACTCCTGTCTTATGCAAAGTGAGGTAGTGAGTAGTGGGTTGCGAGAGACGGGTGAGTGGGCAACTCACTATCTCCCTAACTCGCTCCAAGCAACGTCTAGAACGGCGCCTTGATCAGGCCCCAGGTCGGGCTGTTGATCGCCATGTCGATATCCCGGGCGAAGATCGGGAAGCCGTCATAGGCGTGGTAGGGCCCAGAGTAATCCCAGCTGTGCATCTGGCGAAAAGGAACGCCGGCCTTCTGGAAGACATACTTCTCCTTGATCCCGCTGGCGACCAGATCGGGGCGTAAGGCTTCGACCCATTTTTCCAGCTCAATTTCCGACGCGTCGTCGAAAATCAGGGTGCCCTTGGGCATCTCCTCGTAGGTCCGGTCGTAATCGTCGTTGTGAGCAAACTCGTATCCGGAAGCAACAACCTCCATGCCCAGATCTTCGTAGGCGCCGATGGTGTGCCGGGGACGCAGGCCGCCGACGAACAGCAGCACTCTTTTGCCTTCCAGGCGCGGGCGGTACTCGTCGATGACCGCCTGCATCATCGGCTGGTATTTGGCGATGACCTTCTCGGCATTGTCCTGGATCTTCTGATCGAACCGGGCGGCGATGGCCCGAATGCTGGCAGCGATCTTGGTCGGACCGAAGAAGTTGAACTCCATCCAGGGGATGCCCCATTTCTCCTCGAGCACCTTGGCCATGTAGTTCATCGACCGGTAGCAGTGGATCAGGTTCAGTTTCACCTGGTGGGAGGCGGCGATGTGCTCGATCTGACCGTCGCCAGTCCAGATGGCCTTGACGTTCAGTCCCATCTCCTCCAAAACTTTCTTGGAAGCCCAGGCGTCGCCGCCGATGTTGTAGTCGCCGATCAGAGCGATGTCGTAGTCGGTGGCCGGTTCGGCGAACTCCCGGGTGCCGATGATGTAGTCGCGGATGGTGTCGTTTGAGATGTGATGACCCAGGGACTGGCTGACGCCGCGGAAACCTTCGCAGTTACAGGGCACCACCGGAATGTCCAGCTCCTCGGAGGACTGCTTGGCCACGGCGTTGATGTCGTCGCCGATCAGGCCGACGGGACACTCGGACAGCACCGAGATCCCCTTGGCCAGCGGGAAGAGTTCCCGCACTTCGCGGCAGATGACCTCCAGCTTCTTGTCGCCGCCGTAGACGACGTCCTTTTCCTGAAAATCGGACGTAAACTGCATCGCGCTGAAGACGTCCACACCCATGTCACCCTCAACCAGGTTGCGGCGCGTGCCCCAGCTGTACCAGCCGCAGCCGACGGGGCCGTGGGAGATGTGGACCATGTCGCGGATCGGTCCCCAGACCACCCCTTTGGCACCGGCATAGGCACAGCCACGGGCGCTCATGACTCCGGGAACGGTCTTGCGGTTGGACCTGACGCTGCAGCCTTCGACGCCGGGATCGTTGGCCGCCATATGGGGCGCGCGCTTCTGGCGGGCCTTTTCGGGATAAAGGTCGAGGGTTTTCTCGATCAGCTCTTCCGTTTTTTCTTTTTCAATGCCTTCAAGGGGAGCCTTGTTGGCTTCCGGGTTCTTTTCCATGAGATGCTCCTGTGTCAATGGCTGTAAGGGGATGGCGGCCCGCGTCGGGCCGCCCGTCCCGATGATGCTTTTGATCAAGCCGATTCGGCCTTGCCGATTACGCTTTCGTCGTCTTCCTCGATGATGCCGAATTCCAGCAGCAGGTCTTCCAGCTCGTCCATGGTCAGGGGAGTGGGAACAACCAGCATTTTGTTTTCATCGATCTTGCGGGCCAGTTCGCGGTATTCGTTGGCCTGGGGATGATCGGGCGAGTATTCGATGACGGTCATGCGTCGCAGTTCCGCCCTCTGCACCTGGTTGTCGCGGGGCACGAAATGGATCATCTGGGTTCCGAGCTTCTTGGCCAGGGCCTCGATCAGATCGGCTTCGCGGTCCGTGTTACGGGAGTTGCAGATCAGGCCGCCGAGCCGTACGCTGCCCGAAGAGGCGTACTTGACGATCCCTTTGCAAATGTTGTTGGCGGCATACATGGCCATCATTTCGCCGGAGACGACGATGTAGATCTCCTGGGCCTTGTTCTCCCGGATCGGCATGGCGAACCCGCCGCAGACGACGTCGCCGAGAACGTCGTAGAAGACGAAATCGAGATCATCGGTATAGGCGCCCTCCTCCTCGAGGAAGTTGATGGCGGTGATGACGCCGCGGCCGGCACAGCCGACACCGGGTTCGGGACCGCCGGACTCGACGCAGCGGACGCCGCCGAAACCGGTCTTGAGCACGTCCTCAAGTTCCAGGTCCTCAACCGTGCCGAGTTCCCTGACCTTGTCCATAACCGTTTCCTGCGCCTTGGCATGCAGCATCAGACGGGTGGAGTCGGCTTTGGGGTCGCAACCGACGATCATCACCTTCTTGCCCAGGGACGCCAGACCAGCGACGGTATTCTGGGTGGTGGTCGATTTGCCGATGCCGCCTTTGCCGTAGATAGCGAGTTGTCTGATTTTCTTGGCCATGATGAAACTCCTTTTTTTGCAGCGTTTGAATTTTGGCAGGCCTTCCGGTTCCTGAACCCGGGCTTCTGGGTTAAACTCGGCTCCGGCCTGTCGCCTGTTTAAATCTTGGTCGAATAAAAAAACCCCACCCGGACCGTCCGGATGGGGCGCCTTTACCCCTTGGCAAGCCACCGTGGCTTTGCCGCTTTCATATCGTCGGAAAAAACAAAAAACCCAGCGGGAGCATCTGTCCCGGTGGGCTTCATTGCCTGAATGTCGGGGCCACTTCGTCGTGTCCCGCATTTGCCCTCTTAGGATTGCAGGTCACGTGCCAAAATCTGAAAAAACCTACAAATCACTGTTTTTATTATATTTTTTCTTAAAAAGAAGCAGATCTGAAGGGTTCCTTCGCTGATTTTTTATGCAAAAAAAAGCGGCAGACTGAGTGCCGGAACATAAAAAAAACGGGCAGGAGCTTTCTCCTGCCCGCTCGGGCCCGTTCTGCATTGCAATGGCGCTTCCCGCCCCTCCTTGCCGAAAGCACCAACGATATACCGATTGGAATCAATGCAGCTTTTCCAGCAAATCCTCAAGGTTCCGCGACATCTGAATATTGTTGTTGTTCACCGATTCGATCCCCTCGACAAGCACCTTGGCTTCGCTGGCGGTCCCCTTCACCGCATCCGCCACCACCGAAAAGCTGCGCCCTTTTTCTCCGGCCCGGGCGGCCTCGATGGCGGCATTGATCGCCAGCATCTCCAGGTTGACCGCCACCTGGGTGATCCCGGACAGGGCTTTCTTCACCGTTTTGGTACTCCGGGAGATTTCTTCACCGATGGTGGTCATCTCGGAGAAAACCGCCTGATTGGTTTTGCGGCGGTTTTCGGCCAAGACGTTGTAGAACATCAGGGAAGCTTTGCTGCTGACCAGTTCGGTGCCAGGCTGCAGGTTTTCCTTGATCAATTCATAAACCTTTTCCGATCCGGTGGCCTCGATGATGAAATCGGTTCGGTGTCCCTTGACGGCGGCCACCAAATCAGTCTGAGTGGAGACGCCGCGCGCCTTGGCTTCGACCATGCCGATGGCCTGGGTATCACGATCGACCAGATAAACCACCTTGACCATTTCACTTCCGGCAAACACCTTGAGCATCTCGAGACCGCCGCGCCCTCCGCCGACGATCCCCAGAGTCAATACCTTCGACCTATCTTCTATCGTGCTCATAGCTCTCCTCCGCCACATATTTCGTTCCACGGGCGGATGGTTTGCATAAGTCGTTCCAATATTTGTCCTGACATCGGAAAGGCCTGTCCCTATCTGGGGAAGCCGCGGCGAAAACGTTCAAGGGCTGCTCTGCTGTTGTGGTTTTTCTGCTCCTGAACGAGTCGCTCAATCTCTTCAGCCAGAAGAATCTCCTTTTCGACAAAATACTGTCCAAGCTTTTTCTGCCGGGAGCGCTGAAAGAACAGGAGAGTGTTGAGCTGGCGGTCGGTCAGATACTTCAGACGAAGAGCTTTCTGGCCGAAGCGCCCCATGATCCCCCTGTGGCAGAGTATGGCCTTTACATCCTTTTCCGTCAGCCATCCCCAGCGTTGGGCGATATCGCCGAGGTTGGGTCTTTGACGCCGCTGCCAGATAAGGGCGTCGATCAACTGCCGGTAAGTAATAATCCCTTGATAATAAAGGAAAAGCCCGATTTCCAGTTGACGCGAAGGCAAGCTCTCGGAGGAAAAGGAACTGGAATAGGATCCTTTGGGCGGGTCATTCCGGGGCGAGCTGTGGCCTGGGTTTTCTGCCGGCCGGGGTGCGCGTGATTCACGAACCTGGTCGGTGGACGCTACCCAAAGTCCGCTTTCCCGTTGTTTGAAGAAGCCGGAAACGGTTTCGTATGCGGCCAGAAGGTCCTGGAAAAGTTTTGTCTGCTCCTGCTGCTGCCCAATGTCGCGGCCGCCGAAGGAATCGGGGTGGGTCTCCTTGACTTTCTGTCTGTAAGCCGACTTGACCCCGCTGGGCTGGAGATAGGCAAGGAACTCCCGGGAAAGGGTAATATCCGGTCCGAAAATGGTTCGGCAGGCCTTGATTATTTCATCTTCAGAAATAAGAGCGGACAAACGAGCTCTCCTTGAGCTGGACGGACTATCCGGCTTTCCCTGCCCAGCCCAGCCTGCTTGGGTCAGGCTTTTTGGTTGTTAATACCCTGTTCCCCCATTCTTTGTCAATGGTGGATGAAGGTTGGCGAGGATCCCCTTCCGGCCGTTACCGTCCTGTCAAATTTCCGTTGCAAGTCAGATTTTCGGCCATGAATTTTTTTCCAGGCACAAAAAAATGTCTTTTCTAAAAGGCCCGGACAGGGGAAAAAGTGAGACATGCTACACAAATGAGGCGATGACGGCGGGGCATGCCACACTTCGGAAACGTCTGACTTATTCTCTCTGCCACCGGTCGAGCCTCTTGCAAGGCCATTCCCGGAGGGATGCCCGCAAAGGTAATTGGGCGGCCGGGTGACTGCATCAGGCACAGCAGCGGAAAACGAGGCTGCTTCTTTACTCATGGAGATCATTGGGCACGCCTTTTGCTGACATGATGATTAAAAGTCACGCAACCAAATATATATCGGGCACAAACCCCGGACCCAAATAGCCAGCCGATACTCCAGGACTTATGGTCGGCGTCAGCTTTCAGGTTTGTTACTCTTTGTCATTCTCTGCCCGTGTAATCAAAAAGGAGTGCGCAGTGAAAAACCTTAAAATCAGCTACAAGATTTTCCTCCTGAGCGGAAGCATGCTGGTGATCTTCACCCTTGTCATGTCCTGGATGTATTTTTCCGCCAAAACGAATGTCATGGATGGGCGGCGTCAGGAACTGCGACATCTGGTAGAGTCGGCCTGGGGCGTACTGGATCACTACGCCCAGCAGGCCGCCCAAGGCCTTCTTTCCGAGGAAGAGGCCCAGGAAAGAGCCAAGGAAGCGGTTAAAGCCCTTCGCTTCGGGGAAGACAACTATTTCTGGATCAACGACATGCAGCCGCGCATGATCATGCACCCGACCCAGGAAAACCTTGTCGGCCAGGATCTTTCCCAGACGAAGGACTCCCACGACAAGGCGATGTTTCTCGAAATGGTCGACCTGTGCCGCAAAGAAGGTCAGGGGTTCGTCGACTATGCCTTCCCGAAACCGGGCAGTGAAAAACCGGTCGACAAAATCAGTTATGTCAAAAAAATGGACCGGTGGAACTGGGTCGTCGGTGCAGGCCATTATATCGACGACCTTCAAAAAACCCTTAACCGGATTCTTTTCGGCACCCTGACCGTACTGTTCATTCTGATCGCAGGTGCTGTTGCCGTGACTCTGATGGTTTCCCGCCAGATATCGGTGCCTCTCAAAAAAGCCGTAGAAGCCATGGAAAAACTGGGCAACGGCAACTTCGATGTCATTCTCGGGCAGAATCGTGAGGATGAAATCGGGCGCATTTCCTGCGCCTTCGACAAGGCCGTCGAAAACCTCCGGGAGATTTTCGTCGCGGTCAGAAGCATGGGTGTCAAGATCGCATCGAATTCCGTGCGTCTGATCAAGCAGGTTGATGTGTCGGCCAGCCACGCCCGCGAGCAGAGCGAAATCTCCAACGATATTTTTGCCAGCAGCAAGGAGGCGACCGCCGCCCACGGCGAAATCTCCAACAACACTCAGAAGATCTGCGCCTCCACCAGCAGCAATCTGGACAAGGCCAAGTCCTCCTTCAAGGAACTGATGGACGTCAACGGCCACATGAACAGCATGGCCGACAAGATTGAGGGGTACACCCGCACCATCAACCAGATGGATGCCGAATCCCAGGAAATCAAGAAGATCGTCACCCTGATCAAGTCGATCGCCACCCAGACCTCGCTGCTGTCACTGAATGCCGCCATCGAAGCGGCCCGGGCGGGTCAGGCGGGCAAAGGGTTTGCCATCGTGGCCGACGAAGTCAAGAAGCTGGCCGAAGAGGTGAACATCGCCAGCGAAAACATCGCCGAAAAGATCAACGCGATGCTCGGCCACATCGAAACCTCCATCGGCGAGTCGAAGGAGGTGGCCAAGTATGCCCAGGTGACCAAGACCGCGGTGGCCAAGTCCTGTGACAATTTCAAGGACATGATCGTCGAATTCGAAAGAAATGACGACCAGTTGCAGGGGATCACCGCTTCGGTGGAAGAACTTTCGGCAGCCAACGATGAAATCCACGGCAAGGTCACCACCATCAACGAAGTCAGCCAGGAGGTGGCCCAGTTGATGGAGGAAGCCAAAAACCTCTCCGAGGACCTGTATGAAATCACCGAGACCCTGCTCGGCAACAACTCCCGGTTCAAGACCGGCCGAGGCTATGGCGAGGTGGTCGTCACCAACGGCATGGATCTGCGCCGCAAGGTTCGCGACATGATCGAGGAAATGAACAGCCGAGGGGTCAATGTTTTCGACCAGAACTACCAGCCGATCCCCGGAACGAATCCTCAAAAATACAGGACCGCCTACGATGAAACCCTGGCCACCAGGATCCAGCCCCTGCTCGACGGTCTGCTGAATGAAACCAAGGGTTGCAGCTTCGTACTCTGCGTCGACGCCAACGGCTATGCGCCCACCCACAACAGCATCTACTCCCGCCCGTTGACCGGCGATTACGAAACTGACCGGACCAACAGCCGCGACAAGCGGATGTTTGACGACAAAGCCGGGCTCAAGTCGGCCAGAAATACCAAGCCGGTGCTGCTCCACAGCTATCTCCGCGATACCGGTGAAGTCCTGTCGGAGTTCGCCCTGCCGATCAAAGTCGCCGGAAAACATTGGGGAGCTATCCGTATCGGCATCGCCCCCGAAATGATCATGGACTGATCTCATTCCCAGAAATGAAAGAAGAGAGGCCGCCCGCCGTTTCCAGCGCGGGCGGTTTTTTTTTTGGACCTCAAACCTCAGCGAGGCAAATTGGTCTGTTAATCTTTCACGCCAATGCGCCATATCGCCTGGCCCGCAAGGCTTTCCCTGACGTCCTGGTGCCTTTGCGCCCTGGCGTCAGGGATTTTCCTTAGGAGTCGACTCTAAAATAAGGTTCCGGGCACCGTACCTCGGATGGGAACAGGGGCCGCGACAGGAGATGCTCCGGCAATTTCAGGAGGGTCGTGCCTTGGGGCGGGGACAGTTCCCGGTAAAGCTGATCAGTACGGCCATTGTAGGTCTTGGAAAGGTGCATCGGCAGGAAACAGGAGGGGCGCAGGCGGTCGAGAAGCAGATTGAAATCCTCGGTGCACAGATGAAAGGAGTTGCGGGCCTTGTCCAGATCCTCGCGCAGAAAGGCGCATTCGGCAATCAGCAGCGATGTTTTCTGCAGAAAACTTTCCATGCGGGCGAGGTTGCTTCCGGTGAAGCCGACATCGGTGATATAGCCGAGACTGGCGGAGGGGCGTACCCTGCGAATCCGGCGATACAGTTCGGCCGCATCGACCAGCTTTTCGACCTTGCCGTCTCCGTCCCGGCAGGGTACGCGCAGAGGAGACTTTTCGGCAAACCTTCGGTAAAAACGCCTTTTCAATTCCGCCAGCCAGGGTCCGCAAACCAGACCGGCCGCTTCCAGAGCGGATTCGTCGATGGAGAAGGAGGGTCGCTCACGGCAGCGGAACATTAACACGGGGATCTTGTGATCTGCCAGGCGGGCCTCGACCCGCAGATAATCGTTCTGATAGATAACCGCATCGCCACGCTCAAGCTCCCCTTCGAGATTCCGGGCAAACCCCTCAGGGCCGGAAAACACCCAGAGGACAATCCGGTCCTCCCAGACTTCATGAACACGGAGACTGCACCAGAAGTGCTCGGCAAGATTCCAGTCGTACCCGCCCAGTTTGTACTGCAGCTTGTCCGCAAGGCCGGGAGGCCCGAACAGATCAAAGGTTCGGGGCGAGACCAGCACATGGCGGATAAAGGTGTCGATCCCCATGAAATGATCCATGTGGGCATGGCTGATGAAAATGGCATCAATCTGCTTCAGCACCCGTTTGGCCAAGTGATGGATCTGCCCGCAATCGAAAAGAAGATTCCGCCCCAAGGGTCTGATCCGGATCAGCAGCACCGGATCGTCGAGCAGGCCGGCGAAAAAGGTGGGTTCCAGGTAACGAAACAGATGGTCAGGTTTGCGCACCGTTCCCCCTGCAAATGAAAAGGGAGGGAGATGATTCAGGCCTTGGGCCGCTGGACCAGGGAGCGGAAGGCACCGCTGCCTGCATCATAGCTGAGCAATTCGCCCCTTGCCATATCGAAATACCAGCCGTGCAGGAAAAGATCTCCCTGCTCAGCCCGCTGCTGCACCCAGGGAAAGGTCAGCAGATTGTCGAGCGACAACAGAATGGCAGCCTGTTCGCAGGCCCGCTGACGCTGCTCTGCGGATTTTCCGGACAACCTCTCGAGCACCTCGTCCCTAGCCGGAGCGGCGATTCCCACCCAACTGCCGATAAATTCTCCCGGGCCGTCCTTGGGACCTTTCATCAGGCTGTCGATACCACCGCATTGGGAATGTCCCAGAACGATGATATGGGTCACCCGCAGGTTGCGCACGGCATATTCAAGGGCGGCGCTGACCCCGTGATAACCGGCGTCCGGTTCATAGGGAGGCACCAGGTTGGCCACATTGCGCACGACGAACAGGTCCCCGGGCGCCGAATCCATGAGAATGGCCGGATCGACCCGGGAATCGCTGCAGCCGATCACCAGGGTGCTCGGCTGCTGGCCTTCCTTGAGCTGATCGTAGAGTTCGGTGTCCCCACGAAAATAGTTCTCCTGAAAACGCCGGAACCCGGCGATAAGTCTGGCAATGTCTTCCATTTCTGTCTCCTGCAGGTGTATTTCAGTCCCGCTTTCGAAGCGAATCTACCGAAGCGGGACACGAATGTGGAATATTGCCATGCTTCTTTCCGGAAACAAAACAAAATTTCGACCCTAGAGGGATGGGCGGGATGTCGGATACAATCTCTCATCTGTGTTGTTGCCTTTCATCCTGAATATCCTGGATATCCCTGTTCATTCTGATTTTGCAGGGACCTTGAGGCAGCTCCGGCCGGTATCTGTTGCCGGTCCCGTATCTTGGCAAGAGACTGCAGGGATGGTAATCTGGCTACCAGACGAATACTGGCTGATGGAGACAACACGTGAGCGAAACGGTCATCGAGGCGCAGAACCTGCGCAAAAATTTCAGCGCCTTTACCGCCGTGGACGGGATTTCCTTTGCAGTCTCCAAGGGGGAATGCTTCGGCCTGCTGGGACCCAACGGCGCCGGCAAAACCAGCACCGTCCGCATGCTGTACGGATACAGTCCAGCCAGCGACGGCACGCTTCGCGTTTTCGGTCTGGAGCTGAGAGAAAACCGGAGAACCCTGCAGCAGCGGGTCGGAGTCTGCCAACAGGAAGACAACCTCGATCCGGACCTGGACGTGCGCGAAAACCTCCTGACTTTCGCCCGTTATTTCAATCTCCCTCGCCCCCTGGCTCAGAAGAACGCCGAACGGCTGCTGCAATTTTTCGCCCTGGGTCACAAGGCCACGGCCAACGTCCGGGAACTTTCCGGAGGCATGAAGCGGCGACTGATGCTGGCCCGGGCCCTGATCAATGAACCCGACCTGCTGATCCTCGACGAACCCACCACCGGCCTCGACCCCCAGTCCAGACATCAGGTCTGGCAGTGCCTGGAGGAGCTGAAATTCGGCGGGTTGACCCTGCTGCTCACCACCCATTACATGGAAGAAGCAAGCCGTCTCTGCGACCGGCTGGTCATTATGGATCACGGCCGGATTCTGGTGGAGGGCCCTCCCGGCGAACTCATTCGCAGGCATGTCGGCCGGGACATCATCGAGATCGCCCCTCCCGATGACGAAATTCGCCAATTGCTCGAACAGCGGCGGCAGCCCTTCGAAGATTTGGGCCGCCGACTGGTGATTCCCATCCGCAATGACGGCAGTGATGAAGGGTTGTTCTCTCTGCTGATGGACGCATTTCCCGGGCGACGCTGCACCATCCGGCCCGCCACCCTCGAAGACGTTTTTCTCCATCTGACGGGACGCGAACTCCGGGAATGACAGCGGTATCTGAAGAGTGCCTCCCGTTGGCCGGTACCCAGCGGCGGCCTTGTGCCGTCCCTTTCTCTTCCTCCCCCTCTTGACACGACCGTTTCCACTGGTAAACAAAACTGTAAAGTCAGAAAAAATTCGAAAAATTAATGAGTTACCTTTCGCACATCCAGGCAAAGGAGCTTGACAATGAATATGGAAAACTGGATGGAAAAGGCCCACCGTAATGCCGGTTGGCTGGTTGCCCTGGGAATTTTGCAGATCCTGCTGGGGGTGGTGGCGGTTGGCTCTCCCCTGGCGGGCGGCCTGGTCGTCACCATGGTGCTCGGGGTGAGTTTGATCATCTCCGGCATCGCCAGGCTTTTCGCCGCTTTCGCCGCAGACTCCTTCGGGGCGGGAACGCTCGCCTTCGTGTGGGGGCTCCTCGTGGCCTCCACCGGATTCTATATCTTCACGAACCCCGGTCTCGGCCTCGCGACCCTCACACTGGCCATCTCACTGATGCTCTTCGTCAGCGGCCTGGCCGAAAGTGTGGTCGCCTTCCATGTCAAGCCCCAGAGCGGCTGGGGCTGGATCTTGTTCGGGGGGCTCGTCTCGGTGATCCTCGCGATTATGGTATGGCTCAGGTTTCCGATCTCGGGGATCTGGCTGGTGGGCACCCTGGTCGGCATCCACCTTCTGGTCACCGGAATCGAGACTGTTATGATAGGCAGCGCCGTCCGCAGGCGAACCGCGACTGTTTAGTCCTGTTCGTCAAACCCACTCTCAGAGCTGCTCCTCCACCGGCAGCATCTCGATGAACCCGGCCGTGAAGCGCTGCCAGAAGGTCGTCTCCGGTTCCTTGTCATAAAGAACCGGCATTCCATCGTTATCCGTTGTCCAGACGGGACTTCCGTCCTCGTCGAGACTCACCCGATAGCTGTTCACCGGGCGTATCCCTTCATCCAGATAAGCAATGGTCTGCCGGGCGAGTTCGGGGCTATCGACGTAGATCGCCGCCTCGGTATTCAAACTCAGGGAGCGGGGATCGAGGTTGAAACTGCCGATGTACAGGGCTTGCCGATCGATAACCATGGCCTTGGTGTGCAGGGCCGCCTTGGAACGGCCGGGGAGCAGACTCTGCTCGATCTCCCCCGCGTCCGGGCGCAACTCATAAATTTCCACCCCTGCCTTCAATAGCTTTACCCGCCGTTTCGCGTATCCGGCGTGGGCGGCGATCACATCGTTGGACGCCAGCGAGTTGGTCAGCACCCGAATCCGGAGCCCTCTCTCTATCATCTCCTGGGCAAGTTCGACCCCCCGGTCCAACACCACCAAATAGGCCGATTCGATCAGCACCTCCTCCTGTGCCTGTTGGAACTTTGCGGCGATATCCCTGACGATGCCGCCCTGCGCCCCGTTTGCAACCTCGTCCGGATTGTTCCAGACGATTCGCCCGGGCGCCCAGACAAATCTTTCCCTGATGGCTCTGAGTTCCGACTTCAAACGTGCGACATTCTGATCCAGGGGGTAGGGATAAACATCATCGGCGATCTTCCGGCGCAGTCTTTCCGCGACATCCTGCAGATCGGCCGGCGACGGGGTATGATCCACCAGGGCGGTAATCGGCATTGACCAGTTCGCATTCCAGAAGTAGTCGAAAACAGCCGAAACATCCCGCACCACCGGTCCGGCCGCCGCCAGATCGAGATCCCTGAAATTGGCCTCCGTATCAACGTCGAAATAATGGTTGCCGATGTTGCGGCCGCCCACAATGGCTACGGCATTGTCCGCGATGATGGCCTTGTTGTGCATCCGGTGATTGATTCGGCGAAGATCCGAAAGAAAGTCCAAAATACGCGCGTTGCGATTGGCGAAGGGATTGAAAAGGCGGATCTCTATGCCGGGATGGGCATCGAGGGCGGCAATCCCTGCGTCCCGGCCGGACTGGTTCATGTCATCCAACAGAATCCGGACCCTGACCCCCCTGTCCGCGGCTCGCAGAAGCCGTTCCATCAGTATCCGGCCGGTGGCATCCGGTTCCCAGATGTAGTACTGCAGATCCAGACTTTTCTGCGCCAGTTCGGTCATGGCGATACGGCTGGTAAAGGCATGTTTTCCGCTGCGGATAAGGGCAAACCCCGACTTGCCCGGATGCTCCCCTTCCGCTTCCGCGAAGAATTGTCCCAGATCGGTTGCCAGGTAATTTGAAAAGGCGGTCGAATCCGTACGGAGATAATCCTTTGGCAGAGTCGCACAGGCTGCGATCATCACCGACAGGCAAAGGACCATGCCGAATCGAATAAACATTGAAATTGGTCTGCCAAACCCTGGCTTGAAAATACTTTTCAATAATCGATGCATGCTTCCGGTAATCACTTTTCGAAACAATGTCCTGCCATTTTTTTATTCTTCACTGGAATGAACCCATTCTAGCAGGAAACGGGGCCCGGGAAAAACATTGCCGTCAATTTCCGGCCAGAGCTTTCCTTTCTGGTCAACTTCACCAAATCGGGCTCACCTGCAGGTGAATGCAAACCTGGAGAAGCCTGGCGCAGCATCTTGGCAGTCCTCGAACAGCATGCTAATCTGGGAGCGTCACGGGGTGCGGAAAAGATTGATACCGGAAGGGAGCGGAACGTGAATCTTCAAGCGGGCATCAGCCGGCGCTGGCTGCGGGTCTGGCAGCGCAACCTGGGGGTCTATCGCAGGACCTGGCGGATCAGTTTTCTTCCGCCGCTGCTGGAGCCGCTGCTCTATCTGGCCGCCTTCGGGCTCGGTCTGAGCCGCATGGTAGGCGATTTCAGCTATCAGGGCAGGGACATCGCCTACCTGCCTTTCATCGCTCCGGCCCTGCTGGCCATCACCATGATGTACAACGCCTTTTTCGAAACCAGCTATGCATCCTTCGTGCGCATGTATTATCAGAAAACCTTTGACGCAATGCTGGCTACTCCCCTGACCCTGGAAGAGGTCATCACCGGGGAAATCGCCTGGGCCGCCACCAAAGCGGTCATCGCCGCCACACTCATGCAGCTGGTGATCAGCGCCTTCGGCCTGGTTCCCTACCCCGCCGGCCTGCTGCTGTTGCCCCTGGCTGCTTTGGGCGGCCTGGCCTTCGCCGCCGCCGGCATGGTCTTCACCAGTCTGGTGCCCAACATTGAAACCTTCAATCTGCCGATCTTTCTCTTCATCACCCCGATGTTCCTGTTCAGCGGCACCTTTTTCCCTTTACAGAATCTGCCGGAATGGGCCCGGTGGCTGGCCCTGATCTTCCCCCTCACCCACCTGACCGCACTGGCTCGCGCATGCACCCTGGGCCAGCTCGAGCAGGGTTTGCTCTGGAGCCTGGCATACCTGGCAGCCTTCTTCGCCATCTGCTATTTACTGGCACTGCGGGGAATGAGAAAAAGGCTGATCAAATAGAAATCGTGGCTCGTGGCTCGTGAATTGTTGTCCACTCAGTCCACGCCGTCCATTCAGTCCATCATCCCACCCAGAGGCGACATCTCCACCAGGCTTTCCGCCAGCTCCTCGATCTCCTGCCTGACGGCCGGATCGAGCTTCTTGAGCCATTTTTTCGGCAGTGCCTCCAGCCCGTAAAAGGCCCCGGCGATCATCCCGGCAATGGCGCCGGTAGTATCCGCATCGCCCCCCTGGTTGACCACTCCGATAAGACATTCATCGAATTGGGCTGTGCCGAAAAAATAGTGGAAAACCGTCTGCATGGTTTCCACCACATAAGCTGAAGCGCCACCCCGATACCGATTAAACTGAAATTTGGGAAATTCGGCGATCAGCTCCCGCACCACGGCATGCAACGCTGGCCGGTCTGCGCCTAGAATGGCCAGCTGTGCCAGGCGCCCTACGATCACGCTGGCGGCGTCAGAAAGGGCGTTGTTGTGGGTGAGCCTGGCCTGCTCGACGGCCAGCTTTTCCAGCAATATCTCGTCGCCAAGGGTGAACAGGGCCACCGGAGCCATGCGCATGGCAGCGCCGTTGCCGGCATCCCAGTCGCTGTAAGGCCGCCCGATTTCCCCCTTGACGATGTAGCGGCTGATGCTGCGCCGGCAAGTGGCGCCCACATCCACCGGCTTGCTTTTCAGCCAGCCGGCAAAATGATCCATCACCACCGAGGCGTCCCATCCGCCGGTTTGTGCGATGGACCGGGCGATGCACAAGCTCATCTGGGTGTCGTCGGTGATCTGGCCCGGTTTCAGATTCAACCAGCCGCCACCGATGATTTTGTTGTGGACCTTGTACTTGAATTGAATCTCCCCAGGCAGCAGAAACTCGGTCGTCGCTCCCAGAGCATCACCGAGAGCCAGACCGAGAAAGGATGCCCTGGCCCGCTGCAGAATCTCCTCTTTTTTAAGACGAGGTTCAATTTCAGCCACCGGTGAGCACCTCGACTTCGTATTCCCCACCGACCACCATATACTCCTCTTCCCCCTGCATCGGCACCGTCGGCAGCAGGCCGCTGAAAAAAAAGACTTTGGCCAGAGGCACATCCGTTCTGAGAACCCGACTGCCGAATTCCCAGGCCCGTTCGAAATCGCCGGTAAAGGAGTTGAGATTGTTGAGCCGCATCAGACATCGATGCTTGTCGTACTCCTCGAGTATGACGTGCTCCTCAAAGCTGTAGATTCCGCGATAGAGGGTAAAATGAGTCAAATTGGGGTAGCGGCGTTTCAGTTCGTATTGGGCGAATTCATAGAGCAGGTCGAGCTGCTGCAGGATGGCGCTGGTCCGTGCCGACCCTTTCATCCGGTCGATCTGATAGCGGAAATATCCTTCCGAATGGTGGTCCTGAATAGGTGTGGCATGATAGGTGGGATGCAACCCGAAGCGACTTTCCACCCACCCCTTGAGGACTGCTCCTTCACGTCCGTTGGAGTCGAACATCCACCCCCGGAGAAAACGCAGATAGCTGTTTTTCAGACTCTTTCGCCCCCCGACCGTTGTCTGGGCCTGCCACTGGTGGAGCTGAAAGGTCACATCCATGAAATCATTGAAAATGGCCGCTCTTTTTTCGGCAGCATCTGATTGGTCGAGCCGCTCGAACAGCAACCGATTGGCCTGACGGACCCCCTGAATCTCCAGGGGCTGGGGATGCCGATTGTAGTGGCGGGAAGCAATCGCCCAAGGAGGCAGATTGCACAGGTTGAGAGCTGCCGTCGACATCAGCCGCCCAGTTCTTCCGCTAGCAGGATGGCCTCGGCTACTTCCCGCAGACTTTTGCGTTTGTTCATGGCCAGTTTCTGGATCTTGCGATAAGCCTCCTCTTCAGAAAGCCCGCCTTTCATCAACACACCCTTGGCCTTCTCAATCACCTTGCGGGCCTCAAGGGTCTCCTTGAGCTTGTCCACTTCCTCACGAAGGGAGGATTCAAACACAAAATGATGGATGGCCAGGTCGACTGCTGGATAAAACTGTTCTTCACGGAAGGGTTTCACCACATAATTCATCACCCCGGCCAGGCGGGCCCGTTCAACGGTGCGAGCATCTGTTTTTCCCGTCAGCAGAACGATTGGCGTTGGCGCTTTTTTGCTGATTATTTCAGCAGCTGTCAGTCCGTCCATGATCGGCATGCCGACATCCATAACGATCAGCAAGGGCTTGTGGACCAGGGCAAGATCGACCGCCTGCTGGCCGTTTTCTGCCTCTACGATATCAGTGAATCCATATCTGATCAGCGCTTCCGCCACTTGCCGGCGGTTTTCCGCCTTGTCATCGACAACCAGTGCTTTTTTCACGGGAAAAACCTCCAGGCGCTTCCCTCGGGTGGACGTTAAGGGGCGAGTACTGATGTCGGTATCTGCATAATCAATGCCGCCCCTGAATTTGATGGCCTGGAACTTTTGTTTGTTTGTTTCGATCAGGAAGTGATCGAATCGAGTAGGGTGAGGCGAACTGATCAGGTTCGCCTCATCCCTCTCACAGAACCGTGCGTACGGGCCTCGTACACGGCTCCTGTCTTTTCTTTCTCTCAGTAGTCCTGAGGCAGGTATCCGGTTTGTACCGAAGCCATCTCAAAAAGACCCAATTCCCTTAAATAGCTGTTGGGAATGGCGTAGTTAGCCAGATTGCTGGCGGCATTGCACCAAGAGTTCATCTTTATTGCCTTGAACTCCCCTGATAGCCAAGCTGTCTCAATCTGCGGTGCAGCCTTTGGGGCTTTTTCCACTGTCTCAACTGCTTGGCTCGCAGGCGCCTTCTGATCCACTGCATCAGCGCTCCAAACTCTTTGCGGCAGTTGGCCACTCGGAAGTAGTTGGCAAACCCGCGTATCACCGGATTCAGGTCGGCAATGACCTTGGCCAGGTTGACTGGCGAGTTGCGCTGGGTGATTTTCTTCACCTTGTCCTTGAACTCGCGCACCTTCTCTCGCTTGATCCGGGTGTACTTGGTGTGGATCGTGACGCCAAGATAGCTGACGCCCTCGAAGCTGGAGACGATGCGACTTTTTTGTTCATTGACGGTAAGGCGAAGCTCCCTTTCCAGGTATTCTCTTGCCACCTTGAGGGCATGGTGTGCCGCGCTTTTCGAGCGGGTGAGGATCAGAATATCGTCCGCATAGCGGACGATTCGATACCCCCGACTCTTCATGAACTGGTCGAAAGCATCGAGGTAGACGTTGGCGATGAAGGGGCTGATGACCCCGCCTTGGGGACTGCCTTCTTCGCTCGCCTGCCACCCTTCCATGGTCATCACCCCACTTTGCAGAAACATCCGCAGCAGCCCCAGAATACTGCCATCGGCGATCTTCCGGCGAAAGCTCCGAAGGATGAGATCATGGTCCAGGGTGTCAAAGCACCGCGAAAGGTCCATGTCCGCCACCCACTTGAACTCATACCGCCGGATGAACAGGCTGGCCTTGGCGATCGCCTGGTGTGGGCTTCGCCCGGGCCGATAGCCGTAGCTCGATGGATGAAATTCCGGATCGAATAGCGGCTGCAGAATGTTCAGCAAGGCTTGCTGGACAACCCGGTCGCGAACCGCGGGAATGCCGAGCAACCGCTTCCTCCACCGGCTTTGGGGATTTCGACCCGCTTGACCGGTAAGGGGCGGTAGCTCTTCTGCCGCAGTTCGCGTACAAGCAGGGCGATCTCTTCGGGCAGATGCGCGGCAAAATCCTCCACGGACTGCCCGTCGATGCCGGGCTTGCCCTTGTTGGATTTGACCTTGGCATATGCCTGAAGCAGTCCCTTCTCATGCACCATGCGGTCATAGAGACTGTAGTATTTCTTCGCCATGCTTGTTCCTGCGTCTCCTTGCCCTGCCCCTTCCGCCGTGCCTCGCGCTCTTGGCCGGAAGACCGTCGCCTTTTATCCCTCATGGGCAATCTACGACAGCGTATCCCGGTTACTTCGCTGGACGACCATTACCGGCAGACCCCTGTCACGGGCTACCGCCGTTAGCGTGTCCCACCCCGTCGGGCGGCTTGTGTCCGGCGTGACGTGAAAATGCAGTTTCCGAAGACCTTCGAGTAGACGTCATCCCTTCGCATTCCGCTCATGGCTTTTGGCACATGGCGGCCCCCGCCGACCAAGCAGCGGATCATCCCGGTTTTACCCTCCAGTCTGTTACCAGCTTTCACAGGCCGGGACTTCATCACTACTACGGAATCTTCTGCCACCTCGCACCGCATCGCTTGGCCTTGAGTCTCCTCTTGTGCCGCCCTTTTCCGGAAATCGACCGCCGATTTTCGGAACGATACGAGGCTTCCCCAGTTACTACGAGTTCCCTGTGAGCTACGCCATCCTCAACCACGCCACGGGTCTGACCAGGTATCGGGCTTCGCGCTATTTAAGACGCTTGCCCACCCGCAGCGCCGAATCAGGTTCGCTTGCGCTATGTGCAGATCACTTCCTATCGCTTCCTTCAGACCCTGCCGTTGCCAGCAACGCCCTTGCGATTCGGATTGTCTTCCCCCTGGTCGGGGTGACGCCTGTTTCTTTCAACAGGCCGGGTTTGCCCGCTTCGCTGGGCAAACATCGAGTAGGGTGAGGCGAACTGATCAGGTTCGCCTCATCCCTCTCACAGAACCGTGCGTACGGGCCTCGTACACGGCTCCTGTCTTTTCTTTCTCTCAGTAGTCCTGAGGCAGGTATCCGGTTTGTACCGAAGCCATCTCAAAAAGACCCAATTCCCTTAAATAGCTGTTGGGAATGGCGTAGTTAGCCAGATTGCTGGCGGCATTGCACCAAGAGTTCATCTTTATTGCCTTGAACTCCCCCTGATAGCCAAGCTGTCTCAATCTGCGGTGCAGCCTTTGGGGCTTTTTCCACTGTCTCAACTGCTTGGCTCGCAGGCGCCTTCTGATCCACTGCATCAGCGCTCCAAACTCTTTGCGGCAGTTGGCCACTCGAAGTAGTTGGCAAACCCGCGTATCACCGGATTCAGGTCGGCAATGACCTTGGCCAGGTTGACTGGCGAGTTGCGCTGGGTGATTTTCTTCACCTTGTCCTTGAACTCGCGCACCTTCTCTCGCTTGATCCGGGTGTACTTGGTGTGGATCGTGACGCCAAGATAGCTGACGCCCTCGAAGCTGGAGACGATGCGACTTTTTTGTTCATTGACGGTAAGGCGAAGCTCCCTTTCCAGGTATTCTCTTGCCACCTTGAGGGCATGGTGTGCCGCGCTTTTCGAGCGGGTGAGGATCAGAATATCGTCCGCATAGCGGACGATTCGATACCCCCGACTCTTCATGAACTGGTCGAAGGCATCGAGGTAGACGTTGGCGATGAAGGGGCTGATGACCCCGCCTTGGGGACTGCCTTCTTCGCTCGCCTGCCACCCTTCCGTGGTCATCACCCCACTTTGCAGAAACATCCGCAGCAACCCCAGAATACTGCCATCGGCGATCTTCCGGCGAAAGCTCCGAAGGATGAGATCATGGTCCAGGGTGTCAAAGCACCGCGATAGGTCCATGTCCGCCACCCACTTGAACTCATACCGCCGGATGAACAGGCTGGCCTTGGCGATCGCCTGGTGTGGGCTTCGCCCGGGCCGATAGCCGTAGCTCGCCGGATGGATGAAATTCCGGATCGAATAGCGGCTGCAGAATGTTCAGCAAGGCTTGCTGACAACCCGGTCGCGAACCGCGGGAATGCCGAGCAACCGCTTCCTCCACCGGCTTTGGGGATTTCGACCCGCTTGACCGGTAAGGGGCGGTAGCTCTTCTGCCGCAGTTCGCGTACAAGCAGGGCGATCTCTTCGGGCAGATGCGCGGCAAAATCCTCCACGGACTGCCCGTCGATGCCGGGCTTGCCCTTGTTGGATTTGACCTTGGCATATGCCTGAAGCAGTCCTTCTCATGCACCATGCGGTCATAGAGACTGTAGTATTTCTTCGCCATGCTTGTTCCTGCGTCTCCTTGCCCTGCCCCTTCCGCCGTGCCTCGCGCTCTTGGCCGGAAGACCGTCGCCTTTTATCCCTCATGGGCAATCTACGACAGCGTATCCCGGTTACTTCGCTGGACGACCATTACCGGCAGACCGTCACGGGCTACCGCCGTTAGCGTGTCCCACCCCGTCGGGCGGCTTGTGTCCGGCGTGACGTGAAAATGCAGTTTCCGAAGACCTTCGAGTAGACGTCATCCCTTCGCATTCCGCTCATGGCTTTTGGCACATGGCGGCCCCCGCCGACCAAGCAGCGGATCATCCCGGTTTTACCCTCCAGTCTGTTACCAGCTTTCACAGGCCGGGACTTCATCACTACTACGGAA
This sequence comes from Syntrophotaleaceae bacterium, assembly GCA_041390365.1. NCBI lineage: Bacteria > Pseudomonadati > Thermodesulfobacteriota > Desulfuromonadia > Desulfuromonadales > Syntrophotaleaceae > Syntrophotaleaceae bacterium. The sequence goes on along the minus strand of JAWKQB010000002.1, from coordinate 906,821 downwards.
TCTTCTGCCACCTCGCACCGCATCGCTTGGCCTTGAGTCTCCTCTTGTGCCGCCCTTTTCCGGAAATCGACCGCCGATTTTCGGAACGATACGAGGCTTCCCCAGTTACTACGAGTTCCCTGTGAGCTACGCCATCCTCAACCACGCCACGGGTCTGACCAGGTATCGGGCTTCGCGCTATTTAAGACGCTTGCCCACCCGCAGCGCCGAATCAGGTTCGCTTGCGCTATGTGCAGATCACTTCCTATCGCTTCCTTCAGACCCTGCCGTTGCCAGCAACGCCCTTGCGATTCGGATTGTCTTCCCCCTGGTCGGGGTGACGCCTGTTTCTTTCAACAGGCCGGGTTTGCCCGCTTCGCTGGGCAAACTAAAAAAGGCCCTCCCGTTTTTAGGGAGGGCCTTGAAAAAGGACTTCAGGGACAGCAGGGACGGCAAGGACGTGTAAGATTGATCAGCTCTTCTTCGCCACCACTTCTTCCAGCATGTTGAGGGTGACCGATTTTGGCCTTTCCAGGGGATAGCCAAGAGCGCGGTCCCAGGTGATGTTGGCCAGCACGCCTATGGCCCGACCCACGGCGAACAGCACGGTATAGAAATCGTACTCGGTCACGCCGTAATGCCATTGGACCACACCGGATTGTGCATCGACGTTGGGCCAGGGGTTGCGCGCCTTGCCGTGTTCCTGCAGCACCTTGGGGGCCACCTTGTAGATCATCTGCACCAGCTTGAACATCGGATCGTCGGGCAGATGCTTTTCGCAGAATTTCATCTGCGCGGTAAATCGCGGGTCGGTGCGGCGCAGCACCGCATGGCCATAGCCGGGAATGACCTGCCCGCTTTTCAGGGTCTCCCAGAGAAACGTTTCCAGTTCCTGTTCCGTCGGCAGTTTTCCACCGAGTTTCTCCATGACCCCCTGGATCCAGCGCAGCACCTCCTGGTTTGCCAGGCCGTGGAGAGGACCCGAGAGTCCGTTGACCCCGGCCGAGTAGCTGTAATAGGCATCCGCGAGGGCCGAAGCCACCAGGCGGGTGGTATGAGCGGAGACATTGCCCGATTCATGGTCGGCATGGAGGATGAAATACATCCGGGCGACATCGTCATAGGGAGGCGCTATGCCCATCATATGGGCGAAGTCCCCGCCGAAATCGAGGTCTGGGTCAGAGGGTATCGGGGTATCGTTCTTGTACTTCATCCGATAGATGAAGGCGGCGACGGCCGGGAGTTTCGCCAGCAGATTGCAGGAATCCTCGTACATCGGGTCCCAGTAGTCCATCCGGTTCATGCCTTCGTTGTATTTCCGGGCAAACTCGGATTCCCTCTGCATCACGACCACGGCGGCGGACAGCATCGCCATCGGATGCAGGTCGCGGGGCATGGCCCGGAGTGTATCGAATACATACCGGGGCACTTCGCGCCGGCGGCGAAAGTCCTTGACCACTTCCAGGGTCTGTTCGGGGGTGGGCACCTCCCCCGTCAGCAGAAAGTACCAGAAACCTTCCACATAGGGGTATTCGGATCCGGGGATTTTGGGCAGAACGGAAAAGGTTTCGGGTATGGTCCTGCCCCGAAACCGCACCCCTTCCTCCGGGTCGAGATGGGAGATGTCAGTCACCAGGCACTTGACCCCGCGAACGCCTCCTATGGCTTGACCAATGGTGACCTTATCGAGTAAAACGGAGCCATGCTCTTTGGCAAGCCTGGCCACTCGCGGACGCTGTTCCTGAATTTTCGCATAGAGAAGTTCTTTCAAACCTGCCATGTATGTTCCTCCTGATTAGAATCCCGCACGTCTCATGCCGGATGGCAAAAGACCCGACTTCGTTCACCGAGTCTTTATTATATTATGCAGATCGACGTTTTTTTTCCACCCGCAAATGCCAGGTTCCTTTTTGAAAACATTATCCTTTTTTCTGTTCCGCGGAGACAGGCTTCTGCCTGTCTCTTGCCCGGCCGTGATTAATTATTAGGCAGAGATTTCAAAACATGCCCATAAAAAAGCTACTTTCCCAAAACAGAGTCGTTCTTGCACCCATGGCGGGGATCACCGACCTTCCTTATCGCCTGATTATGCGGCGTTTTGGCGTGGGCTTGGCTTTCACCGAGATGGTCAGTGCCAATGGTCTGATTCGTGCAGGGCAAAAAACCCGGGAGTTGCTGGCGACAACGGCGGAAGACCGACCGCTTGCCCTTCAGCTCTTCGGAGATGATCCTGAGGTCCTGGCGGAAGCGGCCCGCAGCGTCGAAGGGGATGGAGACATTCTCGATCTCAATCTCGGTTGCCCGGTGAAAAAGGTCATTCGTTCCGGTGCCGGCTGTGCCCTGATGCGGAATGGTCGCCTCGTCGCCCGGATCCTGTCCGCGGTAAAAAAAGCCACCCGGATGCCCCTGACCGTGAAACTGCGCTCCGGATGGGACCATCAGTCGGTCAACTACCTCGAAATCGCCCGAATCGCCGAAGCCGAGGGGGTCGATGCCCTCACCCTGCATCCCCGTACCCGCAGTCAGGTGTTTTCGGGAAAAGCCGACTGGGAACAGATTGGCCGGCTGAAAGCGACGGTATCGGTCCCGGTCATCGGCAGCGGAGATATTCTGCAACCGGAAGATGCCCTGGCCATGCTTCAAACAACCGGCTGCGATGCGGTTATGATCGGGCGTGGAGCCTATGGCAATCCCTGGCTTGCTCGCAACATCCAGGCCTTGTGCGAAGAACGCGAACCCTTTTCACCCGACCCCCTTGATCGGCTGGAGGTTTTTCGGATGCACCTTCAGCTCTTCATTGAACATTTTGGCCCTGGAAGGGCCGTATTCGACATGCGCAAGCATCTTGGCTGGTATGCCCGCGGGCTTCCCGGGGCTGCGGCCTTTCGAGCCCGGGTCAACCTGACGTCCGAACTGGCAGAGCTCAGCAGCCTGACCGAGCACTTCTTTTTGTCGGCAAAAGAATTGGAGGACTGATCCATGCCCCGCATGCCGGAAGACACCTCTCTCTACCTGCGCATTTTGGAGAACATGGAGGAAGCCGTGATCGCCGTGGATCCGGAAGAAAGGATCGTGCTGCTCAACCCGGCGGCTCAGTCCTGCACCGGGATCTCGGAACGGCATGCCCTCGGCCGGAGGTTCGACGCCATATTCAAGGGTCAGAATGAACTGTTGAATCTGATGCGGACGGCCGTCAGCGAAGGACGCTCCCTCTACAGTCACCAGGATATTCTTCTACCCCGCAGCGGCAGCCCGCCCCTGCCCATCCGGGCCTCGGTCTCTCCTATCTACAGCAAGCAGGGGGAAGGGGACGGCGCCGTCATGATCCTGCGAGACCTGTCCCAAGTCAGGGAATTGGAAGAAGCCATCCGGCGGTCGGAACAGCTCTCCATGCTGGGCACCCTGGCAGCAGGGTTGGCTCACGAGATCAAGAACCCCCTCGGCGGGATCAAAGGGGCTGCCCAGTTGCTGAACATGGAGCTTCCGGATCAAAGCCCCCTCAAGGAGTACACCACGGTCATGAACCGGGAGGTGGATCGGGTCAATGGACTGATCGAGGAACTCCTCGACCTTGCCCGGCCCCCCTCGACCAAACTGGGACCGGTCAACATGGGCCGTGTGCTGGCCGACATCGTTCTGCTGCAGAAGGCGAGTCAGTCGAACAAGACGGTCGATTACCAGCTGCGTCTCGACCCGAGCATTCCGCCCATCCTTGGCGATCAGAACCTGCTGATCCGGCTTTTTCTGAACCTGATCAAGAATGCCGGCGAAGCTATTGAAAAAGAGGGTGTGATCGAGATATCCAGCCGCATCGATTCTCAATACCGGATCAATCGTCCGGGAGAACGCCCCGTTCCCCTGGTCACTGTGGAAATCAGGGATACCGGCCGCGGAATTCCCGGCGACCAGCTGGATCATATCTTCACCCCTTTCTTCACTACAAAAAGTCGCGGGACCGGCCTGGGTCTCGCCCTTTGCCAGAAAATCGTCAGCGACCATCGCGGCATTCTCAGAGTGGACAGTACACCGGGGGAAGGGACCCTGTTTACAGTGAGCTTGCCCCTGGTCCGTCCAGAGCAAAAAAAATAGGCAGTTTTTGGAACAACGTCGGGACAATCTGAGGTTTTTATTTTAATATGTGATGAATCCTCCCGATGACATCCGGGCGATCGCATCTCCCCTCGTAAGAAAGGCATTTCGCATCATGTCCATTCACCGCGTTCTCGTTGCCGATGACGAGCAGAGTATTGCCTGGGTTCTGGCCAAGGCGCTGGCCAAAAAGGGCTTCAAGGTAGACCTTGCCGCCGACGGAGCCGAAGCCCAGCGTTTGGCGGAAAAACAGAAATACGATCTGGCCATTCTCGACATCAAGATGCCCGACATCTCGGGCCTCGATCTTCTCACCCTGTTCCGGGAACAGCAGCCGGAGATGCTGGTCATCATCATGACCGCTGAATCGACCATGAAAAATGCGGTCGAAGCGATGAAAAGGGGAGCCTACGACTACATCACCAAGCCCTTCGATCTCGATGCGCTGGATGCCATCATCCTTAAGGCGCAAAAGGCCTCCACCGCGTCCGCACAGATCCAGCGCCTCAAGGACGAGTTGAAGGACCATTACCATCTCGATCGTGCCATCATCGGCAAAAGTCCGCCGATGCAGGAGATATACAAGATCCTCGGACGGGTCGCGCCGGCCGATGTGACGGTGCTGATCACCGGCGAAAGCGGCACCGGCAAGGAGCTGGTGGCCCGCGCCATCCATTTCAACAGTCCCAGGCTGGGCAAGGCCTTTCTGGCTCTGAACTGTGCCGCCATTCCCAGCGAGCTTCTGGAAAGCGAACTCTTCGGTTATGAAAAGGGGGCCTTCACCGGAGCCACCGACAGAAAGATCGGCAAATTCGAACAGGCTAGCGGAGGCACTCTGTTTCTCGACGAAATAGGCGACATGCCCCTCGATCTTCAGGCCAAACTGCTGCGGGTCCTGCAGGAAAAGGAGATCACCCGGACCGGGGGTAATACGGCCATCCCGGTCGATGTGCGTATCGTGGCGGCCACCAACCAGAATCTCGAAGAAAAGGTCCGTCATAAGGAGTTTAGGGAGGACCTCTACTACCGCCTCAATGTCGTGCCGATCAATATACCCTCCCTGCGCGAACGGCGAAACGATATCCCCCTTCTGGTCGACTATTTTATCCACCGTGTGCAGAAGGAACTCAATGTTTCCGTCGTGGGTTGCACCCGGGAAGCCCTCGACCTGCTGCAGAGCCATGACTGGCCAGGAAACGTCAGGGAACTGGAAAATACCCTGCGCCGGGCGGCACTACTCTCTTCCGACCAGTATCTGAGCCCGGCGGATTTCCCGGATCTGGTACCCCAAACCCTCACACGGGAATCGGAGGAGTCACTGGAAGCCCTGATCGGCAACAAGCTGAGGGCTACCTTCACCCAGATGGACATCCAGGAACTGAACAACCTGTACGAAATGGTTCTCTTCCAGATGGAGCGGCCGCTGATCCGGATCATTCTCGAAAAAACACGATTCAACCAGGTCCGCGCAGCGGAAATTCTCGGCATCAACCGCAATACCCTGCGCAAAAAGATTCAGATGCTGGATATCGATGTGAAAAAGTAACGGATTTCTTATCGTTGTCAGTGAAGCGTTAGCGGAACGGTTGTCGTTGTCGTCATCGGGATCGGTTTTTAGAGAGGGATTCAATAACGATTACGACAACGACAAGGACTATGGCAAAAAACGCCCGGCAGCAAAGCCTGCCGGGCGTTTTTATTTTCATCGAAGGGACCAGCGGAAGATCAGTACCCTTCCTCCCGCTTCGACTGATTTTCAAACCGGGTGAACTGGCCCTGAAAGGTGAGGTGAACGGTACCGATGGGGCCGTTTCGCTGCTTGCCGACAATGATTTCGGCATCCTTTTCGTGCCCTTTTTCACAGGTCCGTTCGCGACTGCGGCAATCGTCGCAATAAACCGCTTCACGGTAGATGAACATGATGACGTCGGCATCCTGTTCGATGGCGCCCGATTCCCGCAGGTCGGCCATGATCGGTCTCTTGTCGGTGCGATTTTCCAGCGAACGGTTCAGCTGCGACAGTGCGATGACCGGCACGTTCAGCTCCTTTGCCAGAGCCTTGAGGGAGCGGGATATTTCTGAAATTTCCTGCTGCCGGCTTTCGGCATTGTGCCCCTGCATCAGCTGCAGATAGTCGACCACCACCAGCCCGAGATCCCGCTCGGCCTTCAGCCGCCGGGCCTTGGCCCGCAGTTCAAGCACGGTGATGCCCGGGGTATCGTCGATATAGATCGGCGCTTCGGATAACAGACTGGCGCCATTGGTCAGCTTGCCCCAATCCGAATCGACCAAGTTTCCCGTGCGCAGACGGCTGGCGTCAACCCGGGAGACGGAACAAAGCATGCGCTGCACCAACTGTTCCTTGCTCATTTCGAGAGAGAAGACCAGCACCGGAACAGCGGGATCGGCAAAGACACCGGCGTGCTCAACAATGTTGAGAATGAAGGCGGTCTTGCCCATGGAGGGCCGGCCGGCGATGATGATCAGGTCGGAGGGCTGAAGGCCGGCGGTCATGTTGTCCAGATCGATGAACCCGGTGGGAACGCCGGTGACCAGTTCTTTGCGCTCGAACAGTTTTTCGATGTTCTTGAAGGTTTCCTTCATGATTTCCCGGGTCGAGAAATAGGAAGGACGACTCTTCATGCTGCTGATTTCAAAAATCGATTTTTCGGCCCAGTCGAGGGTCTGTTCAACGTCTCCGCCCTCGTATCCACGGGTGGCGATTTCGGTTGACACGCTGATGATGTGGCGGGCGAGGGCCTTTTCCTTCACCAAGCGGCAATAATAAGCGATATTGGCGGCGGTGGGGACGTAATCGACAAGATTGCCCAGATAGACACTGCCCCCCACCGCCTCGAGTTCCCCTCTTTTCTGCAGGGCGGCAGTCAAAGTAACCAGGTCGGCAGGTTCTCCCTTTTCAGAGAGTTCTATCAGGGCGGAGAAGATCTTGCGGTGATTTTCGCGATAGAAATCATCAGGTCTGAGAATCTCAAGCGCTTTGTTCAGCGCTTCGTTCTCAAGCAGAATCCCACCGAGAACGGACATCTCCCCCTCGAGACTCTGGGGGGGAAGACGATGGGACGGTGTTCCGGTCATAGCACTGTTCACTCCGATCGGCTTACGGTTCCCGGACGGCCCCGCGGCGGTCGATAACAGGGCGGACACTGGTTATTCTTTGGGCTTTTGAGGAGACCGGCAGGTGTCGGTCCCTGTCCCCGCAGGCTGCCTGCAGCAGGTCATTTCAGAATAAGCAGGCACGACTTGAAATGACATGCTGTTGACAGACGCGACAGACGTCCTGAATAACCGGCTCAAAACGACCGGGGTTCCTGAATCAATCCGGACCGGGAGCCTGCAGAAGCTGAGGGACCGCAAAGGTCTTCGTTTCGGCAGGCTCCCGGGTTCCGATATCATTCGGCGGGAACGACTTTGACCTTCAGGGTGGCGGTGATCCCTGCGGGGAGCTTGACGGGAACCTCGTAATCTCCGAGGGCCTTGATCGGCTCCTCCAGCTGGATCTTTTTGCGATCTATTTCGATACCCGCTTCGGCGAGCTTGGCGGCCAGTTCCATGGTCGTGACCGACCCGAACAGCTTCCCTTCTTCACTGGCACGAAGTGAGAATTCGCAGCTCACTTTTTCGATCTGCGTCTTGATCACCTCGGAAGCCTCCATCACTTTCTGCGCCTTCCGCTCCATTTGCCGCTTCTGGTGCTCGAGCTCTTTCAGATTGCGGGTATTGGCTTCGACGGCCAGTTTTTTCGGAATGAGGTAGTTGCGGGCATATCCCGGCTTGACCTTGACCATGTCGCCGATATGGCCGAGTCCTTCAACGTTTTCAGTCAGTATGATATTCATCGATTCCTCCCAAAAAGGATCTAATCATTGATTTTTCGAGGTTTGCGGAAATTCACCCACAGATCGAAGACGCCGAGCCCCGTGACGATGACCGGCAGTGGGTTCAGGGTGACGACCAGTACGTAACCCAGGGTGCGCAGGATCGGCGGCACTCTGTTTTTCCTGAAATAGTGGCTCATGATGGCCAGCCCCTGAAGGAAATAGCAGGCCAGCACGACCAGCAGCAGGTTCAGAGCCACCAGCTTCAGCATCCCGGATCCCAGCACCACTCCTCCACCACTCGCAATCAGGGCCCAGACGAGGAGTTCGGGCAGTTTCCAGCAATGCATCGGCACTCCGGAAATCCGGTAGTCGCCCCGTTGGAACTTGTGCAGAAGGATCAGGGTCACAAGCTGCAGGCCGGCGGCGCTGATAACAGCAACGGCGGGCCAGGCCTGCCGGCTGAAAGCCGCGGCTTGCTTGATGAGCGCTTCCAGCTGACTGAGCTGTTCCGGCTGCAGATTCAGGTCCCGGATCATGGCCAGGTACTGCTGCTGTTCCTGTTGCAGATAGCCCTCAATCCAGGAAAAGACGTTCACTTCGCCAACCAAACCTGCCCCGGCGAGGGCCAGACCTCCGAGAGCCAGAAGAAGGCCCAGAGTCAGCGTCACCGAGCGATCCCAGGATAGCCCCCGTTTGAGAAACATGGGCAGAAAAAAAGACATCAGGCCGAACTCCCCCAGATAGGCCAGTGCCTCCCGGTAGCCGCCGGTCCAGACGAGAATTCCCGCCGTAGACAATACCACGGTTGCGCCGGACGCGGTCCCCTGCCGCATATGGATATAGGCGGCAGGAAGCGCGACGGCGAACATGGCGACGGCCTTGAGGGGCAGAACGCCGGTCAGGGCAAGCAGAACCAGTGTGATCAGCACGCCCGCGGGAACGAAAAGGATCTCCCGATATCTATTCAACGCTGCCATCCCAAATCCGGGCCCAAGCCGGATCAGTCAAAGGAATGTCCGGCGGTAAAAGGCAGCAGGGCGATATTGCGTGCCCGCTTGATCGCTTCACAGACTTTGCGCTGATGGTCGGCGCAGTTTCCGGAAATCCTTCTGGGTACGATCTTGCCTCGTTCTGAAATGAAATAGCGCAGGGTGCGGATCTCCTTGTAATCGATTTTGATATCCTTGTCCCCGCAGAACCGGCAGCCCTTGCGGCGGGAATAGCGCCGCCGAGCCGTGGCCGCGGGTCGCTTTGAGGCAGATTTGTCGTTTCTTCTATCTTCAGCCATGGTTTTTTCCTCCACGTATGAGCGCGTTATTCGCCTTCTTCAATTTCTTCCACGTCATCAGCCTCTTCGGTCCGGACCACGGCCCCTTCCGACTTTCCGGCCGTTTCCATCCCATCAGGCAACAGTATGGTCTGGAACTTGATGATCCTCTCATCGATTCGCAGACGGCGCTCGAACTCGGAGACGACCTCGGGGTTGGCTTCAAACACCAGCAGCACGTAAGTGCCCCGAGCCTGTTTTTTGACGGGATAGGCGAGTTTGCGGGATCCCCATTCGTCGATCTTGAGGATGCTGGCACCCTGCTCGGCCAGGATCCCCTTGAACTTCTCCAGCACTGCGGCATAGTCATCGCCGACGGTGTCCGGATGGACAATGAAAATGTGCTCGTAGGTTCTCATTTTGACTTCTCTCCTCATGAGTTTGTAGCCCCGGATCGATCCGGAGCAAGGAGCGGACGGTAACCGCCCTGTTGATAAAGGAACTCAGTTTATTAGCACAGCCGGGGTATTTTTTCAATGTTTTTCAGGAGGCGTCGGTCGATTCATAAATCCACCCTTTACCCATAGAGAAACAGATACCCGGCCTCTTTCGTTGTCGTTGTCGTTGTCGTTGTCGAAACCGTAAACGTTTGAAGGCCGACTTTCGATCACGATTACGATGACGACTACCGTTCGCTGCGGCTTCACTGACAACGAGTCTATATCTTACACATCGAAACAAGGTTTATACATTGAACCGGAAATGCATGACGTCGCCGTCCTGAACGACATAGTCCTTCCCTTCGAGGCGCATCACCCCTTTTTCCCTTGCGCCTGACTCTCCCCCGGCGGCGAGGTAATCCGCGAAGGCGATCACTTCCGCCCGGATGAAACCCTTTTCGAAATCGGTATGAATGACCCCGGCAGCGGCGGGCGCCCGACTTCCCCGCCGCACGGTCCAGGCCCGGACCTCCTTGACCCCTGCTGTGAAATAGGTGATCAGTCCCAGCAGTTCGTAGCCGGCCCTGATCATCCGGTCAAGACCCGACTCTCCAAGGTGGAGTTCCTCAAGAAATTCCTTTTTCTCCTCTGGCCCCAGTTCGGCGATCTCCGATTCGATCTTGCCGCAGATGGTCACAAACGCCGCCCCCTCGGCCAGGGCCTGATTCCGTACCTGATCGACAAAGGGGTGCTTTCCGGCCAGATCGTCCTCGGCCACATTGGCCACATACAGGACCGGCTTGCTGCTGATCAGATGGAGTTCCCTGATCAGTTGGGCTTCTTCGGCCGAAAATTCGAGAGATCGTACAGAGCGCCCCTGATTGAGACACTCCTGTACCCGGACCAGCACCTCCATCTCGCCCTGCAGTTTTTTGTCACCGCTGCGGGCCTGCTTCTGCGTGCGGTTGATGCGCTTTTCCACCGTGTCCAGGTCCGCCAGGTTCAACTCGGTCTGGATGACCTCAATATCCCTTTGGGGATCGACGCTACCGTCCACATGCACCACGTTATCGTCGTCGAAACAGCGAACGATGTGAGCGATGGCGTCGACCTGCCGGATATTTCCGAGGAACTGGTTCCCAAGCCCCTCCCCCCTGCTGGCCCCTTTAACGAGACCGGCAATGTCGACGAATTCGATGGTTGTCGGCAATATGCGTTGGGGATTGACGATTTCGGCCAGTTGATCAAGCCGCTGGTCTGGCACCGCGACCACGCCCACGTTGGGTTCGATGGTGCAGAAAGGATAGTTGGCCGACTCGGCTCCGGCCGAAGTGATGGCGTTGAAAATGGTGGACTTGCCCACATTGGGCAGACCGACAATGCCGCATTTGAATCCCATTTTGTAATTCCTGAATGTAGGTTGAAAGGTAACCAGCCGCCGCCGGGGGTGAGAACGGCTTTCGGGCTTCGCTCAAGTAAAAATAACGATAGCCGGGAAAAAACCCGGCTATCGTTATTTATTCTACTGATGTGTATTCGACGTGTCGATCAGACCAGCAGCGGAGCGATGACCAGCGAGACGACGCTCATCAGTTTAATGAGGATGTTCATGGCCGGTCCGGAAGTGTCCTTGAACGGGTCTCCGACCGTATCACCGACCACGGCCGCCTTGTGAGCGTCGCCGCCCTTGGCCTCGCCATGCAGTTCGCCCTTTTCAATAAACTTCTTGGCGTTGTCCCAGGCACCGCCGGCGTTGGACATGAACAGAGCCATCAGCACACCGGTCAGAGTGGCGCCGGCGAGCATGCCACCGAGAGCCTGTTTGCCGAGCAGCAATCCGACCAGCACCGGAGCGACCACGGCGACCAGACCGGGCAGGACCATCTCCCGCAGAGCGGCGCGAGCCGAGATGTCGACGCACTTCTCCGGCTCGGGTTTAACACCGGGTTTGCCTTCGAGCAGGCCGGGGATCTCGCGGAACTGCCGCCGAATCTCATCAACCATCTTGCCGGCAGCCCGCCCAACGGAGGTCATGGTCAAGGCGCCGATGAAGAAGGGAATCGCGCCGCCGATCAGCAGCCCGACAACGGTAAAAGGCTGGATCAGGTCGATGGCTTCGAGCTTGACGGCGGTGGCATAAGCGGAAAAGAGGGCAAGTGCGGTCAGGGCAGCCGAACCAATGGCAAACCCTTTGCCCACGGCGGCGGTGGTATTGCCGATGGCGTCGAGTCCGTCGGTGATCTTCCGTACCTCGGGGCCGAGACCGGCCATCTCCGAAATGCCTCCGGCGTTGTCGGCGATAGGACCATAGGCATCGACGGTCATGGTTACCCCAACGGTGGCCAGCATGCCGACAGCGGCAATACCGATGCCGTAGAGGCCGGCAAACTGGTTGGCGACGAGGATGCCGACGCAGATGACCAGGATAGGTGCGGCGCAGCTCTCAAGCCCAACGGCCAGGCCATGGATGATATTGGTGGCCGGTCCGGTTTTGCTGGCATTGGCGATGCGAAACACCGGCCCCGATGAGGTGTAGTATTCGGTGATCACACCGATGGCGATACCGGCCAGGGTGCCGGCGAGAACAGCCCAGAAGACGCCGTTGCTGATATGCATGAACCGGGTGATGAAGTAGGTGGCAACGAGGAAACCGCCGGCTGCAACAAAGGTTGTGTACCGCAGGGCGGCGGCCGGGTTGATGTTCTTCAAAAACTTCATCGAGCCGACGCCGAGCAGTGAAAAAATCAGGCCCGCCATGGCCAGCACCAGGGGCAACAGCATGGCGTTGGCCTGGGTCAGTCTGAACAGATCGGAGCCGACCTCGACGGGCGCACCGGCGAGGGTGCCCATCAGCCCGGCGCCGGCTGCGGCGGCAATGGCCACGGTGGCGATGATCGAACCGACGTAGGACTCAAAGATGTCGGCTCCCATGCCGGCGGTGTCGCCGACGCAGTCGCCGACGTTGTCGGCGATGACACCCGGGTTGCGGGGATCATCTTCGGGAATGCCGGCTTCCACCTTGCCGACCAGGTCAGAACCGACGTCGGCCGCCTTGGTATAGATGCCGCCTCCGACACGGGCAAAAAGCGCGATAGACGAAGCGCCCATGGCGAAACCGTTGATGTAGATGGAGGTCTGGGGGTCACCGCCGAAGATGACATAGGCAATGCCGACGCCGATCAAACCCATCGACGCAACCGCCAGTCCCATGACGGCCCCGCCGTTGAAAGAGACCATCAGCGCCTTGCCTTGACCGGAGGTGCGGGCGGCCTCGGCGGTGCGCACATTGGCCCGGGTGGCGGCCTTCATGCCGATAAAGCCGCAGATCATGGAACAGATGGCGCCGCCGAGAAATGCCAGGGCCGTATACAGACCCAGGGAAGGAGCCAGTGCAATGATGACGAAAACCAGCACGATGAAAACCGCCAGTACACGATACTCCCGACCCAGAAATGCCATGGCGCCGGCATGGATCGATTCGGATATATCCTTCATCCGCTCGTTGCCGACCGGTTGTGCCTTGACGACGGTGTACATGACGATGGCGATCAAAAAGCCCACCGCTCCGAGTATCGGAGCATACATTTGCAGTTCCATTTCGACTCTTTCCCCCTTGTTAAAGTGAAATATCGCGATTGTTGAAAGCGTTCATCGCCTCCTGAACCCCCTCTTGGAGCAGGAGTTCAAGGGCTTTGGCCGTATTCTCCAACACGCGGTCCAGACTGTTTCTTTCGATGCTGGAAAAGGACCGCAGAACATACTGGGCCACGTCACCCCCAGCCGGTGGACGATCGACACCGATGCGAAAGCGGATGAACTCCAGGGATCCGAACACGGCGCCTATATTCCGCAAACCGTTATGACCGCCATGGCCGCCGCCAAGTTTTATCCGCAGCGTACCGAAGGGGAGGTCGATTTCGTCATGCAGGACGATCAGATCGGGCGGTGGCACACCCATCGCCTTGCAGGCCGAAGACACACTGGCTCCGCTCCGGTTCATGTAGGTCTGCGGCAGGAGAACCATGACCTCCTGACCATAAACGGACCCCACCCCGTAAAGGGCCTGATGGCCCTTTTTCTTGAGAGTGAGACCGTGTTCGGAGGCAAACCGTTCGGCGGCCATGAAACCTATGTTGTGCCGGGTTTGAGCGTATTCAGGTCCCGGGTTTCCAAGGCCGGCGATGATCTTCAAATCGGGTCCCGCCTATTCCTCTTCGGCGCCTGGTTCAGCCCCTGCCTCGGCACCTTCGGCTTCCTCGACTTCAAGTTTGCGCCCGGTAATGGTCAGAATGGTATAATTACCCTCGTGGGCAAGCTCCACCCCTTTCGGCAGTTCGAGATCGCCGGAATGAACGACATCGCCGATCTGCATATGAGTGACATCGATTTCGATGGCGCTGGGGATGGCCGTCGGCAGGCAGACCACTTCGAGTTCATGGCGAATCAATTCAAGACCGCCCCCCTGTTTTTCTCCTTCCGACTTACCGACCGGATGAACCGGTACCAGGACATGGACTTTCTGGCCGAGGTCGATCGCCTGGAAATCGGCATGCAGGGCATCGCCCCTGACCGGATCGGTCTGCAGGTCCTTGAGAATGACGACCTTCCCTTCCACAGAACCCGCACCCTTCAGAGTAATCAGGGTGTTCAGTCCGGCCTCGGTGCTGATCGCGGCCTTGAGGTCCTTGGGCGCGACGGACAGGGCGCAGGGATCGATTCCCTTGCCATAGACCACCGCGGGGATCAGTCCCTGGCGACGCAGGCTGCGGGCGCTGCCCTTGCCGATACCCTCGCGCAGGGTGACGTTCAATTCAGTGTTTGCCATCTATCCATTCCTCCATTTAGAGAGTGGGACCTGGGAAGGGGTGCTGCCAGTTGGCAGCCGGCCGGAAGCCGGAGAATTTCCCATGCCCGACAGGGTGTTAGACGAAGAGAGAACTGACTGATTCGTCGCCGTGAATACGGCGGATCGCCTCCGCCAGCAGCTCCGCCACGGAAAGCTGCCGCAACCGGGAACAGCCTTGCAGTTTGTCCAGGGCCGGGATGCTGTTGGTCACGATGACTTCCTTAAGCGAGCTCTGATTGATCCTTTCCAGTGCCGGACCGCTCAGGACAGGATGGGTAGCGCAGGCGTAAACCTCGGCGGCCCCCTTGTCCTTGAGGGCCTGGGCTGCCTGGCAGAGAGTGCCGGCGGTATCGATCATATCATCGATCACCACGCAGGTCTGTCCTTCCACCTCGCCGATGATGTTCATGACTTCGGACACGTTGGGACCGCTGCGGCGCTTGTCGATAATGGCGAGACCTGCATCGAGCCGCTTGGCGAACGCCCGCGCCCGCTCGGTCCCTCCGGCATCGGGGGACACGACCACCAAAGGGCCGTGAAAACGCTCCTTGATTTCCTTGAGCAGAACCGGAGCGGCGTACAGATGGTCTACGGGGATGTTGAAAAATCCCTGGATCTGGCCCGCGTGCAGATCGATGGTCAATACCCGGCTGACCCCGGAGGTGGAGATCAGGTCGGCTACAAGTTTGCTGGTAATAGGGGTGCGGGGAGCCACCTTGCGGTCCTGGCGGGCATAGCCGAAATAGGGGATCACGGCGGTGATGCGCGCGGCGGAAGCCCGTTTGAGGGCGTCGACCATGATCAACAGTTCCATCAGGTTGTCGTTGGCCGGCGCACAGGTCGATTGAATGATATAGACATCCCGCCCGCGAACGTTTTCACCGATTTCAACCATCACCTCCCCGTCGGAAAAGGACCTGACCTTGGCCGCACCAAGGGGAACTGCAAGATGACCGCATATTTCACGGGCGAGGGGAATGTTTGAATTGCCGGAGAAAATCTTCAACTTGTTCACGATGGGCGGCCCTTCCGAATTTGGTTCCGAATCGGCGGTTGCTGATGGAAAAACAGGGCAAAACGTCCTGCAGAGCCGACCGTCATGCTCGACGGCAGCTGCGAGATTCGGGTTCAGATAAAAAACTGCAGGCCATGGATCCCATGACCTGACGGAAAACAGCTCCTGATGTCAGGAAGCATGCAGGATGTAGCAGCAGAGCTTCCTGAACGATGGATTTTCAGGTGGCTGGGGCGCCAGGATTCGAACCTGGGAATGCCGGAATCAAAATCCGGTGCCTTACCGCTTGGCGACGCCCCAGCAAAAATTTTTACGACCGGCAGGAATAGTCGGAAACCGGCTGCGCAATGAATACGCGCCAGCCCGACTCAGCCCTGAATTCTTCTGCAGCAGCCTCGGCGGTTGCCCTGTAGGCAAATACCCCGAACACGGTAGAGCCGCTGCCCGACATGAGCGCTCCACTGGCGCCCGCGGTCACAAGCCGCCGCTTGATGTCGGCAATGACAGGGAAACGGGCGACGGTGACCTGTTCCAGGTCGTTGTGGAGAAGACAAACGAGGTCTTCTACCGTCCTGGAAAACCGCGGTATTTTAAGATCATCCCTGGGGGATGTCAACCTTAAATTTCCATAGACCCAGGCGGTCGAGACGGCCAGCCCGGGGTTGACAAGAACATACCAGACGGAGGGCAGTCCTTCAAGCGGCTCCAGGACGTCGCCGATGCCGGTCGCCCAGGCCTCCTTTTCAAGGATGAAGAAGGGGACATCAGCTCCCAGCACCACACCTTCCCGCATCAGCCGCTGTTTCGACAAGCCGAGCTTCAGCATCTCGTTGAGACCCATGAGGACCGTGGCGGCATCCGACGATCCCCCTCCGAGACCGGCAGCCACGGGAATCTCCTTGCGGATGTCGATGTCCACCCCCTCAGTGCGCCCGGACAGTTCCAGGAGCCGGCGGGCCGCTTTTGCGGCAATATTGTCCTGACCGGGGGGAAGCTCCAGACCGGCGCAGCTGACGCGCACACCCGGTGTCTCGACGACACTGATCGTCAGGTGATCGTAGAGGGTGATCCGTTGCATCACCATGGCGAGATCATGGTAGCCGTCGCCGCGTTTGCCGAGAACGTGCAGACAGAGGTTGATTTTGGCGGGCGCCAGAAACGTTCGGGTCATGAGAAAGCCTCATCGGGGCAGTAAGCGCCTATGTATGAATCAAACAGTGGCCTCTTGTCAAGGTGATATCTTGGCCCCTGTTCTCCCAAGCCACACTCCATCACCACTCCCGCAGTTGATGGGCCGGGGTAAAGTAGAAACGATACCCGAGCAGCAGGGTCAGCAGGCTGGTGACCGCTACACTTCCGAGTATCGCACACATGATCGCGATCTGGTACTTGACGGCGGTGAGGGGATCAACACCCGACAGGATCTGCCCGGTCATCATCCCTGGCAGGGACACGATCCCCATAGCGGCCATGGAGTTGGTCGTCGGCAGCAGCGCCGCGCGAAAGGCATTGCGTACCGCGGTCTGCGAGGCGGTTCTGGAGGCCGCGCCGAGGGAGAGGGCGGTCTCGATCTCCTCCCGCCTTTCCCGCATCTCCGAAGAGAGGCGTTCGGCGGCCAGCCCGGCGCCGTTCATGGAATTCCCGATGATCATGCCGGCCAGCGGCACCAGGTAGCGGGGATCATACCAGGGGGTCGGGGTAACCACCAGCAGACAGAAAAGATAGGTGACGGTGCCGCAGCCGAGAAACAGCGAAATGCTGATCACACGATAGAAAGCCGGGACCTTGTTTCGGATCCTTTCACCCAGAACCTGCAGTGCGAAACCACCCATGACCAGGAGAATCAGCAGGGTCGGCAAAGGATGTCGTACGGCGAAGATCCAGCGCAGCAGATAGCCGACGGCGAACAGCTGGATAAGCATTCGTACCGAGGCCCAGATCATGTCCCGCGTCTGGCCGATGCGCCTCAGCCTTCCCAGCCCCACGGCCAGCAAAAACAATCCGTAGGCGAAGATCAGATTCAGGTAGTCAAGATCGATGATGGTCTTATCGTTCATGGTCAGCCCCCATCTGAGGCTCGCGAAGGAAGGCCTGCAGCGCCTTGCTGGCTGGCCGGTTCAGCAGCCGACCGGGCTCTCCCTGCTCCTCGATGCGGCCGTTTTCAAGGTAAGCCAGGTCATCGGCCGCACGCTCGGCGAGGCGCAGGTCGTGTGTGACCATCAGCAGGGCCAACTCCCTGCTGCGGGCGATATGACGCAGGGTTTCGGCCAACCGGTCGCCCGTGGGCCGGTCGAGGGCGCTGGTCGGCTCGTCGAGAAGCAGGGCTTCAGGTCCGGCCGCCAGACTGCGGGCGAGACAGACCCGCTGCTGCTGTCCCAGGGAAAGGGACCTGCCTTCCCGCTGAAGCCAGTCCCCTGGAATCTGGTTCTCTTCCAGCACCTGGGCAAAATCGGAATCATTTGCGGCGGGAGGCCGGGTCCCCCGTAAATAGAAGGCTTGCCGCAGGTTGTCCAGGACGGTGCCCGGAAACAGAAAGGGTTTTTGGGGTACAAGGGCCACCCTGCGACGCAGATCCAGCGGATCGAGTTCGGAAATATCGCGACCGTCAAGCAGAATTCGTCCGGAAGTCGGTTCTTCCAGACGGTTGATCAGCCGCACCAGGGTAGTTTTCCCACCGCCCGAGGGTCCGATGATGACCGTCATCCGGGACCGGGAAACGGCCAGATCGATCCCCCGCAAAATCATCGTTTCGTGGCCCCCGCCCCCCCTGCGGCTTTTGAAGATCTGATCCAGAACGATGAGCGGCGGGTCGATCACCATGTCATCCCTCTTCTCCGCGCATTTTCGCCCGGACCTGTTTCATATCCTCCCAGACATCCCTTTTTGCAGCCGGATTGCGCAACAGAAACGCCGGGTGGTATGTGGGCATGAGGGGAATCCCTTCATAGCTCTGCCAGACACCCCGCAAGCGGCTGATAGGCGTCTGGCTGCGCAGCAGGGACTGGGCGGCAAACCGTCCAAGGGTAACGATCAGACGGGGGCGAATGGAGGCCAGCTGACGCTTAAGGAACGATTCACATACGGCGACCTCCTCGGGCTGGGGATCACGGTTGCCGGGCGGCCGGCATTTGATCACATTGCAGATATAGATATCTTCCCGATGGAGACCGATGGCAAAGAGGATGCGATCCAGCAGACGACCTGCCTCGCCGACAAAAGGTTCCCCCTTGAGATCTTCTTCCCGTCCCGGCGCTTCCCCGACAAAAACCAGGGAGGCGCGTCTGTTACCGGTGCCGAAAACGATCTGGTTTCGCCTTTCGCATAAAGGGCACCGCCGGCAGTCACCGAGATCGGCCCTGATCTCCTCAAGGGTTTCCCGCCGACAGAATTCCTCTGGCCCCGGCTCTCCGGGAAGACAGACCGGCAATTCGGCGGGCAGGGAGGGGAGCGTAAGTTCGCTGATACCCAGGCTCTGAAAGTCTTCCAGCACCGCTCGCACCTGGCTGACGGTTTCCAGCAACTCTTTGTGAAATTTATCCGGCATAAAACCTTTACATCGCCCCCGACGAGGATTATCCTTTTATCCGTTCAAACGCCCGGTCCTGCCAATCCCTATAAAAATCTTTATGTTATCGGTTCCATGAAAATTATTTTTCTGTTTATGATCCTGCTGCTTCTGCTGCCCGGCGAGGCCCTTGCCTGGGGAGTCGGCGTTCATCTGCAGATCGGTTCGCAGATCCTTGGCGCCCTGCCCCGGCTCCCCTCCATGCTCCAGGTCTTGCTGGGGGGTCACCCGTACGATTTCCTGTACGGCTGTATTGCCGCGGATATCACCATCGGAAAAA
Source organism: Syntrophotaleaceae bacterium (assembly GCA_041390365.1). Taxonomy (NCBI): domain Bacteria; kingdom Pseudomonadati; phylum Thermodesulfobacteriota; class Desulfuromonadia; order Desulfuromonadales; family Syntrophotaleaceae; species Syntrophotaleaceae bacterium. The sequence goes on along the minus strand of JAWKQB010000002.1, from coordinate 887,501 downwards.
AGTTCACCCACTATCTCAAGCATTGCCATTCCTGGCGCATCGGCTGCCAGATCCTGGAAGCGGCGAAAACCGATCGGCAGAAAGCCTGCGCCTACGGGTACATCAGCCACCTGGCCGCAGACACGGTGGCTCATTCCTTTCTGGTACCCTTCAAGATGGTGCGGACCTTCAACACGGTACTGCTCAAACACGCCTACTGGGAAATGCGTTTCGAGACCGCCGTGAAACCGGACATCTGGCGCATGGCCAAGACTTTGGCCAGCATGGATTTCAGCGACGACGACGCCATCATGACCGAAGTTCTCTCCCGGACTCTCTTTTCCTTCTCCACCAATAAACGGTTGTTCAACTCGATTCTGCTGCTCAGCCGCCTGCAGCGATGGCAGAAGATGCTGCAATCGGTCAACGAACACTCCAGGTGGGCCCTTGGAGAGGAGGACCAGGAGGAATACCTGAAACTGGCCAGGGAAGCGGCAGAAAGCATCCTCTGCCAGATGGATCGCAGCCCCTACTGGAAGGCCGATCCGGCAGGAGAAAGGGCGCTTCACGCCGCAAAGATCATCCGAAAAAATCTAAACCTGCTCTGGCTGGACGGCAAGCTTCCGGAACGGGAGGTCGACCGCCTGCTGATGGAACTGAAAGGGCGCTTCCGCGGGAGCATTACCAATCCTGAAGGTTTGCTCGACCTGATCAGCGGTTATTGATCCGGGCCGGACAGGCGCAGCTCAATGATGCGATCCAGCAGCACCCCTGCAACCCGGTCCTTGCTCATACAGGGCAGATCCTCCACCTTCCCGTCCCGGTAGAGCAGCCGGACAATATTGGTGTCGATGTCGAAACCCGCCCCTTCCCTCGTCACATCGTTGGCCACGATCAGATCGAGATTCTTTTCCCGCAGCTTGTTCCGGGCGTTATCCAGCAAGGCTTCCGTTTCGGCGGCAAAACCGACCAGAAGCCGGTCCCCAGGCATTCGTCCCAGCTCCCCCAGAATGTCGGGGTTGCGTTCCAGCTCCAGGGTCAGACGATCGCCTCTCGACTTTTTGATTTTATGTCCCGACCTCAAAACCGGCCGGTAATCGGCCACCGCGGCAGCTTTTATGACTACCGTACAGGACGGTATCAGATCCAGGACAGCCTCCCTCATCTGGCATGCGCTGACCACCGGATGAAACTCCACCCCCCGGGGCACAGGAAGAGCTGTCGGACCGGAAACCAGCAGAACCCGGGCCCCGCGATCCACGGCGGCCCGGGCAATGGCGTAACCCATTTTCCCGGAAGAATGGTTGCTCAGAAAACGGACCGGGTCGATCTCTTCCCGAGTCGGTCCGGCGGTGACCAGCACCGTTTCGCCAGTCAGATCGCGGGGGACGAAAAGACGTTCGGTTTCGCAGAAAATGTCTTGCGGATCGGGCAGCTTGCCCTTTCCTTCCCAGCCGCAGGCCAGCAGGCCGACGGCCGGCTCCATAAAATGATAACCGCCGTCCTGCAGTTTCACCTGGTTCCGCTGGTAAATCGGGTTTTCCCACATGTTGCTGTTCATTGCGGGGACGAACAGCACGGGCGCCCGGGTGGCCATGATCGTGGTCGTCAACAGATCGTCGGCGATGCCCGCCGCCACCTTGCCGATCACGTTGGCCGTGGCCGGTGCCACCACCAGCAGGTCGGCCCTGTCGGCCAGGGAGATATGGCCGATTTCCCGTTCCTGGATCAGATCGAACAGGTCCCTGTGGACGGGGTTTCCCGACAAGGTCTGAAACGTCAGCGGGCTGACGAACTCGCAGGCGGAGGCTGTCATGACAACGAAGACTTCGGCGCCGGCCTTGACATAGAGGCGAACCAGCTCCGCAGCCTTGTAGGCGGCGATCCCTCCGCAAACCCCGAGAATTATTTTTTTGTTTTTCACTCAGAGACCTTTCCCTTGCCGGAGCGGTTCGGCTTCGGGGTCGGGGTCGGTATCAGGGCCGCGTTTTTATCGATACCGACCCCGATGCCGACGCCGATGCCGAAATGGCTAGACAATGGTGCGCAGAAAGGGATTGTTCCGCCGTTCCTGGCCGATGGTGGTTTCCGGGCCGTGCCCGGGATAGACGATGGTTTCGTCCGGCAGGGTCATCACCCGCTCCCGCAACCCCTTCATCAGGGCATACTGGTCGCCGGAAGGGAGATCGGTTCGGCCGATTGAACCGGCAAACAGGCAATCCCCGGCAAAAAGGCACCCGTCCGTAAGCACGCAGATACCCCCGGGCGAATGTCCGGGTACGTGAATCACCTTCATCCGCAGCGTGCCGAGCCGGACCTCCTCCCCGTCTTCGAGAAAACGACTCGGCTCGGGGGAGGGCTCCGTCGCGCGGCAGCCGAACATGGCCGCATGCTGGGCGGCATTTTTCAGAATGTCGGCATCCCCTCGATGGATCAGCAACTCGGCCCCCGTGGCATCCACCAGAGCCCGGTTGCCGCCGACATGATCGAAATGTCCGTGCGTATTGATCACCATCTTCAGGGTAAAGTCATTTTCCCCCAGGATCTCCAGAATGCGCTCCGCCTGCCCTCCGGGATCGATCACGGCGGCCAAGCGGGTCTCGGTGCAGCCAAGAAGATAACAGTTCACCTTCAGCTCACCGGTAACGATGCTTTTTAACCACATTGTTCACTCCTCAACCTTGTTCCCTGGCGAGAACAGTTCCAAATTTTTTCCCCGCAGCTGATCGGCGAGGCTGAAGCGCAATTCCTGACGCCGGCCAGACTCCCTGCGCCCGGTTTCCTTGGCGGGCGCCTCCTTGTTCTTCTCCTCGAATGCAGCAGCGGGACGCGGATCGGACCCAGGCAATGCCAGATCTTCAGGAATCACCAGATCCTCGCTGGCCCGCGACTCGTCCCTTCCGGGCAAATCGAAATAGAAATACCGGTCGTAGACCCGATGATACCCGGTCCAGCCGTCGCCATTGTCCGCTTCCTTATCGATGTGGGTACGAATGCCGTTGATCTTTGAATCAAGGTCGTCCAGATAATTGAGAATGACCGCCTCCAGGGTTTTAGGACGTTTGGGCGAGCCGAATTCATACTGGCCGTGGTGAGACAGCAGCAAATGTTTCAAAAGGATCGCCTGAGAAGCGGGAAAATCAGGCACTTGCCGGATCTTGTCCTCGAGCATCTGGAAGCCGATCATGATATGTCCGAGCAGTTTCCCCGCATCGGTGTAACCGAAAGACCGTTCATAACAGAGTTCGGCGACCTTGCCGATATCGTGCAGCAGAGCGCCGGCTACCAGCAGGTCCCGATTGATTCCGGGGTAGAGACCGCAGATATTCTCGGCCAGCCGTGCCACGGCCAGGGAATGTTCCAGCAATCCGCCGAGATAGACGTGGTGAATCGCCTTGGCCGCGGGAGCTTTGAGATAACGCTGCAGGAATTGATCATCGGCCAGAAAGGTCTCCATGAGCGCCCGATAGTGAGGCGTTTCCATCCCCCTCGCCAGCGATCGCAGCTCCTCGAGCATATCGGCTTCGAGACGGGGGCAGACCGGCAGATAATCGGCCAGGTCGACACCGGACTCCTCCACCCTGTCCAGCTGCTGAACCACCAATTGCATCTTGCCGAGATAGACGCTGGCTTTACCGCGAACGTGAACGAAATCATCCTTGCTGAAACAGGCAGCGATTTCATCCACCCTGTCCCAGACCCGGCCTTCGATTTCACCGGTTCGGTCCATCAGCTTCAGGGTCATATAGGGTTTCCCGTTCTTAGCCATGGCCGTTATCTTGTCCCGAACCAGAAATTGGCTGTCGATCAGGTCTCGATCCTTGATCTGCTGCACGTAGACTTCCTTCACCCGCTGCTCCTGTCTCTTGCTGTTTTCTGAATAATCTGCTCTGCCGTCCTGAGTCCGTCAAGGGCGGCGCTCATGATACCTCCAGCATATCCCGCCCCTTCGCCGACAGGATAGAGCCCGATTTGGGCAACCGCCTCTCCGTTCTCCCGGCGGCTAATGCGAACCGGTGCCGAAGTTCGGGTTTCCACGCCGACCAGCGTGGCCTCCCTGGTTACAAACCCGCGCATACGACGTTCGAAGTGGGGCAAGGCCCGGCGCAGACCGTCCACCACAAAAGCCGGCAGGACTTCGCGCAGGTCCGCTGCGCGAACACCCGGCCGGCAGGAGGAATCGAGGGGGCCGCTGCCGCCGACGAGAAAAGCCAGCAGATTTTGCGCCGGCGCACAGTAATTTCCACCTCCGGCCAAAAAGGCCGCCCGTTCCCAGCATTGCTGGAAACGAACCCCGGCCAGGGGATCCGGAGAGCCGAAATCCTCCTGTCGAACGCTGACCACCAGGGCGCTGTTGCTGAAGGCTCCGTCGCGCCGCCGTGGACTCATGCCGTTGACGACCATCCCGCCCGGCTCCGAGGACGCCACCACTACCTCTCCTCCCGGGCACATGCAGAAAGAGTAGATGCCGCGCCCCGATTCGGGATCGTTCCAGGTCAGGGCATAATCGGCGGCAGGAAGGCGGGAGGCGAATAGTTTTCCATACTGGATGCGGTTGATCAGCTCCGCCGGATGCTCGACCCGCACCCCGACGGCGAAGGGCTTGCTCTCCAGAACCACTCCGGCCCGCTGCAGCATGTCATAGGTATCCCGCGCACTGTGTCCGGTGGCCAGCACCAGGCTGTCACAGGGAACTTCCTCGCCACCATCAAGCAGGCCGGCCTGTATGACCGCCCCCTGCAAGTCCAGTCCTGAGAGTCTGGTTTCATAGCGGATGTCCACCCCCAGGCTGAGCAGTTCCTGACGAAAGCGGATCAGGACCAGCCGCAGGCGATCCGTGCCCACATGAGGCTTGGCCTGCCGCAAAATGTCCGGGTCTGCCCCGAAATCGACCAGGGTCTGCAGCACGAAATGGTTCCAGGGATGTTTCACCCGGGTGGTCAACTTGCCATCGGAGAAGGTACCTGCTCCTCCTTCTCCAAACTGGATATTGCTGACCGGATCGAAGATTCCACCGGATCGGAAACGGCGGACGTCCTTCACCCGACTTTCGACGGGTCTGCCCCGCTCTACCAGGGTGACTTCCACACCGGCACGGGCCAGATAAAGTGCGGCAAACAAACCGGCCGGCCCCATTCCCGCCACCAGTACCCGATGGCGTCTATCGATCCGCCGGATATGCAGCATTTCCTGATCGCGGGTCCGGCTCAGGCGGGGATTGTTTTTATGGCGGGCCAGCAGCATTTCTTCGTCATCCGTCTCGAATCGGACGGTATAGACCCGCAGTATCCTTTTCTTTTGCCGGGCATCGATGCCGCAGCGCACAATATCCAACTGCCGCACGGCCCGGGGCGAAAGTCCCAGTTCGCCGGCCACCCGGGCCGGCAGCAGGGTTTCGTCCTCGTCGAGTGTCAACATCACTTCCCGCAGCAGCAGGGCCATTCCTCTGAAACCTTTTTCCTCTTGATCCCGTCAGAGACAGGCCGGTCTGGCCTCAGACACCTCTGCGGGAAACTCGATGACGAATTCGGCTCCCTTCCCTTCGGTACTGTTGACCTTGATGTTGCCGTTATAGGTTTTGACGATTCGCAGAACCACCGAAAGCCCGAATCCGGTCCCCTTGGACTTGGTGGTAAAGAACGGATCGAACACCTTGCGCAGATTTTCAGCGGGGATGCCGCGCCCGGTATCCCTGACCCGGACCTGGATCTTGCTGTCTTCCTGCGTTACCTTGACGGACAGTTCGCCACCCTGCTGCATCTCGTAAATGGCATTCGAGAACAGATTGGTAAAAATCTGCTGAATCTCCGAGGCATTGGCGACGATGGGAGGAGCCTGTTCGTCAAACTCATTGAGCAGACGGATGCCATGGGCCTGCAACTGCTCCTGAAAATCGACAAGGGTCTGCTTGATCACATTGGCCAGCGACACCGTCTGCACCTTCAACTGGGGCGGGTTGCTGGCCGCAAGCAGCTTGACCAGAATATTCTCGATGCGGTCGACCTCGTTCAGCAGCTTGTCGATATAACCGCTCTTCTCCTTGTCCTGAGCCACGACCGGCTTCAAAATCTGGGCGAACAGGCTGATGGCATTAAGAGGATTGCGAATTTCATGAGCCATGCCGGCGGCAAGGTGGCCGAGGGTTGCCAGCTTTTCCGCCTGCAGGATCTCGGCATGAGCCAGTTCCAGGTCCCGGCTTTTTTCCGCAACCCTCATTTCCAGTTCCGTGTTCCAGCTTTCGATCTCGCTCAGGAGCCGCTCCCGTTCCTTTCGCAGCTCCCGGTTATGGATTTCGATACGCCGGATCCGCAGAACGTTTTCGATACGGTCCACCAGGTCCTGATTCTTGAAAGGCTTGAGGACATAATCGGCCGCTCCGGCCTTCATGACCTCCACGGCAATCTGTTCGCTGCCCTTCCCCGTCAGCATGATCACATAGGTGTCGGGAAACCGCTCCCGCAGACAGCGAAGAGTGGCCATCCCATCCATCCCCGGCATCATGTAATCGAGCAGTACCAGCGGAGGCGATTCCCTCTCCACGATTTCCAGACACTCCTGCCCACTCCCTGCAGTCAGCACATCATAGCCGCGGGCGGTCAGAACCATGGCGGCGAGGTCCAGTATGACTCTTTCATCATCGACGATCAGAATTCGACCGGACATCTTCTCCTACCTTTCCGCGTCTGGCCTTTCGGCTTTTCCAGCAATCCGGCATCGTTTCCGGCTCCAGCTGCCTCCCTGAACGGGAAGACTCGAAAGGATAAGTCGACCGGCGTTTGCAGCAAAAACAATCACGCCGGGCCGGGTTAAGAATAACCTCCCCCTCTCTTTTTTTGCAAGGGGAAACACCCGTCAGCTACCCCAGCAAGGGATCCAACCCCAAGGGCGAACTCAAAAAAAGAGCAGCCTGAAGGGGCTGCTCTATCGCTGACGAGGATTGTGGGACGATGGAATCTTCTTATTCGGCGAATCTTACCGTCAAGACAGGAATCGTCGATTTTCGAACAACCTTTTCGGCGGTACTGCCGAACAGGACATGATCCAGGCCGCTGCGGCCGTGGGTGCCCATGATGATCAGATCGGCAGCCACTTCATTGGCCTTCTTGATAATTTCGTCGTAAGGGACCCCGGGTACGATGAAACTTTCGTAATTCTGGTAATCGCGGAGATGGGTGCGGCAAAAGCGGTCCATCATCTTGCGGGCCCCCTGCTCGATCTCTTCCTCGAGGGTTTCGAAGGAGATGTGGGGAACGTAGAAGCCACGCAGGTCGACCGGTTCATTGATGACGTGAACGAGGGCCAGCAGGGCGTCGTACTTGCGGGCCATGGACAGAGCGTACTCGAAGGCGTATTCCGAGTTTTCGGAAAAATCGGTGGCAAACAGAATTGTCTTGAATTCCTTCATCGCGACCTCCTCCCAAACAGGATTGAATACCATAGGCAAGACAAGTTTCCGCCGACGGGTCTAATTGGCCCGCACCGGATCAATCCCCGTCAGCATCTTCTTCATGACCATCCGTAGTTCTTCGAGCTTGACCGGTTTATGGATATATTCATAGGCCCCGAGATGAATGGCTTCAAGATAGGATTCGACCCCGCCGTGGGCGGTAATCATGATAACCTGCGTGGTTGGGTAGTGGCGATTGAGTTCCCGCAGAAAAGTCAAGCCGCCCATTTCCGGCATCCTTAAATCACTGATTATGACCTGGACCTTCTCATGCTGAAGAAATTCCAGGGCTTCGAGTCCATTGGCGACGCTGTCGACTTCATACCCGTCCTGCTCCAGAATCTTGCTCAGTCCGATGCGGGTATTCTCCTCATCGTCGACCACCAGAACTCTGCCCACTTTTTGCATCTGGACTCACTCCTCCCCTCGTTTTCAAAATTCTACCATCGGGCCATGCTCTGTCAAGACGGAAGGAAAACAGTTATCCACCCAATTGTTTGTTATCAGTAAATAATTTACTTTCATGATAAAACTGTCAAGTCAAAGCTTTGAATCCCCTCTCAAGGATGAGTTTCTGCCAGTCAAAGCCAGAGACGAACCATTTCCTCAAACAGCAGGGCGAGATCCCTGGCCCCCTTTTCCCCGGCCTGCAGCACGTCCTGGTGAGTCAGTTTCCGGCCCCCGAGTCCGGCAGCGCGATTGGCGATAAAAGACAGGGCAACCGGCTCTATTCCCAGATACCCGGCCATGATCGCTTCGGGAATCGTGGACATGGAAACGGCGGCCGCTCCCAGCAGAGCCAAAGCCCGGACCTCGGCCGGGGTTTCATAGGAAGGACCGGCAACGGCGGCAAGAACTCCCTGGCGCAGTCCAATGCCTCGTTCTGTGGCATAGATTTTCAGACGTTCGAAATAATGTTGGGGATAAAGGCCGGTCAGATCGATAAAGGGATCGACAGTCTCACCCCTGAGAGGATTGTCGCCGAGAAGATTGATATGATCGGTCACGAAGAGAAAGTCGCCGGGAGCAAGACCTGGATCGATGCCCCCCGCTGCATTGGTCAACAGAACACGGGGGCAACCGAGAGCGTGGGCCAGCCGTATCTGAATGGAAGCTTGGCGGGCGCTGCAGCCCTGATAGCAGTGAAAACGTCCCAGAAAGCAGAGCAGGCGGCGGCCATGAAGATGGCCGGTCACCAGTTGCCCGGCATGTCCGGCCACAAGTTGCCGGGGCAGGCAGTCCAGCTCTGTATAGGGAACGACGACCGGATCCTCGATCCCCTGGATGGCCTTGCCCAATCCCGATCCCAACACCACCGCCAGATCGAAGGGGTCTTCGCCGCATTGCCCGGCAATCACCCGGCACGATTCCCGCAGTCCCTCATCCATCTTTTTCACGGATGTCCGGGATCGGACCCCGGTCCAACGAGCAGTGAGGTGCTCTCGCCAAGCTCCACCTCTCTGCCATCAAACCAGAGGGTCAACAGGCCCGGGCGTTCCGTCTCCAGAAGGAAGCTCTGCCCGATCTGCCATTTCAGTACCACCCTCGGTTCGATCCGATAGCGCTGCACAGCCCGCTCATCGACGGCGATATCCAGCCATCCCGTATCCCGGCCTTCCGCCTGGAGCAGGGCGCCGCCGGAAGGAACGTACAGCACCGGTGCGGTCACCGGCTCGCCCGGCCTTGGGTTTTCCACCAAAGGCTCCGGGCCGCTCAGCTCAGGAACCGGATCAATTTCCGGCGGCCCATGATTCCCGGAACCATCTTTCACTGCCACCCCTTCGGTGAAAACAGGTTCCTCGCCCAACTTTTCCGGCTCGGTAACAGCGGGCTTGACGGCGTCAGCAGAGGGGGGTGCAGCATCCTTGCGGGAACACATCACGAACACCACGGCCACGATCAGCCCCAGCGCGACCAGCATCGTCCCCCAGATCCACCAGCGCTGCAAACCCTCCTTCCCGCCCTTCTCGGGTCTGGCCGGCGCCGATGTCGGTGGCCGGCCGTGAAACCTCTGGTTGTAAGCCTTAACAACGGCGTCGGGGTCGAAACCAAGAAAGACGGCATAGGTCCGCAGAAATCCGTAAACGTAGGTTTCGCCGGGTATCTGGTCGAAAAGGTCCTCCTCGAGAGCCCCGAGAAAGCTTCTCCGTATCCGGGTCTGGACCACCGCGTCATCCAGCGACAACCCACGCGCTTCCCGGCGCTCCCTTAGAAAACTGCCGAAAGGTTCCCTGTCTTCAACTGCAGATGAAGGAACCCCGTCTGCCTTGTTCACTTAAGAACCTCCAGATAGCTTTCCGACTGCTCGGCAAGTTCGGAGCCGGGAGCCAGTCGCAGAACGTTCTGAAAGGACTGCTCTGCCTTTTCCCGTTCGCCAAGTTTCATGTAGGCCAGGCCGATCTGGAAATGGGCAGGCACGAAATTTCCGTCGATCTTCAAAGCCTGGCGATACTCGCCAATGGCCCGGTTGGTTCTGTCAAGCTTATAGTAGACCTCCCCCAGGCGCAGATGAGCCTGGGCGTAGTTGCCGTTCTGAGCCAAAGCCTTCTCGTAGGCGGAGATCGCCTCCAGATACTCGCCTTTCAGGTAGTGGGCGTATCCCAGGCCGGCGAAGGCAACCTCGGCATGAGTGAAAGTCAGGTTGTTGGCCGCCTTGCTGAAATAGTGGATCGCCTCATCGAACTTCTTCATATCCAGATAGAGCGCCCCGAGGTTGTTATCGGTTAGGGAGTCGTCCGGACGCAGCTGCAGGGCCTGGCGGTAATGCTTCTCGGCCTCGTCGAAAGCCCCCTTGAGATGATAGGTTTTGCCAAGCCCGACATGAACGTCGGGGTTGCGGGGTTCCTTCTCGAGAGCCTTCTGAAACTCCTGCAATGCCTTGGTTGAGTTCCCTTCCCTCAGATAGGAGACGCCGAGAATGTAATGGACGTCAGGACCGGGTTTTTTCTTCTCCACAGGGGCGCAGGCCGTCAGCAGAGAACAGATGACCACAAGTATAACGGGAAAAAGCTTTCGGTGCATGATTACCTCCGTAAAGCGGTTGAAGCGAAAATACGATTAATCCATTGACCACCAAGAAAAAAATTGATGTTATGAAATATTTTCTATTGTTTCCCTTCTTATCCTTCGTACCCTTTGTGGTCATGTTTTTTAAAGATATTTTTTCACCAGCAGATCAAGTTTTTTGCGAGTGGAGATGGGGATCAGGGCAGGGTCCGTCATGAGTGCATGACGCAGGGACTCCCCGCAGCAGCAGACCCGATCGGCCGCCGCCCGCGCCGCGGCCGCCCGGATGATGTTGCGGGCCATGGCTACATTCTGACGGATGATCGCCACCACGGCCTCCACAGACACATCATCGTGGCCCTGATGCCAGCAGTCGTAATCGGTGGCCAAGGCCAGGGTAGCGTAGCAGATTTCGGCCTCTCTCGCCAGCCGGGCTTCGGGAAGGTTGGTCATCCCGATGACATCCACGCCCCACTGACGATAGATATTGGATTCCGCGCGGGTGGAAAAGTTCGGTCCCTCGATACAGAGGTAGGTTCCACCCCGGTGAACCATGGCGCCTTCCTGCACAGCCGCCTGCAGCAGCGCCTCGGACAGGTCGCTGCAGACCGGATCGGCGAACTGGACGTGTCCGACCAGCCCTTTACCGAAAAAGGTGGAGGCCCGCCGCCCCTGGGTTCGATCAAAAAACTGGTCGGGGATCACGATGTGTCCCGGAACGATCTCCTCCCGCATGCTGCCTACAGCAGAGACCGAAATAATCCGCTCGACCCCAAGCATCTTCATACCGTAGATATTGGCTCTGTAGGGCACTTCGCTGGGCAGCAGCCGGTGTCCCCGGCCATGGCGGGGCAGGAAAACCATTTTCACCCCTTCCAGAACGCCGGTGACGAAGACATCCGAGGGCATGCCGAAAGGGGTCTCGATTTTTTCTTCCCGAATGTCCGTCAGTTCCTCGATTTCATAAAGACCGCTGCCGCCAATCACGCCGATTGCGGGCTGTTCCATGTCGTGCTCCCTTCCTTTTATAAAATTGGATTGAAGAGTTCTCTTCGTTGTCAGTGAAGCGCTTGCGGAACGGTTGTCGTTGTCGTAATCGTAATCGTGATAGAAGATGCCTTTCAGGGCCGATTACGACAACACTTACGACAACGACAACGATTCACCCCTGCCGGCCCTCCAATTTCCCCTTCAGCTGGCCGCAGGCGGCGGAGATATCCTGTCCTTTGCTTGCCCGGCGGATGGCCACCACGCCTCGATCGAGCAGGTGAGTCTGAAAAGCCTCCAGTCGCTCCTCGGAAGGGGCCCGGAAATCGCTGCCGGGATGCTCGTTGTACGGGATGATATTGACCTTGGCCGGGATCCCGTGCAGCAGCTTGACCAGCCGCCGGGCATCCTGGTCGCTGTCGTTGACATCCCGAATCAGGATGTACTCGAAAGTGATCCGCTGACGGGGCTGCAGGGGGAAGGAGCGGCAGGCGGACATCAGCACTTTCAGCGGATAGCGGCGGTTGATCGGCATCAGCCGGTCCCGGATCTCGTCGGTAGTGGCATTGAGGGAAACGGCGAGATTCACGCGGATCCGCCGGCCGAGCTCAAGCATTTCCGGAACCAGGCCGGCAGTGGAGAGGGTAATCTTACGGGGGCTGAAATTGAACCCTTCCGGCATGTACAGAATCTTCAGCGCCTTGACCACATTGTCCAGGTTGTGCAGCGGCTCCCCCATGCCCATCAGCACGACATTATTGACCGGCGCTTCGGCCATCGCGGCGCAGACCTGATTGACAATTTCGGCCGGAGTCAGGTTGCGAACCAGACCGAACGTCCCGGTCAGGCAAAACGAGCAGCCCATGGCGCAGCCGACCTGGGTGGAGATGCAAAGCGTCGCCCTGTCCCCTTCCATGGGGATCCTGACAGCCTCGACCGTTTCCCCATCCCAAAGGCGAAACAGGTATTTGCGCGTTCCATCCCGGCTTTCCTCCACCGCCTCAGGGAGCAGCTGCGAAATGACCGCCTGCTCCTCGAGCTCGGCCCTCAGACCTTTGGCCAAATCGGTCATCTCCGCGAAGGACCGCACCCCGCGGCTGTAGACCCAACGCATGATCTGCCCGGCCCGAAAACGCTCCTTGCCCAGGCCGGAGAGGAAGTCCGTCAGCTCCTCCAGGGTCAGATTTTTTATATCGACCGGGGGGGACCCGGCACCTATTTTCAGGTTGTTCAAAATTATCGATCCTGCTGATTTTAAAGAAAAAACCCTTCAGATTGTATCCAAAGGGCTGTGGCGGCACAAGATGAAAATGAAGGGCCGGTCAGATCAATTCCAGTCCGGCGAAAAAATACCCGATCTCAAAGGCCGCCGTCTCCGGCGCATCGGAGCCGTGCACTGCATTGCGGCCGATGGAGGCGCCGAATTCCTTTCGCAGGGTTGCAGGCGCGGCATCGTCAGGGTTGGTCGCTCCCATAAGATCCCGCCAACGGCGAATAGCCTCCGGCGCCTCGAGCACCATGACCAGGCAGGGGCCGCTGCTCATGAAACCCACCAGATCCTCGAAAAAAGGCTTGTCCTGATGGACATGGTAGAAACCGGCCGCCTGCTTCCGGCTGAGACACAGTTTTTTCAGCCCGACCACCTGAAAACCTTCCCGATAGATGCGGGCGAGGATGTCCCCGGCCTTTCCGGCCTCGAAGGCGTCGGGCTTGATGACGGCAAAGGTGCGTTCCATCTCTTTTCTCCTGGTTTCGGGCATCAGATGATTTTGGTCAGGGGATATTCGATGATCCCCTGCGCCCCTGCAGTCATCAATCCGGGGATGATGCGGCGCACCTCTTTTTCATGGAGCACCGTCTCGACGGAAACCCACTCCGATTTGTAGAGATGGGCCACCGTGGGCTGGTTGAGGCTGGGCAGCAACTCGATGACGGCCGCAAGTTTTTCGTTCGGCACATTCATTTTCAAGCCGACCATTTTTTCCGCCGCCAGAGCCGCCTGCAGCAGGGTGTTCAACTGCTCGATCTTCTGCCGCTTGGCGGGGTCTGCCCAGGCGGCGCGGTTGGCGATGATCACCGGGGTCGACTCCATCAGCGTCTCGACGATCCGCAGGTTGTTGGCGCGGATGGTGGAGCCGGTTTCGGTCACTTCCACTATCGCGTCACATAGGCCCTCGACGACTTTGGCCTCCGTAGCGCCCCAGGAAAACTCGACGGTGACGGGAATATTGCGCTCGGCAAAAAAACGTTGGGTGAATCCGACCAGTTCGGTGGAAATGGTTTTGCCGGCCAGATCCTCCGGCCTCCGGACAGGCGAATCCTGGGTCACCACCAGTACCCAGCGTGCCGGCCGCCGGGACACTTTGGAATAGACCAGTTCACTCACCACTTCAACGTCGGAATTGTTCTCCATCACCCAGTCCCGCCCGGCGATGCCGACGTCGATGGTCCCTCGCTCGACGTATTTTCCCATCTCCTGGCTCCGGATCAGGCTGCAGCCGATCTCCTCGTCGTCAATGGAGGGAAAGTAGTTGCGGGAGGAAAGCCGGATGGTCCAGCCGGCCTTCTCGAACAGCTCCACGGTCGCGTTTTCCAGGCTCCCCTTGGGAATCCCGAGTTTGATCAGCGGGTTCATTTTTTGTACACCTCATCCGGATTGAAAAGGGGTTCCGAATGCTCGACCCAACGACCATCCTCCCATTTAACATAGAAGCAGGTGCGGTTTCCTGTATGACAGGCTGCGCCGCCGTTCTGCTTGACCTTGATGACGACGGTATCGGCATCGCAATCGGTCAGCACCTCTTTGACCTCCTGAGTATTGCCGGACTGCTCGCCTTTCATCCAGTACTTGTTGCGGCTGCGGCTGAAAAACCAGGTTTTTCCGGTTTCCAGGGTCAATTTCAGCGCCTTTTCATCCAGAAAGGCCACCATCAGCACTTCACCGGTCTCGTGATCCTGAATAACGGCAGGGATCAACCCGCCCATTTTTTCGTAATCGATCTTGATTTCAGCCACGCCCTTGTGCCTCCTCTTCAGGATTACCCGTTGCAGATTGACAAAAAAAACCCGGTCTCTCTTGAAAGCTGCCGGGACGGTCGACCTCGGTTTAATACAACGGGGACAGGGGAAGTGTCAATCATTTCCGGCCACGGCCAGCTACTCCGTCGGCAGGCTGATGTAGAAGGTGCTGCCCTGCCCCGGACTGCTTTCAACCCGCAAATGCCCGCTGCAGGCCTTGACAATCTCCTTGACCAGGGCCAGCCCGAGGCCGGTGCCACCTATGGTGGGGCCTTCCGCCGGGCAGAGCCGAAAATAGCGATCGAAAATTTTATCCTGGGCATGATGCGGGATGCCGATGCCCTCGTCCCGTACGTACAGCGTGACATTCCGTCCATCCTGAAAGGCGCCCAGGATTACATCTCCACCATCAGGAGAATATTTGATGGCATTGGACAGAAGGTTCTGCAGCGCCCGGTGCAGCTGCCGTTCGTCAGCCTGAACCGGGCTGAGGTCTGCGGCGCACTCGACAAGGATGCGGTGTTTTTCGGAAGAGTTCCGGAACCCTCCAATCACGCTGTGCAGCAGGGGCTTGACCTCCACCGGACGGACCAGCCCGATGCCGAAGCCGGCCCGCAGCTGCTGCAGGTTGAGATGATTTTCGATCAGTTCCCGCAGCCGTTCGCTCTGCTGGCGGATGATGTCGAGATACTGGAGCCCCGCCCCCGGATCCAGGTCATGGTTGAGCATGAATTCGGTATAGCCGAGAATGGCCGTCAGCGGCGTGCGCATTTCGTGGCTGACTGCTGAAAGAACGTCGTCCTTGAGTCTTTCGAGCCGTTGCCGGTCGGATACGTCACGAATGAAGCAGGCCATGAGCAGGCAATTTTTCCACTTGAAGGTGGCGGCTGAAACTTCCGCCTCGAAACAGGATCCGTCCCTGCGGCGGTGGCGGAGCAGGGAAAAGTTGGCCTGCCCGCATTTCTGTATTTTCTTCAGCCGTAACACAGACTCTTCCGGTTCCTCGGCCAGATTGAAGATGTCCATCTGGAAAAATTCGTCGTAGCCGTATCCATACTGGTTCAATGCAGCGGGATTGACTTCGAGGATGCGGCCATTCACGGCATTGCAGATGATCAGAGCGTCGGAACTGGAGGAAAAGAGCAGTCGATACTTCTTTTCCGATTCCTGCCTTTCCCGCTCGGCTTCACGATGATCGGTAATATCGATAAATGAGGCCATGTAGCCAATCGGAGAGCCGTTCTGGTCGAAAACAGTATGGGCGGACAGTTCGACAACCAGGCGGGATCCGTCCCTGCGGCGGGCAGCGACCTGCCCCGACCACTCACCGCTGTTTCGCAGCAGACGGAACACGGCTTGGGCTTTTCTGGGGTTTTCCCAGAACTCGGCCGCCGGCTTGCCCACGACCTGGTCCGGTTCTTCATAATGGAACAGTTTGAGAAAAGAGCTGTTGGCGTAAGTCAGGCATCCCTGAGTATCAGCCAGCATGATGCCGTTGAGGGAAGATTCGAGGGCCCGTTTGGCGGACAACAGGTCTTCGTCCCGTTGCCGATGGGACGAAATATCTTTCAGAAAACCGACTATCCCCCGGGTTCGGCCATCGGGGCCCTCCACCGGCACACCCCTGTCCCGCACCCACAGATGATGGCCCATGGGATGTCTGACCCGGTATTCCAGATCGAAAGTGGCGCCCTCAAGCAATGCCTTGCGATATTCACTGCAGACCCGTTCCCGATCCTCTTCGTGAATGCGGGAAAGCCACAGGGCAGGTTCCGATTGCAACTCCTGGGCCTTCACACCGAAAACCTCTTCGCACCGGTCCGACCATCGTGTCTCACCCCGCGCAAGACAGTATTCGTAGGTGACATTCCCAACAGCGCGGCTCAGAGCAAAATATTTTTCCTCACCCGTAACAGGCAAAACACCATCCCCGCTGGCGCCGGGAGACTGCGATGAAGTGTGCGGGGAGTCGATGAAACCGAGGTGCAAATTGTCTGAAAAATTCATCCAATCGCTCATATTCATCTTCTCCGAAAATGACAATCCCAGGAAGAGAATCCGAAACGCTCTCTATAACAAAAAGGATAATGGGAAGCTGTTAGCCAGGAAGAAAAGGGCGGGGAGAGGCAACGATTCCTGAACCGGCTGGAAGAATTGAGAGGTGCGGTAGCCGACAGCAGCACATGCTGTCGACCATCGATCAGGGGGGAACGACCGGAGTGAATCTATCCCCAGGCCTGATGCGGCATGAATCCCGAGGAAGTAAGCCCCTTCTTCGAAGGCAGAATACTAGCACAATTTTTACAACAAGGTAACTTTTTTTAAATATGTTTTCCGCACTCTTTCCCTCAGACGCGCTGCCGGAAGCCAATCTCTTTAACAAAAACCCTGCAATGGAACAGACGGAAACATGCCTGCTGCGGAAAAATCCATCGAAAAAAGCCCGAGAATTCTCATTGTGGAGGACGAACCCGAACTGGCCAGCCTGCTTGACGGCTTTTTGAAGCGGAACGGCTTTTCCACCCGGATTGCCGGGGATGGCCTGTCGGCTTGTCGCTTGACTGAAGAATTCCGCCCTCACCTCATCCTGCTCGACATACTGCTGCCCGAACTGGACGGATGGGAAGTCTGCCGCCTGATCCGGCGTGTGCCGGACCCCAAGCTGTCCCATATCCCTATCATCATGGTCAGCGCCCTGGACTCGGAGGAAGACAGACAAAAAGGACTCGATCTCGGCGTCGACGATTACCTCCCCAAACCCTACAGCCTTCGGGAACTGATGAACCGGACAAGGGACATTCTCGAAAACTCGCGAAAGCCGTAAGACGGCCCGCCGCACTCCTCACGTTTCAATCCTCCCCCTTTTCCCCGCCCTCACCTTCGGCTATACTCGCATACCATGGAAAGAACGTATCCGAGCATTCTCTTACTCCTTCTCGCCGCTTTGCTGCAATGGCCGTCCAGCTCCCGGGCCTGGCACCCTCGCCTCGAGAAGGATTCCTTTCTCGACGAAGCTGTTCCGGCGCCTGTGGTCGGGGCAAACCGGCCCTATCTGGTTGGCCGGCGGGAAACCCTGATCGAATTGGCCCGTCGCAGCGGCACCGGCTATCAGGCTTTGACTCGTGCCAATCCCGGCATCGATCCCTGGCTTCCACCCCCCGGGATCGATGTCGAGCTGCCCTATGCCTTCATCCTGCCGCTGGTGGCAGAAGAGGGGATCACCATCAATCTGGCGGAACAGCGCCTCTATTACATCTGGCGGGAAAACGGACGATCAAGGGTACGGGCCTATGCCATCGGCATCGGCCGGGAGGGCTGGGAAACCCCCCTCGGCCTGTTCAGCATTATTTCCAAAGTGACCAAACCAGCCTGGACACCTCCCCCCGGAATCAGGGCCAAATCACCGGAACTGCCGGCCGTGGTCCCTCCCGGTCCCGGCAATCCTCTGGGTGATTACTGGCTCGGCCTCTCCGCTAAGGGATACGGCATTCATGGCACACATAAACCATTCGGCGTGGGACGCCGGGTCAGCCACGGCTGCCTGAGGCTCTACCCGGAAGATATCGAGGATCTTTTTCACCGGGTCGAGACGGGGACGCCGGTCAGGATCATCGACCAGCCGCTCAAAGTCGGCCTCAAGGAAGGACGACTTTATCTCGAGGTTCATGGGCGGTTGACAGGAAACGAAGAGCAAATGGAGGAAGAGGTGCTGCAACAGGCCCGCGATCTTCCCTGGGAAGGCCGGATCGACAGGTCCCTGGTTCTGAAAGCATTGCAGGAGGCCCGAGGTATCCCCGTCCCGATCTCATATCCGTTGGAAGACCGGGGCGAGGTTGATCTGTGAAAAGGCAAAATCGGTGCCCCTGGCTCGGTCAGGCGCCATGCTGTTGTTAGTCAAAGACATCCTGTTACCGGTAGCGAAAAAGCCTCCGCTCCCGGAGGCTTTTTCGCTCGGCCAGTAACTATTTCATCTGCCCCATTTCGAAAGCTTGTGTCGACTTTCCTGCCGCATCGGTCGCTTCGGTGGCGCGCTGTGCGGCGAGTTCCGCAGCCGTTGCCGCTTTGTTCGCAGCAGCTTCAGCCCGCTCCGCAGCCTCCGCCGCCTTTTCCGCCGCCATCTGGGCGGCCTGGGCACTCTGCTCGGTCCTCTGGGTGTACTCCTGGACTTGGGTCAACTGATCCTGGTCGGCCGGTGAAGTCTTGGACGCACAACCCGTCAGCACCATAACCCCAACTGCCGCACCTCCGAACAACATTTGCCAGTTCCGCATGTGATCCTCCTTGACCATGGTTTTGCCCGGCATCGTCATGAAACCGGCAAACGCAGGATTGGCAGTTGCCGCCAATTTCATGAACTTTCCGGAACAGGTTCCCGTTGCCAGCCGATCTGAAGTAACGCTGACTAACAATTACGACCGTGTACTAGAACCTAAAGCATGAGAAACTGGGGTTGTCAACTCGGATTGGAATTTTTTATGGGATTCCGGGAGTTTGTTCCTTTAAAAAGGCGATGGCCTGACGAAGCGCCTGACCGCGATGGCTGATGCGATTTTTTATGTCCAGGGACAGCTCGGCCATTGTCCTGCCGTATTCCGGAACCAGAAACAGCGGGTCGTATCCGAACCCCCCGTCCCCCCTTGGCTCCATGGTAATCAGGCCGGTGACCCGACCGTGAAAAACCCTGCTCCAGCCGTCGGCACGACAGAGAGCCATGACACAGCAAAAAGCAGCAGACCGCCGGGAAAGTTCAAGACCGGCGAGACCCTGCAGCAATTTTCGGTTATTGGCGTCATCTCCGGCCCCTTCCCCGGCATATCGGGCGGAGAAAACGCCGGGGGCTCCATCCAGTGCGTCCACGACCAGTCCCGAGTCGTCCGCGAGAGTCAGCAGGCCGGTCGCCCGGGCAACAGTATCAGCCTTTTTCAGGGCATTTTCCTCGAAGGTGTGCCCGTCTTCGATAATCTCGGGAAGACCGCCCAGGTCATCCAGGCCGAGAATATCAATGCCTGATTCATCCAGCAACTTTCGAATCTCCTTGAGTTTGCCGCGATTTCCGGTAGCTACGACCAGCTGCAAATCTAGACCTCCAGCGCCCGGGCCTGCAAAAGGGCCAATTCCCTGCAACCTTGCAGGGCCAGTTCTCTCATTCGATCAAGCTCATCTGCTGTAAAGGGTCTTTCCTCGGCCGTCCCCTGAACCTCGATGAAGCGGCCGGAAGCGGTGATCACGAAGTTCATGTCCACTGCTGCACGGAAATCTTCCTCGTAGTTGAGATCCAGCAGGGCCCTCCCGCCAACGAGGCCGGTACTCACCGCCGACACGCCTTCCCTGATTGGGCTCGCCGACAGCACCCCCTGCCGGACAAGGACATTCATGGCATCGGCCAGCGCCACATAGGCTCCGGTAATGGCCGCGGTGCGGGTCCCGCCGTCCGCCTGCAGCACGTCGCAGTCGAGCACCACGGTCCTCTCGCCCAGGGCCTCCATATCCACCACCGCCCGCAGGCTGCGGCCGATCAACCGCTGAATCTCATAGGTACGCCCGCCAACCTTGCCCCGCAGTGATTCGCGTCCCGACCTCACCTGGGTGGCCCGCGGCAGCATGGAGTACTCGGCCGTTACCCAACCCCGTCCCTCGCCGCGCATGAAAGCGGGTACGCTCTCCTCAACCGAGGCATTGCAGAGAACCCGGGTCTCGCCGAAGCTGACCAGAACCGAGCCTTCGGCATAGCGGGTAAATGCCCGCTGGAAGGAAATCGGTCGAAGTTCCTCATCATGCCGCCCGTCGGCGCGCATCATCGAATCCAGGTTCACCCTCCAACCTCCTTTTTCTCTTCGGCATAGGCCTTCAACCCCTGGTAAAGGGCGGCCGCCAGTCGCTCCCGGGAAGCTTCCTCCTTCAGCAAGGCCCGATCTGCGGGATTGCTCAAATAACCCAGTTCCACCAGAACGCTCGGCAGGTTCCCCTTCCCCAATGGCAGGAGGGGAGCCTGCTCGATTCCGTTGACCCTGATGCCGGCGTTTTTGAGGTTGGCCGCCAACTGGCGGGCCAGTCTCAGGCTCTCTCCGGAATCGATGACACCGTCCACGCCCGGCTGCTGTCCGGCCGGCCGGATAAAAAGGGTGGCGCCCCGGGCGTCCTCGCTGAAGGATGACTGGGCGTGCAGCAGAACCAGGGCATCCACATTCGGCTGATTTACCGCGGCCAATCGGTCGGCCGGTTTGAGCGTGTAATCGCTGTTGCGGGTCAGATAGACCGGGATGCCGAGGTGCATTTTAAGCTGCTTTTCCAGTCGCCGGGACACGTCGAGTACAATATCTTTTTCCTTCAGCCCCTCATCGGCAATGGACCCGGGGTCCTGGCCGCCGTGACCGGGATCGATGGCAACCGCCCGCAGCACGGGGGCATCGACGGGTCTGTCTTTCCTCAGAATGAAGGCGAAAAGACGGTCGATAGGTGTTTCCCCAGCCGGCTCGGTCTCTCTATCAGCATCAAGTTGGTGAAAATAAACAGGCTTATTCAGCAGGGTAGGCAGATGCAGGGCAACAAAATCCTCATCGACCCGCAGCTTTCCATCGATGAACCGCGGAGGGTTGGCCAGGGGGCGAAGCATTTCACCGCACCGGAGAAAGTGACTGCCGGGCGAAATGACGGCCACTCCCCTCGGGGTTCTGATCCGATAGACATGGTCCACGGAATCCCACTTTCCGCTGAGCTCCAGGGGAGCCAGAACATCCTCCAGGGCGAGAAAAACGATGCCGTTGTGAAAGTAGACTTCCTCGAGGGTCACCGGCTGGCGCCCCTCGAGGGCCAGTTCCACGGCACCCTCAGCGGTGCCGCCCAAAAACGCCAGCATAAGAAAAACAACAAGCAGACGCAGCATAGATAAACCTCTGTTTACTATAGAATCCGGAATCCGCCAAAGGGTTCCTTATACTCCGGGACCGGCGGGCCTGTCAACGCACCGATAACTGCTACAGACCCATGACCAGCGGCCTGGCCCGTTTTTCCGGCCTCTGCAGGAACTGCAGCAGTCGATGGGTCAGAGTTTCTTCCAACTCCCTCTGCGCCTCGATGCTTTCCGACATGGGCCGGATCTGACCGCCGGCAATCATGCCGTGACCTCCTGCAGTCCCAAGCCCTTTGAGGACCTGCTGCATCACTTCCCCGGAGCGAATCTGAGGCAGAAGGGTTCGGAAGGACAGGATTTCACCATTGTCGAAGCGGCCCATGCCCAGAACGACCTTGACGTCCTGGACGCGCAGCAGAAAATCGGCCAGTTCCGCGACAATATCAGGGTTGTCGATGTTAAAGAGGTTGAACACCAGCACGTCCTCATAGGTGCGTGCGTTGCGGATCGCTTTACAGAAAGAGGAAAAATATTCCCGCGGCACTTCCGGATGGGTGATGTTGAAGAGGATGCGGTTATTGCTCAAAGGCAGAAGATGCAGGTAGGCGGACCGGTCGGCACGGTTCCATTCCCGCCCCAGGTCCTGGGTTTCCGACTTGATTGCGTAAAACAGGATGGTCGCCAGCTTGGTGCCGAAATTGACGTCCTGGGCCAACAGGTACTCGAACAGGATCGTTGCCGAGGCACCATAGTTGTCCCGCACATCGACCCAGCGGCAGGAAGCGCAGGACTCTCGTGGCGGATGATGGTCGATGACCAGATGCACCTTCTGGTCGGGCGGCAGGGAATTGTTCCCGGCCCCCGGCTGGGTATCGACCAGGCAGATGACCTGGAACCGGCTCAGATCGAGACTGTCGAGGGTTACCATGTCGATCTCGAGCTCCTCGACCATGACCTTGTTCTCTCCTCGGCCGATGACACCGCCGTAGGCAACTGTCGCCGTTTCACCGGTTTTCATCAGGATCAGATGCTTCAGGGCCATGGCCGCGGCCAGAGCATCGGGGTCGGGATGATCATGAGTGACGATCAGAATCGCACCCTTGCCCCTCAACCATTCGATGAAACGCGTAGAAAAATCCCGTGAACGCTGCAGATCGGCGTCTTTGATGTTCATAACTGCCTTTCCGGCTGGCAAAGTCTTTCAAATGCCTGTCCCACAGCTTCCTCAGGAGAGGAGACCTGTAAGACACCGTCGATGCCCGGCCAGCTCCCGAGGGCGATGACCGGGCGGCCGAGTTTGAGTCCGATGGCCATTTCCGAAAGCGTGCCGAACTCCCCTTCTATGGCGATCAGGGCCCGGGCGGTATGGGCAATGATCACGTTGCGGGCATGCCCCATGTTGGTCGGAACCGCCAGCGTCACATAGGGATTGGCGGCGGCCGGATCGCCCCCCGGCAAGATGCCCAGAGTTTCCCCTCCCGCCTCCAGGCAGCCTCGACAGGCCGCCTCCATGATCCCGTCCAGACCACCGCAGACCACCACTGCACCCTTTGCGGCCAAAAGACGGCCGACCTCCCGGGCCATTGCGTAGCCCCGCTCAGTACATCGGGAGGCCCCGATCACGCCGATGAGAAGTTTTTGCATTGGGAAAACCTTTGAAATCGTGAGGAGTGAGGGGTGAGGAGTGAGGGGTAACACCTTACCCCTAACCCTGAAACCATCAAGTAAAACGCGCTACTCTATTAAGCCTTTGCCCTTGGCACTTTATACTTTGCCTATTGCTTTTGCCTTACTCCTCACGCCTCACCCCTCACCCCTCACGCCCCTCGCCTTTCGCCATTCCCCTCACGCCAGCAGACGGCGGAAGGAACTGCTGTTGCGAACCGCATCGAAGGAGGCGTCCTTTCTGGCGGCCTCGAGATATCGGCGGTCCGATTCCGCGGCCTGGCGCAGGTCCCTCAGGGCCAGTCTGACCTTGCCCCGGCGGGCGAAAATCCGTGCCCGATTATAATAGACGGCCCCTTCGTCAGCCAGATGCTGCAAGGCCTCATCATACTGCAGCAATGCCTCCTCCGTCCGCCCGAGACGATCGAGTACGTTGGCGGTATGAATGTAGATTTCCGGGAAATCGGGCTGCAGTTCCCGGGCCCGATGAAAGTGGGCGAGCGCCTCATCGAAATGCCCCACCTCCTCGAGCAGCATCCCAAAGGAATGATGAGCGGTGCCGTTACCGGGATCGAGCCGCAAAACAAGACCATACAAGGCGGCTGCTTTGGCGCTGTCGCCCAGATGAGCAGCGGCCAGGGCAGCAAGGATCAGCGTTTCCACATCCAGGGGATGCTCTTCCAGATATTCTTCCAGATACTCCAGGGCAGCCGAATAATCGCCCTGCTCAATAGCCTGACGACCCGCTTCCAGTTGGTGACCTTCGTCCTCGATGTAATCGTCCTGGTCTTCCGTATGGTTATTCATCAGCAATCCATCCGGCTGGTTTCAGCAGAAAACAGCCTCTGAAAATCTATACTCTAGTTGTCCTTTTGCAGATTCTCTTGTAACAGCTAATTGCAACTGCCCTAACCTGCAACAAGGAGATCATTATAGCAAAAGCGGTCATTAAATGCATAAAAAGCCATTTGATGCCGGTTGGTCCCGACCATCTCGGGCAATGTCGTCGAAAAGGGCATCGTAAACAGGACCCAGAACAGACCAATCGTAGCCTTCGACAAATCTGCGGGTTCCCCCCCTCTGCACCAGGCGGGGGTCAAGAAGAAGTCTTTTCAACCTTCTCAGCAGATCGGACTGATCACGATAAAAGAAATCGTCGCGAAAGGGTTCTGGAATGTGCTCCGGGTAGGCGAGCCGCTTGGGCAGCAGAGGATGGCAATGGCAGTACATGGCCTCCACCACGCTGACACCGAAAAAATCGTGGATGGCGGTTACCGGCAAAACATCGGCTCTCCAGAGCCAGCCGGAATATTGTTCGAAGGTGTCGGCAAAACCGAAATGCACGATGCATCCCTCGAGGCGCTTACGGGCTTCGGCAAAGACGGCGGGCTGTTCCTGGAACGATTCACCGAGAACCGCCAGACGAAAATCCACACCCTCCTCCTGAAGAGTGAAAAGCGCCCTGAAAAAATCTTCGGGATTCTTGTCGTATTCCCAGCGATGGTTCCAGAGAATGAGAGGCGGTTCCAGATCCTTGGGAGTATCGTGGACCGGACGGTGAGCATCGAACCGGCGCAGATCGAGACCGAGCGGCAATACCCGGCTTTTCCTCCGGATAGCCTCGCAGTTTTCAAGACCTCTGGCATCGGGAAAAGCCTTCAGAAATCCGGGCAGCACCCCCAGAAACTCCCGGCGATGGTACTCGGAATTGAAAAGGACCCGGTCGGCAGCCAGAGCACTGACATAGTTGATGAAACCGTAATGCAGGTCTCTCCGGGCAGCAGGATCGCCATCCCGCGGAGACCAGGGGTAAGTCAACTGGTTTTCATGGAAATAGAGAACCGTTTTCAGACCCGCGGATCTGTCACGAATGAGAGCCAGGAATGTCGTCAGGTCGAGCATACCGCTGGCCAGCAGCAGATCCCCCGGCCCTTCCCTCTCAAGAAACTGTTTGGCAAGGGCCACTGCCCCGCCATGCATCCGCCACTTCCAGTGCCTGCCCGGCAGAGACAGAATATCCACCCGATGCCCGCTGCATGCCGCATACCCCTCGGCCCATGCCGCCCGGGAGCCAGTCAGGTACGGTTCCAGAAGGAGGATGTTCATGGACTTAATCGTGAGGGGTGAGGAGTCAAAGCCAATAGTCAAATCCTTTTTTCAGGGTTGTACAACCGCAAAAGGCGGCACTCCGCCAGCTGATAACGGTCACATAAACCCATGACCCCTGACTCCGCCGGCTTTTACCCCTCACTCCTCACTCCTCACGCTGTAGATAGTTTTTATAAATCCCATACAGTTCCTGGGAAAAAACGACGAAGATGACTTTTTCCAGGGTCCGGTCTTCCGCCAGGACTTCCCGTACCGTATCGACCGCAACCCGGCAGGCCTCCTGTAGAGGATAACCATAGACGCCGCAACTGATGGCCGGGAAGGCGACGGTTTTCAGCCCTTTGTCGATGGCCAGCTGCAGGCTGTTGCGATAACAGGAGGCCAACAGTTTCGGATCTTCGGGGCGGTTGCCGTAAACCGGTCCGACGGTATGGATGACATAGCGGGCGGGCAGGCTGTAGCCGCCGGTTATTTTCGCCTCACCGGTTTGACAACCGCCGAGGGTTTTGCACTCCGCCAAAAGCTGAGGCCCCGCGGCCCGGTGGATGGCGCCGTCGACTCCGCCGCCGCCGAGAAGAGAGCGATTGGCCGCATTGACAATGGCATCGACCGTCAGGCGGGTGATGTCTCCCTGCAGCAGTTCCATTCGTCCGAAAGTTTCCTTTGCCATGGCCTTTTCCCCTCGTATTATTGACTGCCGGGACCCGCTCAGACTGCGATCGGCACTGAGAGAGTTCACCTTACACCGTCACCTGCGCCTTCTTGACCGCCCGGTCCCAGTATTCTTCCAAGTCATGAGATTCCACCAGATCGGGAATGTCCCCTTCGGAAACATGCACTCCCGCAATGATATCAAGGGTTGCCCCCGGAATGCGGGCCGTTGACCGCTCGAGGTCGGCCGTTCGGGTCAAATCCAGGCTGTCGTCGTGGAAAAATCCGATGGGCGCTCCCTTTTTGAAAAAAACCAGGGAGAATTCCTGCCCGGCACCCACCCGCAGACATCCGCTGAACCGGTCCTTCGTGAGTTTTTGCAGGACGTGGGGGATATCCAGGAGGCAAAGCTGCTGCCCTCTGTAGAGAATTTCACCACCCAGGACCGAGTGGAGCAGGCTGCTGAGCTCCCGGGAAACCCTGTAAATGGCCAATGTCATCTCCCCGGTCAGCGACAGGAAAAAGATCCGTTCGAAAGCCTCGGCGTTCAGAAGCTCTCCTGATCGGGAATAGAACCTGACGGTAGCCAGCCTGCCGCTATCGAACAGGAGAATGCCGCTACCGGATGTCCCCCAGCAGTGCAGGTATCCGGAAAAACGTCCTTCCCTCAATTTGACGACGGCATCCGGCCAGTTCATTTTTTTAGGGTTGAAAGGACTCTTGACCTGTTTTCCGCGGGGCAGCAACATGTCGACTCCCTTAGCCGGCGGCACCGGCATCTCATTTAATTTCCAGGCATCTGGCTAAAATATGGGTTTATCGTATCGTTGTCGCATTAGGAATCGACTTCGATTACGACAACGACCACCGTTCCGCGAACCCTTCACTGACAACGTAACGCTACCTGCGACCATCTGCTTCAGGCCGACTCGGTCAGCTGCAGGGCTTCCCATCGCGTGTAAAGCTCTTCGAGCTCCTCTTTCAGGGCGGCATGCTGGTTAGAAACATCCCGCCAGCGCTGGTGGTCCTGATAGAGCTGGGGATCGGCCATCAACTCCTCGATGGCGCTCAACCGGTTTTCTCGTTCCTCGATCGTGTCCTCGACCTCGGTCAGTTCCTTCTGACGTCGCCTTTCCTGGCGCTTGATTTCCTTGCGTTCCTGAAAGGAATTCTGTGATCCCGCGGTTTCATCGGCGGTCTCCCGGACCGTGCGGCCGACCTGATTCTGTTCCACCCGAAGAGCCGAATGACTGGCATCGCCCAAACGGGCCTTGGCCGCCAGAAAATCCTCGTAGTTGCCCGGAAAGGATTCGACCCTGCCCTCGGCCACTTCCACCACCCGGTTGGCCAGGGCATCGACGAAATACCGGTCGTGGGAAACGAAAACGAGGGTCCCCGGAAAACCGCGCAGGGAGTCCAGAAGAACCTCCTTGGATTCCAGGTCGAGGTGGTTGGTCGGTTCATCGAGCAGCAGCAGGTTGGCCGGGCGTAGCAGCAGGATGGCCAGGGCCAGCCGATTCTTCTCGCCGCCGGACAGAACCGCCACCTTTTTGTGGACGTCGTCTCCGGAAAAGAGAAAGGAGCCTAGAATGTCCCGCACCCGGGGCACCATATCGAAGGGGGCCGCTTCGGTGATTTCCTCCAACACGGTTTTGTCCCCGTGCAGCACCCTGGCCTGGTCCTGGGCGAAATAGGCGGGCAGCAGATTGTGCCCGAAGGTCCTGCTTCCCGCCCGGGGATCTTCCACGTCGGCCAGCAGGCGCATCAGGGTCGATTTGCCGGCGCCGTTGGCACCGACCAGGGCCACCCGGTCGCCCCGCTCCACGGCCAGATCGACCTGGTGCAGAACAGTCAGGTCGCCATAGCCCTGATCCACTCCGGTCAGTTCCACAACCATGCGGCCGCTGCGAGGCGGGTCCGGGAAGCGGAAAGCGATCCGCTTGCGGGTTGGCGGCACCTGAATCCGCTCGATCTTCTCGAGCTGTTTGACCCGGCTCTGCACCAGGGACGCCTTGTTCGCCTGATAGCGAAACCGGCTGATGAAGGCTTCGATCCGAGCGATCTCCTCATCCTGACGTTGCTTGGCCTCCAGCAGGGCGCCGACCCTTCTCTCCCGCTCTTCAAGATAGGCGCTGTAGTTGCCGGGATATTCATGCAGGCCGCCGTTCCAGATTTCGACAATCCGGCTCACCACCCGATCGAGAAAAAACCGGTCATGGGAAACCAGGACCACCGCATGAGGATAAGCGGTCAGGTACTCTTCCAGCCAATTGCGCGCCGGCAGGTCGAGATGGTTGGTCGGCTCGTCCAAAAGCAGCAGATTAGGCCGCTGCAGGAGCAGTTTGGCCAGGGCGATGCGCATCTGCCAACCGCCGGAGAAATGTTCGCAGGGCTTGTCCCGATCCTCGGCACTGAAGCCGAGCCCGTCGAGGACCTTGCCGATCTCCATCTCCCGGGTATAACCACCTTGCTGGCGAAAAGTTTCTTCCAAAACGGAATAGCGCTCCAGATCGTCGGGACTGCCTCCGGCAATATCCTTTTCGAGCCGCCGCAACTCCTTTTCCATGGCCAAGAGTTCGGTCAGGGCTTCGCGCATCTCTTCCTGCAGGCTGCGCCCCTGGTGGGTCAAACCTTCCTGGGGCAGGTAGCCGAAGGTGGTTCCCCGGGCTACCTGCACCACGCCGCCGTCAGGCTGCACCTGGCCGCTCAACAACCGCAGTAGCGTGGTCTTGCCCGCACCATTGGCACCGCACAGTCCGACCCGATCGCCGTTGCGCACATGCCAGTTGATGCCGGCCAGAAGCCGCCGGTCGCCAAAATCCTTGCTAATCTCTCTTAACTGCAACATGGTGGTACTATATAGCACAACCGTTCAATCCGGAAAACCTCGAATTGGTTTGAAGAGGGTGAGGAGTGAGGAGTAAGGAGTGAGGGGTTACACCTCAAACCTCACACCTCACGCCTCACGCATTTACCAAAGGTTTCCACTATTAAAAAAACCTGTTTTCTGGTATAGTTACAGGAATTTGACGAACTCCGCCGGCGATTTTGTCTCTTTGCGGCGGATTCGAAACAGAGTTTCAGGCCCGGGCTACTGACCCTGGCTAGGCTCCGTTACGTGAACGAAACTCAGGCAGATGGCCCCGGGAAGCATTGACATGCGAATGTCGAGGCCTCCTCGCGGTCCTTTCCGAGCATCCGAACGGCGCCCTATAAAACAGTGATCGATTTTTGGCCAATAGCGGAATTATTGCCAGCCAGGCATCGCGCGGCCTCCTGCCCGCTCGCAGCGACAGGTCGCCGCGGACAATTCCGCAGGCCCCTTTGCCGGAAAGAATCCGGCACCCAGATTTGGCGGCTGCTCCTAGGAGCGCCCGAAAGGAATTTACATGAGCAGAAAAATGCTGATCAATGCTACTCATCCGGAGGAGCACCGGGTAGCTATTGTCGAGGATGGCAATCTGGTCGAACTCGACATCGAAATCACCGGAAAAGAACAGACGCGGGGCAACATCTACAAAGGTGTCGTGGTCCGCGTCGAAACCGGCTTGCAGGCAGCCTTTATCGACTTCGGCGGCGAACGGCCGGGTTTCTTGCAGATCGGAGAAATTCACCCCTCCTTTTTCAAAACACAGAACGGAGAAAACAGGGGCAGGCCGCGCATCAACGACCTGCTGCGCCGGGGCCAGGAACTGCTGGTCCAGGTGGTCAAGGAGGAACGGGGGACCAAAGGTGCGGCCTTGACCACCTATCTTTCGCTGCCCGGCCGCTTCATGGTGCTGATGCCCGAGAGTGAAACCAAGGGAGTATCCCGCAAGATCGAACAGGAGTCCCAGCGCAAAAAGCTCAAGGAAGCGATGGCTTCCCTCGAACTGCCAATCAACATCGGTTATATCGTCCGCACGGCAGGCATCGGTCAGAAAAAAACCGAGCTCAAACGGGACGTAGACTACCTGATAAGGGTCTATGAAAAGATTCTCGATCTCGGAAGCAAGGTCAAGGCACCGGCACTGATCTACAAGGAATCCAACCTGGTCATCCGGTCGATACGCGACTATTTCAGTTCCGACATCGACGAGGTGCTGGTGGACGACCCCGCCGTGGCGCGGGAGGCGAAGGAATTTTTCGAAATTGTCATGCCTGAATACGCCAAACTGGTTAAACTCCACCAGGAGCGGCGACCCATTTTCTCCCGCTACCAGATCGAGGAACAGATCGAAAACATCACCCGCAACAAGGTTTCCCTGCCTTCCGGCGGTTCTATTGTCATCGACTCCACGGAAGCCCTGGTGGCCGTCGACGTCAACTCTGGAAAGTTGGCCACCGAACAGGGAGTGGAAGCGACGGCCTTCAAAACCAACATGGAGGCGGCGGTCGAAGTTGCCCGGCAGTTGCGGCTGCGGGACCTGGGAGGACTGATCGTCATCGACTTCATCGACATGCGGGACCGCAAGCATATCCGAGATGTCGAGAAATGCCTCAAGGACGCTCTCAAGATCGACAAGGCCCGAGTGACGGTCGGCCGCATCAGTCAGTTCGGCCTGCTGGAAATGAGCCGGCAGCGCATCAAGTCGGTCCTGGCAGCCGCCTCCTACCTGCCCTGCCCCCATTGCGAGGGCACCGGCAGGATCAAAAGTGCCGAATCCCAGGCCCTTGACTTTCTGCGCAGGATCTACACCGGCATGGCCAAAGGGCAGATCTCTCAGGTGGACGCGGAGATCCCTCTGGAAGTCTCTTCCTACCTGCTCAATCAAAAACGGGCCGAGCTTCTGGAGCTCGAACGCCACTACGACGCCGTCATCCATATCAAGGGTCGTCCGGACTTCATTGCCGGCCAGATGGAAATCAACTTCATCAAACGGGAAAAAGATCACCAGGTGACCGCCCAGCAGTACATTGATGCGGCCGCTGCCCGTGCCGAAACACCGGAACAGGCCGAACCGGAAACAACCGTTCAGGCCACGGAGGACAAGCCGGCCGAGGCGGCACCCAGGGAAGAGGTCGGCCGCAAACGGCGGCGCCCACGCCGGCGACGCAAATCAACCATGGAGGAAGCCGAGAAGGAATCTGCGGCAACATCTGAAGAGTCGAATGTTCCGGCTCCAGGCGAAGAATCGGAAATCCCTTGCGGTGATGATCTGCTCGAACTGCTACGCTCTGGAAGATCCAGTGTTACACCAGTCGAGATGCCGGCGGAACCGGCCGCCGCTGGCACTTCTGTGATGCGGGAAGAATCCCCAACCACCGGACAAGCTGCGGAAGAATCGGAAATTTCAAGGGAGGAAAAAGGTTTGACTGCCGAAGTGGCTGATTCAGACGCCGATGAAAAGGTTGGGGAGACCTCTCCCGGCACTATTCAGGAGGGGGGAAAGCCCCACCGCAAACCCAGGCGGCGGCGCAAGCCAGCATCACAAGTCAGACTGTCCTCGACTCCGTCCGATAAGGTTGAACCATCGGCAATTCCGGCGGGAGAAGGGGAAAAACCGGCCGAACAACCCGTCCCAGCCGGGCTGAAGGATGAACCGAATAAACCTGTTCGCAAACCACGGAAACGGCCCAAGGCTTCTTCTCCAAAAACCGGGGATCAGGAACAGCCGGCCTTACCGCAGCCAGCAAGCCATGCCGCACAATCGGCCCCTGCCGAGAGTACGGAAAAGTCACCTGCTCCCGAGACCATGACGCCCGGTGAAAAAGCGGAGGAGAAAAGACCCTCCCGTCCACGCCGTCCCCGTAGACCGGCACGGACCGCCAAAGCTGAATCCGTCGGAGAATCCGGGAGCGAAATCGCCGCCAGGGATAAGCATTCGGAGCCCGCGCAAACCGAAAAAAAACCTGCCCGACGCCCTCGGAAGAAAACCGGAACCCGCCAGGCGGTGGCAGCGGTCACCGAAAGCGTCCCGGAGAAAAACACGGAAAACTGAATAAAAAAAGGCCGGAACCCTCAAGAGTTCCGGCCTTTTTTATTTGTGTTTGGGGGAGACCCTCAGAAAAACCGCCAGCGCTCCATCGCCGCCGTACCTTGCCGGTGCCCGGCCCCACTCCACCACCCAGGCCCTGGCTTCGCTGCTGAGATAGCGCTGCATGTCGTCGCGCAGAACCGGGCCGTCCGGCGATCCCCTGCCCTTCCCAGTAATCACCAGCACCGTTCTCCGTCCCTGAAAGACCGAATCTTCCAGAAAAAACCTCACCTTTTCCCGAGCCTGTTCCCGGCTCAGGCCATGCAGATCCAGGGTGGCTTCAGGGGCCAGCTTGCCCTGGCGCAACTGCTTCATCCGCCCGGGTGTGGCCGCAGGCGGCTCCTCCAGCGGAAGCTCGTCCCGGAACACTGCATCCATCCGGCCAATGGCGCATAGAAACTCTTCCTCCTCGGAAAGGAAGACCGGCTTCGCAGGGGTCTCGAAACGCGTCTCGGTGTCCTCAGGAAGGGATTTTTCAAGAATTTCGTCTTCGCCTCGGTCTGCAGGGTCGACCTTCAGAAAATCCATTTCCCGGGCAAACAGTTCGTTATCGTTTTCAGCGGGCCCAGCGACCTTGTCCCTGTCCTCCGGCAAATCCGCCTCCGGTTTTTGGCCGGCCTTGTTTGAGGGAGCGGCTGCAACCCCTTTCAGGGTTTTGAAGGGATTGTTCCGAAATTCCTTGGTTTTCGATTTTTCCTTGGCCAATTCTCAGCGCCTGATGATTTTTCGGCGTCCCTGCACTGCCTTCGTCTGCTGCTTGATCAGGGCGCCGGGCTTTTCGAGATGGAACTGATACCAGAGGTCACCATAGGCCTGCATCTTCATTTTCTTGCCGGATTTCAAGGCATCCAGGTTTGCCAGCAGGCAATCATCGGCAGCTCCCTTTTTAATGCCCGTTTCCAGGACCTCTATGGCCTTTTCATGCTGGCCGACCTTTTCCAGACAGTATGCATAGAGGCTCCAGAGCATGGATTCCTTTTTGCTGACCGCCGATGCCTTTTCAAAAGTTTCGATCATCTGCTTGGTTTTGTTGCGCTTCATGTAGCAGATGGCCAGCATGGCCATGGCCACCCAATGACGGCTGAAGGCTTTTTGCAGGTACTCAAAAGCCGCGGCGAAGTCACGCTTGAGATAGAGGATCGAGCCGATCTGGGCATTGATCTGCGACCTGACGAAAAATTGCCAGTTGCCTAGGGGATAAGCGGCCTGCAGCGATTTGACCGCCTTTTCGGTCCGCCCGGCCTGCACGTCCCGCTGCACCGATTCCATCACCCCCGTAAGTCTTTTCGTAATCCAGCGGCTCAAAAGGAAAAAGGCCCCGACGAACACCAGCAGACCAAACAGGGAAGCAATGAGGATAGGGACATCGGCGACATACAAGCCTAAAATGGTCAGGCCGTAGAGAGCCAGAGAAATGGCAAGATTCAGCATGAGACAGATCCTTATTTCGGGAGACAGCAGGAAGGGGCCCCGGCAGCAGTTCCGGAAAGGCGCATAATGTACGGTTACTGGAAAGGGGAAGTTTAGCAAATCAAGCTGCGGAAAGTCAAAAGGGAAAAGAAGGGGACATGTGAAGCGTAAAACGAAAGGAGTAAGGGGGGAACCCCTTACTCCTTTCGTTTTAGCGTGTGCTCTGAAATTTGTTGACTTTACCGATCAACCGTTACGGGTCACGAAATACGGACTTTTAACCCTTCTGCTCCTCCTCCAGCAGCAGGGTCAGCTGATCGCCGGGTTGGATGACGTGACTGTGGTTCAGGTTATTCCAGTCCATGATATCCCTGGCCTTGAGATCGTACCTCCGTCCAATCTCCCATACAGTGTCGCCGGGGCGGACCTGGTAGACCACCTTCTTGGTGCCGACTGAACTCTGCAGACCGACTTCTCTGATTTGCAGCACCTGGCCGGGCTTCAGAATATCGTTTTTCTGCAGGCCGTTCCATTCGCACAGCTGACTGGTGGAAACCCCGAGACGTTGTGAAATCGTCCAGAGATTGTCGCCATTCGCCACTTGATAGATGCTCTGGCTGGATGAGACATCCCTTCCCGATGCCTTCCCGGAGACTTTCAGGACCTGCCCCGGTTTCAGAATATCGTTCGCCCCCAGGCCGTTCAGGGAGCACAACTGGGATGTGGACATGCCAAAACGCCGGGAAATGACCCAGAGGTTGTCGCCGTTGCGGACTTTGTATGAACTCTGTGCACTTTTGGCCGCGACATGCCGGTTGGAACCATGTACTTTCAGAACCTGGCCGGGACGCAGTACTGCTTTTGATCGCAGGTCGTTCCAGTCACACAGCTGCTTGGTCGTGACTCCAAGACGCCGGGAGATCGACCACAGGTTATCCCCGTTTCGCACTTTGTAAGAACTCGGTTTGCTTGAAGGGACACTGTCCATGTAGATGGAAGCCAGGGCAGCACCGGCCTGCATCGGCAGGATAAGGTCCTGACCGACCCTGAGGGCCCTTGGATTGCGTATGTTGTTTAACCGGACGATATCCTTGGTTGTGATGCCGTAACGGCGTGCCAGGCCCGTAAGGGTATCGCCGGAGCGCACGCGGTGCTGCTGGAAATTGGCCCGCTGGGAGGGACTGATTTCCGCATACTGACGCTTGAAGGATTCTGCGGTTCCGGAGGGAAGGCGGACCGGATACCCTTTTTTGTTGGGAGGGGTGCACCAGCGTTTGAGTTCTGGATTCAGATCACGGACCTCCTCCTCCGTTACTTCGACCAGACGGGCAATAATTTCGAGATCGGTCGAGCTGGGCAGTTCAACAACGTCGGTGGCCAGGGCAGGCTGGTAATTGAGGTCGTTAAAACCGTATTTTTCCGGATTTTTGCTGATGAGAATGGCTGCCATCAACTTGGGCAGGTAGTGCTGCGTCTCCTTGGCAAGAAAACTGCCATGACTTATTTCCCAGAAATCCCGTGTACCGGCTTTCACGATAGCGCGATCCACCCGGCCCGCTCCGGCATTGTAGGCGGCAATGGCCAGGTACCAGTCTTCGTACCGATTATACAGGTCTCTGAGATGGCGGGCAGCGGCACGGGTCGCCTTGTAAGGATCACGTCTCTCATCGTGCCACCAGTCGTTTTCCAGCCCATACATACGGCCGGTGCCCTCCATGAACTGCCATGGCCCTACGGCTTTGGCTCGACTGACAGCCCGGCTGTTGAAACCGGATTCAATCATGGCCAGATAGGTCAGGTCGAGGGGCAGCCCTTCTTCGGCGAACACCTCCCGCATCATGGGCAGGTACCGGGTCGAACGTTCCAGCCAGCGATGAACGGCATTGCGTGCGGTACCGGTGAAATAATCTAGAAAATAACGGACCTTTGCATTCTTGACGACCGGCAGATCGAAGGAGGTACCTTCCTCCACAGCCGTCTCCCCCTCGTCCTCCGGCGGGGCCTGATCCTCCCCGGACAAAAGGTCCATGTCCTCGCGGGTCAGCGGATCCAGCAGTGCCGTATCTTCTCCAACCAGGTCTTCCTCTGCAAGGTCTTCACCGAACGGGTCGATGGAACCATTTTCGTCACCCGGCGCCTCCAAAAAACCGTTTGAACTGCTAAAACCACCTCGGTCTCCTGTTACGCACCCGGCTAATAGCACCAGAAGCAGACACATCAGATATCTGGACAAAATAAGCCTCCTGAAATCAAATCAGTAATCAGTAATCGGTGATGAGTGAGGAGAAAACTGATCAAAAAGAAAACCAGTGCTGTATTTCATAGCATTGCAGAGTTTTTCACTTGTCACTTACCACTTACCCTTCATCCGGCCAGAATCGCTGCTCCAGTTTTTCGAGCAGAGGATCGAAGCTGCGGCGGTTCCTGGCGCTGATCGGGATGGCATCGAATCGCCGGCACATTGGGCCAACCTCTGCGTCGGGCACCAGATCGATTTTGTTGAAAACCAGCAACCGGGGTACGCGTCCCAGTTCCAGCTCAAGCAAGATTCGCTCCACCGCCGCAATCTGTTCTTCAAAACGTGGGTTGGAAAGATCGACGACATGCAGCAGAAGGTCCGCGTCCTCGAGCTCCTCAAGGGTGGCTTTGAAAGCACCCAGCAGGCTTTTCGGCAATTTGCGGATGAAACCGACGGTATCGGTGATGATCACTTCCCGCTCCTGCGGAAATCGCAGCCGCCGGGTGGCGGTATCCAGGGTGGCGAAGAGCAGATCCTCGGTAAAAACATCGCTCTGGGTCAGGGCATTGAGCAGGGTGGATTTTCCCGCATTGGTATAGCCGACGATGGAAACGATAGGAACCCCGGCCCGAATCCGGCGCTGGCGGCGCTGCAGCCGCCCTTTGGAAAGCGCCTTGAGTTCGTTTTCAAGCCGGTTGATGCGGTCGCGGATCCGGCGCCGGTCGATCTCCAGTTTGGTTTCACCCGGTCCGCGCCCGCCGATGCCGCCCATCAGTCGGGAAAAGGCGACGCCCCGCCCGGTGAGACGGGGGAGAATATACTTGAGCTGCGCCAGTTCCACCTGCACCTTGCCGTCCCGGGTATGAGCCCGGCGTGCGAAGATATCGAGAATGAGCTGGCTGCGATCGATGACCTTGAGATCGGTCAGTCCCGAAATGGCCCGGACCTGGCCCGGGGACAGATCCTGGTCGAAAATCAGCAGGGTGGCACCCAGCTGCAGCGCCTGAATGACCACCTCCTTGGCCTTGCCTTCCCCCATCAGGAATTTGGGATTGATCTGCCGTGGCCGCTGAACGAAACGATCCAGCACCAGGACGTCGGCTGTGCGGGCAAGCTCGACCAGTTCATCCAGGGAATCCTCGATTTCCATCCGGGAATCAGTGCTGACGGAAATGAGGATCGCCTTTTCCCGTGTATCGGACAGATCGACGGTCTCTCCCATCTTTTCTTCGAGCTCGGTTTCCAGCCCCCGCAGGAACATCGAGAGATCGAGGTCTAGATCATAGATGGAGGGAGACTGGAGAACTTCAACCCTTTTTCCGGCGGGATTGGGAGGAAGGATATGCCCGTAGCTGATCGGTCCGGGCAACCCCTGGTCGCCGACGGCGATGGCCACCATCAGGTCGAGACGCAGCAGCGCCAGGTCGGTGATGTCGTCATCGGTCAGGGGCTCGCCCCGCAGATGGGTGTGCACGCAGCGCAGGCCCCGCAGCCCGCTCCGCCCCAATCCGTAGTCGGACAGATCGGGAATGACGATTTCGCGGTCGTCGCCGACAATGACGTAGAGAACTGTGCCGCCCCGATCGATGATCAGGCCGATCTGGCGGCGGATCTCCTCAGACAGTTCAGTGAGGTAGCGGGCCAGTTCCGAGGTGACCACCCGTTCGGGAGGAACCCGGCGCCGGTAGATCCGCTCGAGTGCACGGATCTCGCTCGATTTCAATCCGGTCAAATTGCCATGTATCACGGTTGCACCCTACGCATCACACCAACTCACAATAATAAGAACCGATCGTTGTCGTAATCGTCGTCGGCTTTAAAATTATCGATTACGATTACGATTACGACAACCGTTTCGCTATCGCTCCACTGACAACGAAAAAAGTTTTCTTTTCCTGACGCCCTGGCGTTACCGACAAAAAAAGGGCCCGGTGGGCCCTTTTTTTGTTATTCAGATAACGGTGCGCACTTCCGAAAAAACCTTTTTCAACCGACAACGAAATTGAAGCCGGCATCGACAAAGTGAGTCTCTCCGGTTACTCCGCTGGAAAGATCGGACAGCAGATAGAGGGCGGACTTGCCGACCTCGTTCTGGGTCACCGTCCGGCGCAGGGGGGCGCGCTCGTCCATAACCCGCAGTTTTTCCTTGAACTGGCCGACGGCGGAGGCGGCCAACGTCTTGATGGGCCCTGCGGAGATGGCGTTGATCCGGATGCCCTTCTCCCCCAGTTCAGCTGCAAGATACCGGGTGGACGCCTCAAGAGCTGCTTTGGCCACTCCCATGACATTGTAGTTGGGCACCGCCCGCTGGGCTCCGAGATAGGTCATGGTGACGATTGAGCCGCCGTTTTTCATCAGCGGAGCCGCTCCTCTTGTCACCGCAACAAGGGTATAGGCACTGATGTCCAAGGCCAGCAGGAAATTGTCGCGGCTGGTCTGACTGAAGGGGTTTTTGAGGTCCTCCCGGTTGGCGAAAGCAACGGCATGGACCACGAAATCGAGACTGCCCCAGGCCTTTTCGACCTCTTGGAAGACGGCGTCGATATCCTCGTCCTTAGCCAGATCGCAGGGAAGGATCAGTTCCGCATCCAAACTTTCCGCCAGGGGGCGAACCCGCTTTTCAAGAGCTTCGTTCAGATAAGTAAATCCGAGGGTGGCACCAGCGTCCTTCAATTGCTGGGCTATCCCCCAGGCGATGCTCATATCGTTGGCAACGCCGAAGATAATGCCCTTTTTTCCTGTCATAAGACCCATGTTAACGCCTCCCTTGTCAATTAATGTGAAAGGCCATTTCTAGCAAAAACGCTGCGCCAAAGCAAGCCATTATGGTTTTGAGGCCGAAACGGAGGGAAGAGTTGCCTTGGAATCGAGCAACTCCAGCAGGGCCTCTGCCGGCTTGAATCCTGCAAAAAGACGGCCGTCGGGCAGGATCAGGGTCGGCGTCGAACGGATGCCCAGGTCCCGACCCAGCCTCAGGGTTTCATCCACCTCTTCAGCCCGGCACAGAGGGGGAGGAACGGGCCGCCCGGCAAGGCTGTCCTCGAGCATGGTCATGGATCGATTGCAGAGAATGGTTTTGGCGATCATGTAGGCATCCGGATGGATGTTCAAAGGGAAAAGCTTGATGAAAAAGGCGATGTCCGGATCGGCCTGAACCACTTTCTTCATTTCGTAGTGCAGTTTGCCGCAGAAATTGCACTGCGGGTCGGTGAAAACAATCACCCGGGTCGGGGCCTTGGGCCGGCCGATGATCAGGGCGTCCTCCAGGGGGATGCGGGAGACATCGACCCGGTTGAGAGCAGCATTGCGCAGGGTGGTCAGATTCTTGCCATCCTTCAGCCGGATCATTTCGCCGCGCATCAGATGGGTTTTGGTGAAATCGATATAGACGGGATACTTCTGCCCCTGCTTCTCGATTTCCACCACCCAGACGCCCGGCATGTCCGACAACTCGACATTCAGTATCTTCTCGGCCTGCTCACCAAGCAGAAAACCGGCCTCCTGCCTGGAAAGACTATGACAGTCGGTGCAGGTCTGCTCCCCGCAGTTCTCCTTGGGAAATGCCTGTGCAGAGACGGCAACCAGCGCCAGCAGCACCCCGAAAAGCAAACTTTTCATGCGCGATCCTTTCTGTTCATTAGGGTCGAAACGATGAACATGCTATACCGGAGACGGAATTTTGGCAAGTGTCCTTG